>NZ_JAELTU010000060.1 GCF_016429015.1 Rhizobium sp. ASV20
CGTCGCCGCGGATGATGTCAGCTGCGGCACGCTCGAGAATGGCGGCGATGCGAGCACCTTCGGCCTTCGTCCAAGGGAATTTCGAGCGAAGGGCAGAGCGCAGCAGGTGGCGGGCGCGATGCACGTCACCGGAGCCGTGACGATCAAACGGGCTGTCGCGGCCATCATCCTCGCCGCCGTCGAAGACTTCGCGGACGCGCGCCATTTTTTCGCCGATCGCCGACAGTTTGGCGAAGGTTGCTTCCACCAGCTCGCTATTGTCATCGACGCGCTTCTGGCCGCTTTCGGTAATGCGGTAGAGCTTCTTGGTGCCGCTCGCCTCGACTTCGGCCTGACCGGTTTCTTCGAGATAGGTGAGGGCGGGGTAGATGACGCCCGGGCTCGGCACATAGAAGCCGCCGGAGCGCTCCTCGAAAGTCTTGATCAGCTCATAACCGTGGCGTGGCTGCTCGGAGAGCAGGGCGAGGATGATGAGCTGCAGGTCGGCTGCATCGAACTTACGGCCGGTGCGAAACCCGCCGCCGAACATGCCGCCCTTGAAGCCTCTCATGAAGTCTCTCCTGTGGTCGCCGCGCGATTCACGGCCTCGACCGTGTCGTAGGATATATGCCTCGACCATGTCAAAGCCCTCTCCGAATATGTGGTCTCTAAAACCTCTCATTGCGATTCTCCTTTGCGGTTCGAGATTTTGTATCGTTAGTCATGTCGTAAGATATATATCGTAAGATAGTATTCTGCAAGAGGGCGATGTCGAGACATGCAAATGTGGAGAGGTTTCATCCTTTGGGTGAAAATTCGCGGCTGAACAACTGCATCACGATCGTGGGATAAGCGATTACATCTACGTAAGAATAGGTCTCTGCCGGTTGCTGCTCTTGGAGAACTGTCCTAGGCTCCCCATCAACAAACGCCACGGCGGTTCGAAAATCCCAATCAAGAAAGCTGCGCTTCCCGTGTTTCTGTCATTCTTCCCCAAGCCGAAACCTTTTTTCATCTCGGCCGCTCTCTGGTCGCTTGCCGCTATATTACTTTGGTACTTCGGTGGAGAGAAAGCGGGCGCCTATATCGGCCTGCCGCCGCTGGCGGACGGGCAGGATGCGCCGGTCGGCGTTTCGATATTCTGGTCCGCGCCGTTCATCTGGTTCTACATCTACTATATCGCGGCTGTCGCCTTGTTCTCGCTCTTCTGGTTCCGCTTCAGCCCGCATCCATGGCAATATTGGTCGGTTCTGGGCACGGCCCTGATCATCTTCAACACCTATTTCTCGGTGCAGGTCAGCGTCGCGGTCAACGCGTGGTACGGCCCGTTCTATAATCTCGTTCAAAAGGCGCTGACGACGGTCGGTTCGGTGCCAAGCTCCGAATTCTATATGAACATGCTCGTTTTTGCGGGCATCGCCTTCGTGGCCATTACCGTCGGCGTGTTCAATCTCTTCTTTGTCAGCCATTGGGTGTTTCGCTGGCGCACGGCAATGAACGACTATTACATGGCCAACTGGCAAAAGCTGCGGCATGTCGAAGGCGCCTCGCAGCGTGTGCAGGAAGACACGATGCGGTTCTCTCAGACCGTTGAATCGCTGGGCGTGAGCTTCATCGGCTCCATTATGACACTGATTGCCTTCCTGCCCGTACTGTTCCGCCTTGGGGCCAATATCACGGAGCTGCCGATCATCGGCAATATTCCGCATGCACTGGTCTGGGCCGCGATCTTCTGGTCGATTTTCGGAACTGTCTTCTTGGCGGCTGTCGGCATCAAGCTGCCCGGGCTCCAGTTCATCAACCAACGTGTGGAGGCGTCCTACCGTAAGGAGCTCGTCTATGGTGAAGACCGTGAGGACCGAGCCTCTCCACCGACTGTTGCAGAACTATTCGCCAATGTCCGGCGCAACTATTTCCGCATCTACTTCCACTACACCTATTTCAATGTCGCGCGTATCTTCTACTCGCAGGCGGATAATATCTTCAGCTTCGTCGTCCTGGTTCCTTCGATCGTCGCTGGCAAGCTTACGCTCGGTCTGATGACGCAGATCACCAATGTCTTCGACCAGGTGCGCGGATCCTTCCAGTATCTCGTCAGTTCATGGACTACGATTATCGAGCTTCTGTCGATTTACAAACGCTTGCGGGCTTTCGAGGCGGCGATCGACGACGAACCTCTGCCGTCTATCGATCAGCGTTATCTCGAGCGCGAGCCGGGCGTCATTCACGTCGACGGCTAACCAAAAAAGGCCCCGGAGACGGGGCCTTTTTTGTAGGATAGTGCTGAGCGGGATGCCCCCTTGGACCTTGTGACAATGAAGGAGCCTTGCCTGCCGTCTCTGCGCCTGGGCCAGGCGCTCCTCGACCGTTCCTTACCCCTGCTGCGGCTTGCCGCGGGCAGCAATTAGCGGGATAGCTTCGGAGTAGCTGACGCAAGCGACATCCTGTTTATGGCAGACGTCGCTGACAAAGCGGTCGAGCGCGCGCCAATAGGCACCGTCATTCATCTCGACGAAATGGAATCCGAGCTGCAAGGGAATGCGCTCGCCGTCATATTGTTTGTTGAAGGCCGCTTCAAAGGCGTTGAAGGTGCGGTCTTCGTAGGTCTTGGCGTTTGCCTTGTCTTCGGCGCCCTTGGAGTGGCGGACGTAGAGATTATAGTCCATGCCGATAACCAGGCGGTGCTCGGGGCCTTCTGGGATCAGCGGCAGACCGAAGCGATAAATGCCGTCGACCACCTGCGGCAGGGCGGGGCCTTTCGTTACCAGACTTGCATCATATTGGAAGCCCATCTCCTTTTCTGCCGGCATCAGGCCGTCGCTGGTGGAGAGATAGGGGGCACGAAAGCCTTTGACATCGTGCGTGGCGAAATCTTCCCAGCCCTGCGGTTCCTTGTCGGCCAGGCCGACATTCTTCCAGGCGTCTCGAAGGGCGACGCGCGCGTTCATGAACTCTTGCTTCCAGTCGGCAGCACTCCAGCCCTTGCCGTCGAAATGGCCGCAGGCATGGCTTGAGATATCGTGGCCTTCCTGATGGGCACCCCAGATGTTGGCGATGCGGGTGCGCACGTCTTCTTCGCTCTTGGCAAAGCCGACATTGGATTTGCCGACCCGCTGCTTCGGGCCCTGATAGGCCTTGGCCTGCGCCTTGTTCATCAGGAACGTACAGGACAGGAAGTAGGTGAAATGCGCGCTATTACGCGAAGCAATCTCGCGGCTCTTCGTCCAGAGTGCATTGTCGTGAGCGCCGTCGAAGGAAATCATGACGAGCTGCTTGGGCTTTCCATCAGCCTGGGCGACGGCCGGCAGGGCGAGGGAAAGTGCAAGGGAGAGGCTGGAGGCTAGACGTAACATGGGCACCGACATTGCTTGATCGAGCATGCCTTGCCAACGATCAACCATCGACCTGGGACGGCATGCTCCGGGTCGTTTCCTTCCTTTCGTGCAAATGCGGCGAAGCTGCGGTGATGCTGGCAATTTTTTACTGATGTCGGTAAGGATGTTCCCACAAAACCGAAGGGATTTCGTCCATGGCATTGTTTATTCTCGGCATTGTTCTTTTTCTCGGCCTTCACCTTGTGCGCGTGGTCTCTCCAGGCTTGCGCGCCTCGTTGATCTCCAGCCTCGGAGAGGGTGGCTGGAAGATCGCCTATTCCATTGCAAGCATCGTTGCGCTGATCGTGCTGATCTATGGCTTCGGCCAGGCGCGCGACATGACGCCGATCTGGTCGCCGCCGTTCTGGATGAGCCATATTACCATCTTGCTGATGCTGTTTGCGATGATCTGTCTGGCCGCCTCGCTGCTGCCGGCGGGGCATATTGCGACAAAAACCAAGCATCCGATGGTGCTATCGGTGAAGATCTGGGCACTTGCGCATCTGCTGTCGAATGGCGATGGCGCGGCGATGCTGCTGTTCGCTGCCTTTCTCGCCTGGGGTGTTATCCTGCGCATCTCGCTGAAGCGGCGCGAGCGCGCCGGCGAAATCAGCCGCCGCCCATTCGTTTCAGCGAAATACGATCTCTATGCGATCATCCTCGGTGTCGTTGCCTGGGTACTGATCATTTGGAAGCTTCATGCGTGGATTATCGGGGTTTCGCCGCTCGTTATGTGACGATTTCTGCCATTCCCCCTTACATCGGCCGCAAAATGGAGTAGAAGGCCCAACTAACCCCTAAGCTTGTTGGAATTTTTTGGCCTGGGCCGGAGACGAGAATGGCATTCAATGACGATAGCTTTATCCGCGAGGTGAACGAGGAACTGCGTTCGGACCAGTTACGGTTCGTATGGCGCCGTTTTGGCCGGCTCATCATCGGCGGAGCAGTGCTTATCGTTCTCGGCACTGCAGCCTATAGCGGTTACCGCTATTGGTCCGGCAACCAGGCCGGCAGCGGCGGCGATCAGTTCCTCGCCGCTTTGACGCTGGCCGATCAGGGCAAGACGGATGACGCGCTTGCTGCACTGACCGCTATCGAGAAGAATGGTCCCGGCTCGTATCCATTGCTTGCTCGCCTGCGTGCCGCGACGCTGCAGGCGCAGAAGGGTGACAAGGCGGGCGCGATCGCTGTCTTTTCGGCTGTCGGCAAGCAGACTGATATTCCTCTCGTCGTTCGTGATGCGGCACGTCTGCGCGCCGCCTATCTCTTGGTCGAAACCGGCACCTACGATCAGGTTGCTGCCGAAGTGCAGGAGCTTGCCGTACCGGCAGATGCCTTCCGTCATTCGGCGCGCGATGTTCTGGGGCTCGCCGCCTACAAGGCGGGCGATTTTGCCAAGGCACGTCAATGGTACCAGGCGATCGTCGACGATCCGCAGAGCCCGCGTAACGTTGCCAATCGCGCCCAAATGCTGCTCGACCTCATCACCGCATCGGGCAAGGCTCCGGTCGCTAAAGGCTGAAGGATCGCCAAATGAGTTTTACGGTTGCGATCGTCGGTCGCCCGAATGTTGGCAAGTCAACCCTTTTCAACCGTCTGGTTGGCAAGAAGCTGGCGCTTGTCGACGATACCCCGGGCGTCACGCGTGACCGCCGTCCCGGTGATGCCAAGTTGATCGATCTTCGCTTCCGCATCGTCGACACCGCCGGCCTCGAAGAGGCAGGCGAAGAGACGCTCGAAGGCCGAATGCGAGCGCAGACCGAAACTGCGATCGATGAAGCCGATCTGACGCTGTTTGTCGTCGATGCCAAGATGGGTCTTACCCACGTCGATAAGACGCTGGCAGAGATGCTGCGCAAGCGCGGCCGTCCGGTCGTGCTCGTCGCCAACAAGTCCGAAGCTCGTGGTTCCGACAGCGGCTTTTACGATGCTTTCACGCTCGGGCTTGGCGAGCCTTGTCCGATCTCGGCCGAGCATGGCCAGGGCATGATGGATCTGCGCGACGCGATCGTCGAGGCTATCGGCCACGAGCGCGCCTTCCCGGAAGCCGATGACGAGGCGGAAACCAATGTTTCCATCCCGCGTCCGGCTGTCGGCGAAGATGGCGAGGAGATCGACGAAGAGCCCGCCTACGACGATACGCGGCCGTTGCGCGTCGCCATCGTCGGCCGCCCTAATGCGGGTAAATCGACGCTGATCAACCGCTTTCTCGGTGAAGACAGGCTGCTGACCGGCCCCGAAGCCGGTATTACCCGCGACTCTATCTCCGTCGACTGGAGCTGGCGTGGCCGTACGGTAAAAATGTTCGACACGGCCGGCATGCGTCGCAAGGCCAAGGTCACCGAGAAGCTCGAGAAGCTTTCCGTTGCCGATACGCTGCGCGCCATTCGCTTTGCCGAGACCGTCGTCATCGTCTTTGACGCGACCATTCCCTTCGAAAAGCAGGATCTGCAGATCGTCGATCTTGTGATCCGCGAAGGCCGTGCCGCCGTACTCGCCTTCAACAAGTGGGACATGATCGAGGATCGTCAGGCCGTTCTTGCCGATCTGCGCGAGAAGACCGATCGGCTGTTGCCGCAGGCCCGTGGTATTCGCGCTATAACGATTGCCGGCCAGACGGGCGAGGGTCTGGATCGGTTGATGCAGGCGATCGTCGACACTGACAAGGTCTGGAACAAGCGTGTTTCCACCGCGCGTCTCAATCGTTGGCTTGAGACCCAGCAGGTTCAGCATCCGCCACCGGCTGTTTCCGGCCGCCGCATCAAGCTGAAATACATGACGCAGGTGAAGGCGCGGCCCCCGGCCTTCATGATTTCCTGCACGCGCTCCGACGCGCTGCCGGAGTCCTATGTTCGCTATCTGATCAACGGTCTGCGCGCGGATTTTGCCTTGCCCGGCGTGCCGATCCGCATCCACTTCCGTTCGTCGGAAAATCCGTACGAGAACAAGAAGAAGCGGACCTGATCTTCTTTATCCGCTTGGTGTGGCTGTCTAAAGCGCATAGCGATCTTTGAGATTTGCTTTTTGCGATTTAAGCCATTGTTTTGATTATGGTATTTTCGCAAGATCACTGCGCGTTTACGCAGCCTGATCAGGCCGCGTTTTTGCTCAATGCCTCGCGCAATATGGTGATCTCGGCCTTCAATCGCGTTAGTTCTTCGACCGAGTGGTCGGAAGCGTCGAGGATGCAGGCAGGAATGCCTGCCGCCTTCTTCTTCAACGCGATGCCTTCGCTAGTCAGGTGGATCAGCACCTGACGCTCATCTTCCTTGCTGCGGATGCGTTGGATAAAGCCGGCGGTTTCCAGGCGCTTCAACAGCGGCGTCAGCGTGCTTGATTCGAGGAACAGCTTTTCGCCGATACCGCCAACGGTCTGGCCATCCTGCTCCCACAGCGTCACCATGACGAGATATTGCGGATAGGTGAGGTTGAGCGCGTCGAGCATGGGTTTGTACAGACGGTTCATTGCATGGTTCGCCGAATAGAGGGCGAAGCAGATGAAGGTGTCCAATTTCAGCGGGTCGTCCGCCATTTCCGTACTCCCTGGAATGCATTCTTAATCGTGCGATAAATAATCGTATACCCAAACGCACGCAGCGGCTATGGGTTTCTTGTTGTTTCCTGACAGATTAACTCGCGACATCCGCTCTTGGTTGCGTGGGATGTCGTCGGCTCCTGTGCCAAGGGCAAACTTGCAATCGACATACGAGCGTGGACCGCAGCTCCGCGCTGCTATTGAATATCCGGAGATGATAGGCAGGGACTTAACGTCGCGCCTTGCGGTGCACTACACGCTCAACCCGTGCGTCTGTCTTTTGCCGCGATGATTGGCGACGCGGACATTGCCGATGAACTGGGTCGTGGCGGCTTCCCAGGAATAGTTGAGAGCGACGAGGCGGGCCGCTTCCCGAGAGCAGGAGAGGGCGGCAAGGCATGCCGCCGCCAGATCCGCATCGACCACGCCGGCTTTGTTATTGCCGGCGAGAATATCCGCCGGGCCGGTCACGGGATAGGCCGCGACCGGGACTCCGCTTGCCAACGCTTCCAGAATGGCATTGCCGAACGTGTCGGTCTTTGACGGAAAGACGAAGACGTCGGCCTGGGAATAGGCGTGCGCCAGCTCCTCGCCGAATTTCGCACCCAGAAAGTGCACATCAGGGTAGAGCTTCTGCAGCTCCGCCCGAGCCGGTCCATCGCCGACAACGACCTTTGATCCCGGTAGATCGAGATCGAGAAAGGCCGGCAGGTTCTTCTCCAGCGCCACCCGACCGACAGTCATGAAGATGGGGCGGGGCAGGCCGAAAGGATTGTCTTCCAAGGGATTGGGGCGGAAGAGGTGGGAATCGATCCCACGGCTCCACGATAGTAGATTGCGAATGCCGCGCTGCTTGAGTTCGTCGGCAAGGCTCGGTGTGGCCACCATGCAGCCATAGCCGGCATTGTGAAACCATTTGACGAAGGCGTAGAGCCAGCTTTCCGGTATGGGCAGGCGGGCGGCAACATATTCGGGGAACCGCGTATGGTAGCTGGTCGAAAAGGGCATACCGTTGCGGATGCACCAGCGGCGCGCGGTAAGCCCAAGGGGGCCTTCGGTGGCAATGTGGATGTAGGTCGGGTTTGCAGCTTCGATCTTCGCCGCAACCTTATGATAAGAGGCGATCGAAAGTCGGATCTCGGGATAGGTCGGGCAGGGAATGTTACGAAAGCCGTCCGGCGTGATCATGAACACTTCCACGCCCCGGCGGATGAGTTCGCGATTGGTGTTTTCGATCGAGCGGACGACGCCGTTAACCTGCGGATGCCAGGCGTCGCTGACGATAAGCAGCCGTTCCGGTATCGCGACAGGTGTCGCCGCCTGAGCCCAGATATTGTCTTCGATGTCCGACAAGCGTTGCAACATGCCCAAAACAGCCCATCCGCACCGTATCCTCATGATGACGGTGCCAGCGATTGCGGTGCTTCAAACATGATTCCCGCGCCCACTCTATTGTGGGCGGCGTCCATGATGGAAATATTACAGTGCCGATCAGGCGACCTTCAGCTTCTTCGGTGAGACCAGGGCGCCATATTCCTGAATAACTTTCGCGGCGATTTCGGCCGCAAAGGCTGCAGCAGCGATGGGATCGCCATGTTGCAGATAGTGGGCGAGAAATCCGCCGTTGAAGCTGTCGCCGGCGCTGGTGGTGTCGATGACCTTGCTGACATTGACTGCCGGAACTAGCGTCTCCTCTGTGTCGGCGCCGATCGTTGCGCCGTCCGGCCCATTCTTGACGACAACCATATTGGCTCCGTACTGGTGATAGCGGCGGATAGTGCTGGAAATGGAATCATCGCTGAAATGCGCAGCTTCGTCATCGAAACTCGGCATAACGAGCGTCGATGCGCGGGCACCGTCGGCGATCAAGGTATGCATGGCGTCGAGGCTGGACCAGAGGCGCGGGCGCAGATTGGGATCGAAAGCCACGAGCTTGCCGATCGCCTTGGCGCGGCGAAGCTCGGCCAGCAGTGTGTAGGCATCCTCGCGCGGCAGGATTGCCAGCGTGATGCCTGAAAAATAAAGCACATCCGAGGCTTCGATCGCGGTTCGCAAGGCGTCACCGTCGGCCGCAAGCTGACGGGCGGCGGAGCTGTCGCGCCAATAGCTGAAAGAGCGCTCGCCATCCTTCAGGTTGATCATGTAGAGCCCGGGCGTCTTGCCGCGAAGCCTGCGGATATTCGCGGTGCCGATGCCGGCCGAACCCATGAAGGCGGCCATCTCGTCTGACATGGCGTCATCGCCGAGTGCGGTGAAATAATCGATCGACCAATCGGAAGGCAGGCAGGCGCGAGCGTACCAGGCCGTGTTGAAGGTGTCGCCAGCGAAGCCCTTGCGCAGGTGGCCGTCATCGGCCTGCGACAGTTCCACCATGCATTCGCCGATCGATAGGAAACGTCCGCCCAAGTCTTCCTCCTGCACTTTGTCTCGCTGCTGCATACGCGCAAGCAACATCTTGGGCAAGGTGGGCGGCGGACGCCGCCACCCACTTTTCCTGGCCAGAGCGGTTCGCGTTCTTATGGAATCTCCGAACCGCTCTCACTTTGTCTTTCGCAATTGCGGACGGAAAACCGCCCGCATTTTTTCAATAACTGCTCTGCGGCCCATCCATATGGTAACAGGCCGCCGTTTGACCGGGACGCACCTGCTGGGTCGGTGGCATCTTCGTGCGGCAGATATCCGTCGCTTTCCAACAGCGGGGCGAGAAAACGCAGCCCGGCGGCGGGTTGAGCGGCGAGGGCGGATCTCCCTGCAGACGGATGCGCTCGCGGCCGCGCGCCAGTTTCGGGTCGGGGATGGGCGCTGCGGAGAACAGCGCCTGCGTATAGGGATGGGCCGGATGATCGAACACCGTGGCCGCATCACCGGCTTCCACCACCTTGCCGAGATAGAGCACCAGCACGTCGTCCGAGATCAGGCGCACGACGGAAAGATCGTGGCTGATGAAGATCAGCGTCAGGCCGAATTCCTTGCGCAGCCGGCGCAGAAGCGTGATGACCTGGCCCTGGATCGAGACGTCGAGCGCCGAAACCGGCTCATCGCAGATGATGAGCTTCGGCCGCGTGATGACGGCGCGGGCAATGCCGATGCGCTGCGCTTGCCCGCCGGAGAACTCGTGCGGATAACGATTGATCATCTCCGGAACGAGGCCGACTGCCGCCATGATCTCGCGGACGCGATCCTGCCGCTGCGCGCGGGTCAGTTTCGGCTCAAAGACGCTGAGTGGCTCGGCGATGATGTCGCCGACAGTCATGCGCGGATCGAGCGAGGCGATCGGATCCTGGAAGATGATCTGCATGTCGCGGCGTGCGGCACGCATCTCTTCTTCGGAGAGATCGAGCAGGTTGCCGCCCTGCCACATGATGCGGCCCTTCTGTGCCTTGATCAGCCGCAGGATGGACCGGCCGAGGGTCGACTTGCCGCAACCGGACTCGCCGACGATGCCGAGCGTGCGGCCGGTCTTCAACTCGAAGCTGACATCGTTGACCGCAGTCAGAACCAGTGGCGGCTTGAAGAAGGATTTCGACGGCAGCTCGAATTCGGTCGTCAGATGTTCGACCTTCAGAAGCGTTTGTTCAGCCATGGACGAGGCTCCGTTCCTGATTAGCCGAAAGGGGATGGAAGCAGGCAGCGCAGCGCTGGGCCGCAAGGCGGTCGAGCGGCGGTGCTGCGTCCAGGCAGTCGTCTTCGACATGTGCACAGCGCGGCGAGAAGGCACAGCCGCGCGGCAGATGCATCAGGTTCGGCGGCCGGCCGGGGATGACGGCGAGATCGTCGACATCCTGGTCGGGACGGGGGATCGAGGCGTGCAGCGCTGCCGTGTAGGGATGCGCCGGATCCTCGAACAACTCGTCGACCGGAGCTTCTTCGACAATGCGGCCGGCATACATGACGGCGACGCGGTCGGCGAGGCCGGCGACGACACCGAGGTCATGGGTGATCATGACAAGCGCCGTGTGCATTTCCGCCGTCAACTCGTTGAAAAGATCCAGAATTTGCGCCTGGATCGTGACGTCGAGCGCAGTCGTCGGTTCGTCGGCGATCAGGAGCTTCGGCTTGGTCAACAGCGCCATGGCGATGACGATGCGTTGGCGCATGCCGCCCGACAGCTCGTGAGGGTAGAGGTTGAAGCGGCGCGTCGGATCAGGAATGCCGACGCGCTTCAGCATATCCAACGCCGCGGCAGACGCCGCGCGCGCCGAAAGTCCGCCGTGAACCTCGAGCTGCTCCGTCAACTGTCGCGAAATGCGCAGTGAAGGATTGAGCGCGGTCATGGGGTCCTGGAAGACCATGGCCATATCCTTGCCGCGCACATGGTCGAGTTCGCGCGGTTTCAGCGTCAGCAGGTCTTTGCCATCAAGCAGTGCCTGGCCGCTGGTGCGGCCATTTTTTGCCAGCAGGCCCATGAGGCCGAGAAAGGTCTGGCTCTTGCCGGAACCGGATTCGCCGACGATGGCGATGCGTTCGCCGCGGCCGACCTTCAGGTTCATCTTCGAGACGGCGGCGACTTCTCCTTCCGGAGTGCGGAAGGTGATGGAGTAGTCTTTGAGTTCGAGAAGGGTGTCTGTCATGTCAGCGATCCTTCGGGTCGAAAGCGTCGCGCAGGCCGTCGCCGATGAAGAGCAGGCTCATCAGCAGCGCAACCAGGAAACCGGCCGGGAAGAGTAGCAGCCACGGCGTCGTCTCCATGCCGGCAGAGCCTTCGGCGATCAGGGTGCCGAGCGATGTCAGCGGCTCCTGTACGCCGAAGCCGAGGTAGGAGAGGAAGCTCTCCGTAGCGATGATTTCCGGGATGGTCAGTGTCGCATAGATGACCACCGGTCCGACGAGGTTCGGCACGATGTGCTTGAGGATGATCTTGAACGATCTTTGTCCGGAAGCCCTTGCCGCTTCGATGAATTCACGCTGCTTGATCGATAGCGTCTGACCCCGGACGATACGCGCCATGGTCAGCCATTCGAGTGCGCCGATCGCTGCAAAGAGCAGATAGACGTTACGGCCGAAGATCACCATCAGCAGGATGACGAAGAGGACATAGGGCAGGGCGTACATGATATCGACGAAGCGCATCATGATGGCATCGACGCGGCCGCCGAAATAGCCCGATACAGCACCGTAGAGCACGCCGATGATAACGGAGACGAGCGTTGCCACGAGTGCGACGGTCAGAGAAACGCGCGTACCGTAAAGCGTGCGCGCCAGCAGGTCGCGGCCATTGCCGTCGGTCCCGAAATAGTGGCCGGCGGCGAAATCCGGGGCGCCTCGGAACGAATTCCAGTCCGGATCCTCATAGTTGTAGGGCAGGAAATAGGGGCCGAATATGGCGATCAGCACCAGGACTGCCAGCACGACGAGCGAAAGTGCCGCCGCCTTGTTGCGCAGGAGGCGACGCATTGCATCGCCGGTGAGGGAGCGCCCCTTGGGTGCGAGCCCCTCTGCCGAAAGCAATTCCGCTTCCAGCAATTCTCTCTTGGCGGAATTGAGGATCATCGCATTCTCACTTTCGGGTCGAGCCAAGCGTAGGCGATGTCGACCAGCAGGTTGAGGATCACGATCAGCACCATGTAGAAGATGACCGTGCCGAGAACCATGCCGTAGTCGCGGTTCAACGCAGCTCCGACGAAGTAGCGGCCGACACCGGGAAGGCCGAAGATGCTTTCGACCACCAGCGAGCCGGTGAGCAGGTAGCTTGCCGCCGGTCCGAGATAGGAGACCACAGGCATCATGGCCGGTTTCAGGGCGTGCCGCATGATCGTCAGCCGTGGACCGATCCCCTTCGCCTTTGCGGTGCGGATGAAGTTCTGGCTCATCACCTCGATCATCGAGCCGCGCATCAGACGCGAGATGCGTGCCGCATGCGGCAGCGTCAAAACGATGATGGGGAGGATCAAAAACCTCACTGAACCATCGCCCCAGCCGCCGACCGGCAACCAGCCGAGCGTGTTGCCGAAGACGAGCTGAAGGATCGGGGCGATCAGGAAGCTTGGCATGACCAAGCCGATGAGCAATCCGCCGCCCAGCCAATAATCGGCTGCGCGGTTCTGATACAGCGCCCCGAGACAGCCTATGAACACGCCGACGACGGTTGCAAGCACAAAGGCAGCGCCGCCGATGGTCAGCGTATAGGGGAAGCCGGACATGATCTGTTGCGTGACGGTAAAGTCCTGATTGGCGAAGGAGGGGCCAAGATCGCCCTTCATGACATCGCCGACATAGATCAGGTATTGCTCAACCAGGGGCTTGTCGAGGTTGTAGTGAGCCGCGAGGTTAGCTTTGACTTCCGGCGGCAATGGCCTTTCGCCATCGAAGGGGCCGCCGGGAGCGAGGCGCAAAATGAAAAAACACACTGTCACGGCAATCCACATTACGGGGATTGTCGACAGCAGACGACGGAGAGCATAGCCAAACATGGTTTTAGACGGCTCCCTCCCGGTTGTGTCCGGAAGGGAGCCTGTTCCCAATTATTCTTTGATCGACAGCCAGCGCGTACGGTGGATGTCCTGAATATTGTCGACGAAGCCCTGTACCTTCGGGGCGACGATGTTCTGGGAAACGTAGTAGTAGATCGGGATAGCGGCGCTGTCGTCGAGGGCCAGCTTTTCGGCCTTCTTGTAGATCTCGGCGCGCTTCTTGAGGTCGGTTTCCTCGTTACCCTGCTTGATCAGTGCATCGTAGTCCTTGTTGCTCCAGCGGCCGTAGTTCATTTCGACGCCGGTGGACAGCAAGTTCAGGAAGTTGATCGGGTCGTTATAGTCGGCGAGCCAGCCGGCACGGCCGATCTGCACCTCGCCGCGCTGCATTTCATCGTAATGCACCTTGGTTTCGGTGTTGTAGAGTTCGATATCGACGCCGAGCGGCTTCCACATGGCGGCGATCGCGACGGCGATACGCTTGTGGTTGTCGTTGGTGTTGTAGCGCAGCTGCGCCTTCAGCGGATGGTCAGGACCGAAGCCTGCTTCCTTCAGCAGCTTCTTGGCCTCTTCGACCTTCTGCTTGTAGGGCTCGTCCTTCCAGCTGACATAGGCCGGCTCGCCGTAGTTGGCCGTGCCCGGCGGCACCCAGGAATACATCGGCAATTCGCCGGTGCCGAGGATCTTCGGACCGATGACCTCGCGATTGACGGCCATGGAGAGAGCCTGGCGAACGCGCTTGTCGTTGAAGGGCGGCTTGGTGGCGTTCATGACGTAGTAGTAGGTGCCAAGGAACGGCACCACATGCGCCTGGCCGGGGAGGTTCTTCTGGATCCATTCGAACTGGTCGGCAGGGAATGAGGTCAGAATATCGAATTCGCCGGCGCGATAGCGCTTCAGGGCGGCGGCCTGATCTTCCAGCGTGTAGAAGTTGACCTTGTCGATCTTTATGTCCTTGGCGTCATAGTACTGATCGTTCTTGACGTTGGTCACATGCGAGCCCGGCACCCATTCCACCGGCTTGTATGGGCCGTTGGTGACGATGTTGTCGATTTTGACCCACTGGTCGCCCTTGGCTTCGACGACATGCTTCGGCAGCGGATAGGCCGTGTAGTGCATCAGGGCGTTGAGGAAGTAAGGCGTCGGATTCTC
Source organism: Rhizobium sp. ASV20 (assembly GCF_016429015.1). GTDB lineage: Bacteria > Pseudomonadota > Alphaproteobacteria > Rhizobiales > Rhizobiaceae > Rhizobium. The sequence goes on from NZ_JAELTU010000060.1 coordinate 14,451, forward strand.
GAGCGTGATTTCCAGCGTCTTGTCGTCGATCGCCTTCACGCCGAGCTGAGTCAGATCCTTGATCTCGCCCTTGTTGATCTTTTCCGCGTTGTGGATCGTGTATTGCAGGTAGGCATACTGCGCGGCGGTCTTGGGATCCATCAGGCGCTGAAAGGCAAAAACGAAGTCCTGAGCGGTCACCGGCTGCCCATCGGACCACTTGATGCCGTCGCGCAACTTGAAGGTGTAAACTTTCTGGTCGGGGGAAATAGTCCAGCTTGCAGCTTGGCCGGGGATCGGGTTGTCCTTGGGATCTTCAGTCACCAGTCCTTCGAAAATATCGCCGTCGATGCGGTTCTCCCAATCGCCGGAAATCTTTTGCGGATCGAGCGAAGTCGGGTCGCCGCCATTGTGGATATTGAGGGTCGCGGCATGTGCGGAGAAGCTCAATACTGTGCTGACGAGTGCCGTCGCTAGGAATTTTCTGGCGAAATGAGTCATGCGTTTTCCCACCTTTTTGGAGTTATTATCCCTGATTTTACAGGGGTATTTTTGATCCCATAGGTGACCTGTACGTGCAGGTCAGTCGCGGAAGTTATCCGAAGCCGCGTCGCTTTCAAGCCCAAAAGAGACGGACCTGATGTCGGTGCGAACTTCCATGTTGATAATTCTCTAAAATTGATAGCCCGAATTTACACATCCTCCTAGTAGCATTCGCATGCCCGGCCGATTGCGGCTTGCTGCCCGCGCCCGAGTGTGCAAACTGGGAAGTCTTGTGCGATATCGAGGCGGTTTTGATGAAATCGACGAAGAAGACGGCAGGAGCCGATTGGTGGCGCGGAGCGGTGATCTATCAGGTCTATCCGCGGTCGTTTCAGGATACGGATGCCAACGGGCTTGGCGACATCAAGGGGATTACCCGGCGTCTGCCTCACATTGCCGCACTCGGGGTCGATGCGATCTGGCTGGCGCCGTTCTTCACCTCGCCGATGGCCGATATGGGCTATGATGTCTCCGACTATTGCGATGTGGATCCGATTTTCGGCACGCTTGCCGATTTCGACGAGATGATGTCGGCAGCCCACGAATTGGGGCTGAAGGTCATCATCGACCAGGTCATCTCGCACACGTCGGATCGACACCCCTGGTTTGTCGAAAGCCGGGCAAGCCGCGACAATCCCAAGGCGGACTGGTACGTCTGGGCCGATCCGAAGCCGGACGGCACGGCGCCGAACAATTGGCTGTCGATCTTCGGCGGCCCCGGCTGGGAATGGGATGGCGTGCGCCGGCAATATTACCAGCACAATTTCCTGACGTCGCAGCCCGATCTGAACTTCCACAACCGGGAGGTTCAGGATGCGTTGCTAGCTGCAGTGAAGTTCTGGCTCGACCGGGGTGTCGACGGCTTCCGGCTGGATACAGTGAATTACTATTTCTGCGACAAGCAATTGCGGGACAATCCGCCGGCGCTCGTCGCCACGGGCGGCCTCGATGCGCCTGAGAGCAATCCCTATGGAATGCAGAACCATCTCTACGACAAGACACAACCGGAAAATATCGCTTTCCTCAAGCGTTTCAGAGCGTTGCTTGACCAATACGAGGATCGCACGACGGTCGGCGAGGTGGGCGACGGTGCCCGTTCGCTGCAGACGGTAGCCGCCTATACCAGCGGCGGCGACAAGCTGCATATGTGCTATACGTTCGACCTGCTGGGCCCCGATTTTACGCCGGCGCATTTCCGCCGCTGCGTCGGCGACTTCCAGGATAACGTTGTCGACGGCTGGGTCTGCTGGGCATTCTCCAACCATGACGTGCAGCGGCATGTCAGCCGTTTTGCCGAGACGGAGGAGGAGCAGCCGCGTGTCGCCAAGCTTGCCATCTCGCTGCTGTCGACGCTGCGTGGCTCGATCTGCCTCTATCAAGGCGAAGAGCTTGGCCTGCCCGAGGCGGAACTTGCCTTCGAGGATCTGCGCGATCCCTACGGGATTCGCTTCTGGCCGGCGTTCAAGGGGCGTGATGGATGCCGCACGCCCATGCCGTGGGAAGGGAGCCGCGCCCATGCAGGCTTTACGACCGCCGAGAAATCGTGGCTGCCGGTTCCCTACCAGCACGCGGCGCTTGCGGTCGACAAGCAGGAGACGGACAGGGATTCCGTGCTGAACCACTATCGGGAGACGCTGGCCTTCCGCGCGGCGCACGCAGCCTTGCGCGACGGCGACATGAGCTTCCTCGATACCAAGGAGGATGTCCTCGCCTTCACGCGCTCCAAGGGAGACGAGACGCTGCTGTTCGTCTTCAACCTCTCTCGCAAGCCGGTGAAGGTCGCGCTGCCGAAGGAGATCAAGCTTGGCAAGACCATCCCCATGCCAGGCTTCACCACCGCCGATGCAGGATCGACGCTGGCGCTTGCCGCGCTGGATGTCTATTGCGGCAAGCTCGGCTGATCAGCCGATCAGCATGAACTTGTCGACATCGACAAGGCCTCTGTCCGATATCTTCAGATGCGGGATGACGGGCAGGGGCAGGAAGGCGAGCTGCAGGAAAGGCTCTTCCAACGTGGCGCCGAGGGCATAGGCTGCCTGACGCAAATGGTGCAGCGTATCGCGCACGCTTTCATATGGCTCGAGGCTCATCAGGCCGGCGATCGGCAGAGCGATCTCGCCGGTCACGACGCCATCCGCGACGACGACAAAGCCGCCGTTGATGTCGCTCAGGCGATTGGCGGCGAGCGCCATGTCATCCTCGCTCACGCCGACGACGCAGATGTTATGGCTGTCATGGCCGACCGTCGAGGCGATCGCGCCCTTCTTCAGCCCGAAACCCTGGACGAAACCGTTGGCGTGGTTGCCGTTCTTGCCGTGCCGCTCGATGACGGCGACCTTGATGACATCATTGCCCAGATCGATATCCGTCTGGTTGCCTTTGGTGGGCAGGCGATAACGGCGATGTTCCGTGATGATCTTGCCAGGCATGACGCCGATGACCGAGCTCTCGCCTTCTGTGGCAGGCACGCCGAACGCGGCGGCGTTGATCGGGCGGGCCTTGACGCTGTCGAGGCCGACCGGTGCGACAGGCTTGCGGGTGGCGAAGAGTTCAGCGGTGACATGGCGTCCGGCCGAGAAAACCATCTCTGCCTTGCAATTCTCGAGACTGTCGATAACGACGAGATCGGCTCGCCAGCCGGGCGCCACCAAGCCGCGATCGCGCAGGCCGAAGGCGCGGGCTGCTGAGATGGAGGCGGCGCGATAGATCGCGAGCGGCTGGATGCCATGCGCGATCGCTGTGCGGATCATGTAGTCGAGATGGCCTTGCTCGGCGATATCCAGCGGATTGCGGTCGTCGGTACAGAGTGCGAGGTGCGGCGACAGGCGCTCGGTGATGATGGGCATCAGCGCGTGCAGGTCCTTGGAGACCGAGCCTTCGCGCACCAGCACATGCATGCCCTTGCGGATCTTCTCCAGCGCCTCTTCTGCCGTTGTCGATTCATGTTCCGTTCGGATGCCTGCAGAGAGATAGCCGTTGAGGTCGTTGCCGCGCAGCAGCGGCGCGTGACCGTCGATATGGCCGCCCTGGAAGGCTTCGAGCTTCGCCATGCAGACGGGATCCTTGTGGACCACGCCGGGGAAATTCATGAACTCGGCAAGGCCGATCACCTGCGGATGATTGCGGAATGGCAGCAACGTTTCGATCGGCAGGTCCGCGCCGGAGGTTTCGAGATGCGTTGCCGGCACGCAAGAGGAGAGCTGGACGCGGATATCCATGATGGTTTCGAGGGAGGAATCCAGGAAGTATTGGATACCTTCCGTGCCCAGCACGTTGGCAATTTCATGCGGATCGCAGATCACGGTCGTGACGCCGTAGGGCAGGACACAGCGATCGAACTCATGCGGCGTTACCAGCGAGGATTCGATATGCAGATGTGTATCGATGAAGCCCGGCACGACGATGCGGCCGGAAATGTCGATTTCCTGGCGACCTTTATAGTCGCCGCAGGTGCCGACAACGCGGTCGCCACAAATAGCGATGTCCGAAGCGACCAGCTCTCCCGTCACCAGATCGAAGAACTGCCCGTTCTTCAGCACGATGTCCGCAGGCTCGCGGCCGACGCCCTGGTCGATATAGCGTTCGAGTTTGGTGGTCATGTTCGTCCCTCGCATATGGATCGCCCCTCATGCCGGCTCTTCTGCGGAAGCAAAAGGAGGCATGAGGGGCGCAGTTGTTTTCGAGCTTATGCTTTAGATATTATTCTGCAAGATCTCGCGGAGCTTGCCGAACAGCTCGTCGATATGGTGCTTCTCGATGATCAGCGGCGGCGAGAGAGCGATGATGTCGCCGGTGGTGCGGATCAACAGGCCCTTTTCGTAGGCCTTGAGGAAGGCCGTGAAGGCGCGTTTGGTGGGTTCGCCGGCGATCGGATCGAGCTCGATGGCACCAATCAGGCCGGTGTTTCTGATGTCGATGACGTTCGGGCAATCCTTGAGGGAGTGCAGGGCATCGGCCCAGTAGTCGGAGAGCTCGGCTGCGCGTGTGAGCAGGCCTTCTTCCTTGTAGGTGTCGAGCGTTGCGAGCGCGGCAGCAGACGCGATCGGGTTACCGGAATAGGTGTAACCGTGGAAGAACTCGATCATGTGCTCGGGTCCTTGCATGAAGGCGTCATGGATTTCCGAAGTGACGAAGACCGCACCCATCGGGATGACACCGTTGGTCAGGCCCTTCGCCGTGGTGATCATGTCCGGCTTCACATCGTAATATTGCGCGGCAAAGGGGGTGCCGAGGCGACCGAAGCCGGTGATGACTTCGTCGAAAATCAACAAGATGCCGTGCTTGGTGCAGATTTCGCGCAGCTTCTGCAGATAGCCCTTTGGTGGGATGAGGACGCCGGTGGAGCCGGCAACGGGCTCAACGATGACGGCCGCGATGGTCGAGGCATCATGCAGGGTGACGATACGCTCCAGTTCGCTGGCAATATCGCCGCCATGCTCGGGCTCGCCGCGCGTGAAGGCATTCTTGCCGGGAAGGTGGGTGTGCGGCATGTGATCGACGCCGGTCAGCAGCGTGCCGAACATCTTGCGGTTGGTGACGATGCCGCCAACGGAGATACCGCCGAAATTGACGCCATGGTAGCCGCGCTCGCGGCCGATGAGGCGGAAGCGCGAGCCGTTGCCCTTCACGCGATGATAGGCAAGCGCGATCTTGAGGGCCGTCTCGACCGATTCAGAACCGGAATTGGTGTAGAGAACGTGGTCCAGCCCTTCGGGGGCGATATCGACCAGCCGGTTTGCCAACTCGAAGGCTTTCGGGTGACCGAGCTGAAAGGCAGGAGCGTAGTCGAGCTCGCCGGCCTGCTGGGCAATGGCTTCGGTGATCTTCGGCCGGCAGTGTCCCGCGTTCACACACCACAGTCCCGCAGTTCCATCCAGCACCTGACGACCGTCATGGGTGGTGTAGTACATGTCCTTTGCGCCGACGAAGAGCCTTGGCTCCTTCTTGAACTGGCGGTTGGCCGTAAACGGCATCCAGAAGGCGCGCAAATCGTTGGGGGTGGCATTCAAACGGTCCGACATGCTGTTCTCCAATGGCCATTCGGGGGCCATTTCCCGTCCGCGACGCTGCGCCGCGCGATTATATTTACTGCTTGGTCAAATTATCAGCCGACCTTTTGGCGTCAAGGCAAAGATGGCATCGGGGGAGGTGGTCCGACGTGAAGGGCTGTGTCCGCGCGGCCATACCGGCCGCTGAGATTGATCTTGGCGCCGTGAGGGTTGTCGCCCGGTGGAATGAAAAAGCATCTGGAAAAGAAAAGGCCGGCAAATCAGAGATTTGCCGGCTGCAGCAGTCAAACTTGTGGTGATGAAAGCAAGTCGATCTTCAGGGTATGAAGTGTCCCCTATAGGACCGTTCGCCGGCAAACCTGGAGCCTATTTCAGCTCTTAAGCAGCCGATCTACTTTTTTCAGGTTCGCAATAAATATCTTCCAGCGTTTCGAGAACTCGAATGACCGATTCCGAAGTGCTGGAGTAGTAAATCGTCTGAGCATCACGACGCGTCTTTACCAGCTTCTGAGCGCGCAGCTTAGAAAGATGCTGGGAAAGTGCCGACTGGCTCAAGCCGACCTGATTGGCCAAAACGCCAACAGGAACTTCGCCTTTCACAAGGCTGCAAAGGATCAAAAGGCGCTTTGGGTTCGCCATTGCTGATAATAATGCTGCCGCAACATTAGAATGTTCGGCCAAATTCATTGTCTTCATGTTTTAATCTTCCTAATGCGGAGCGCACATCAGAAATTGTGCTATTTCCAAGCCGGTATCAAACCGATAAGCAACAATACCAAGAGCGGGCAAAGATTGTATATACCTAAATTTAAGGTATCGGGTATGCTGTTTTAGATATGTATGTATGACTGTCGAACGACGGCGCAAAGAGCGCCGAAGAGCGTTTTCGGTACACTAATTTACCCAAAATAGGTCGTTTATGGTCATTTCCGGGCCATAAATAAGCCGATTTTTGGGAGCGGCGCGTGAAACCATACCAATAATGGTCGCTACCACCTCCGGCTGTCCAGCTACTAATTCTCGCACTATTGTATGGTCTTACTGCTGTAGCAAATTGTTTTCAGCTTAAAGAATCATGACGTCCTGCGCGGACAGAATGTAGGCCCGTCCGAAGCCGCCGTTCAGACTGGCATCGAGTGGCACAAGCCTAAAGAAGCAGAAGTCCGGGAAGTCGATATAGAGCTTGGATTTCGGATGACGTTCGAGGAAGAGTCCGCGAATGCGCTCGTGCATATCGCCTTGCCGATCAACGCGTTCTGCGCTGCATCGCACGGTCAGGCGAGGATGGGCGAGGGGGTCGCCCTTGCCCGGTTCACCGAATAGCATCGAGGCGCGCGGATCCTTCATCAACGCTTTCGTATGGGCTGAAAGGCCGGACACGAGAATGACCGGAGCACCGTCTGAATCCATGGCAGTCAGAACGCGGCTGACGTAGGGGAAGCCGGTATCCGGATCGATGACCGCCAGGGCTGCATGTGCCGCCATGTGCATGAGATCGCGCGCCAGCTTGCGCGCGTCCTCGTCCGTTTCCCTGATCACCGATGGTTTATCGTTCATTAACTGCTCCATGAATTGAAGAGCAGTCGCGAACGACTACTCCCTTCGACGGTGGCTGGTGAGGCCAGCCACCACGTCTTGCGCCGAGATCGTTCCGATAATCGTACCGTTGTCAACCACGCCGATGTTTCCCGGCTGGCGTGTGAGCGCATCGAGAATATCGACAAGCGGTGTAGCGGCGGTTGCCGTAGCCGTGACGGAACCGGCATTGGCGGAATGTCCGACGCCCTGCTGCATCACATCTCGTGCCGTCAGCATGCTGATCGGATTCATGTGTTGCACGAAGTCGGCCACATATTGATCGGCCGGGTTCTTGACGATCTCCTGCGGGGTGCCGCACTGGATGATGTGGCCGCTCTCCATGATGGCGATGCGGTTGCCGATGCGAAATGCCTCGTCCAGATCGTGGCTGACGAACAAGATGGTGCGTTTCAGGCGGCGCTGGAATTCCAGCAGTTCGTCTTGGAGACGTGTGCGGATCAAGGGGTCAAGCGCGGAGAACGGTTCATCCATGAGGAGAATCGGCGCGCCGGTGGCGAAAGCACGCGCCAGGCCGACACGCTGCTGCATGCCGCCTGAAAGCTCGTTGACCTTGCGGTTTGCCCATTGCGTGAGATTGACGAGTTCGAGCTGTTCGCCGACGCGTTTCTTCCGTTCTGCTTCGGGAACGCCGGCAAGTTCAAGGCCGAAGCCCACGTTGTCGGCCACGGTTCGCCACGGCAGCAGCGCAAACTGCTGGAACACCATGGAGACCGTGTGCATGCGCAGATCGCGCAGCGTCTTCGGATTGCAGGAATAAGGATTGACCGGGCCGGTCTTGGTATTGACGACGACGTCACCGCGAACGACGGGCGCAAGGCCGTTGACAGCGCGCAGCAGCGTCGACTTGCCGGAGCCGGAAAGGCCCATCAGTACGAGGATCTCACCCTCCTCAATTTCCAGCGAGGCATTGGCGACACCGAGCACCATGCCCGTGGACTTGCCGATGTCGTCGCGCGACTTGCCTTCGTCGACGAGTTTCAATGCGGCATCGGGACGATCGCCGAAGATGATGCTGACATTCTTGAACGAGACAGCGGTGGTCATGAGCGATCTCCTTCGCCAGGGGCGCGGAACATGCGGTCGAGGATGATCGCCAGAATGACGATGCAGGCGCCGGAGTCGAAGCTCTTGGCGACATTGACGCTATTCAGCGCGCGCAGGACCGGGACGCCGAGACCCGGAGCGCCGACGAGGGCGGCAATCGATACCATCGAGAGAGACAGCATGATGGTCTGCGTCAGGCCGGCCATGATCTGCGGCATGGCAAAGGGCAGCTCGACCTTGCGAAGCACCTGCCGTGGTGTGGCGCCGAACGACTCCGCCGCTTCTACCAGCGAAGGGGGTGTCGAGATGATGCCGAGCCGGGTCATGCGGATCGGGGCGGGAATAGCGAAGACGACTGTCGCGACGAGGCCGGGCACCATGCCGAGGCCGAGGAGGATCATAGCCGGCACCAGATAGACGAAGGTCGGAATGGTCTGCATCAGGTCGAGGATCGGTCGCATGAAGGCGAAAAGCCAGGGGCGTCGCGCCGCCGCGATGCCGAGAGGTACGCCGACAAGCATGCTGACGAAGGTGGAAGCCAGCACCAGAGCCAGCGTCTCCGTCGTTTCCTTCCAATATCCCTGGTTTATGGTGATGAGGAGGCCGATGAAGGTAAGGGCCGTGACCCCGATGCTTCGGCGCATCCCGTAGGCAACGGCGGCAAAAACGACGACGACGATCAGCGGATGCGGCGCTTGCAATAAGAAGAGCAACGCGTTGATCACATGCGCGACGATGAAGGAAAGGCCGTCGAAGAACCATGTGACGTTTGTCGTCAGCCAGTCCACGACGGCTTTGGCCCATGGCCCGATGGGGAGGCGGTAATCGGTTAACCAGTTCACGTCTTTGCCCACGATTGGGGGCGGCTGTTCCGATGCAATTTTATATTTCGGAAGTTGCCACCGAAGAATAACGGTCTGTCACGCCACTCGGACCTCGTCCTGGTGGTGGCGGAACGCGAAGGAAGCAGTCCGTCTCTGGAAGAGAAAGGGGCGGTTTTGCCGCCCCTTGATCTGCCGATGCTACAGGCCAAGCTTGGACTTGACCGCTGCCAGGCCGTCGCCACCATCCTTGGTGGTGACGCCGGCGAGCCAGGGAGTGACCGCTGCCGGATTGGCTTTCAGCCATTCCGTCGCTGCGGCTTCCGGTTCCTTGCCGTCGTTCAGGATCTTGCCCATGATTTCGTTTTCCATCGGCAGCGAGAAGACGAGATTCTTGACGAAGGCGCCGACATTCGGGCACTGCTGCAGGTAGCCGGCCCGCACGTTGGTATAGACCGTCGCGCCGCCATAGTTCGGGCCGAAGACATCATCGCCGCCGGACAGATAGGTCATCTTGTAGGTGGTGTTCATCGGATGCGGAGCCCAGCCGAGGAAGATGATCGGCTTGCCTTCCTTGTCGGCGCGGGAAACCTGCGCCAGCATGCCCTGCTCGGAGGATTCGACCACTTCGAAGCCCTTGAGGCCGAAGGTGTTCTTGTCGACCATGTCGATGATCAGGCGGTTGCCGTCATTGCCCGGCTCGATGCCGTAGATCTTGCCGTCGAGATCATCCTTGTGGGCGGCGATATCCTTGAAGTCCTTGATGCCGAGGGCGGCACCCTTTTCGTTCGTCGCCAGCGTGTATTTTGCGCCCTCGAGGTTGGGGCGGACTGTTTCGACCGACTTGTCTTCTGCGAACGGCTTGATGTTTTCAGCCATGGACGGCATCCAGTTGCCGAGGAAGACGTCGATGTCCTTGTTCTTGAGGGACTGATAGGTCACCGGCACGGCGAGGACCTTGACGTCGGTGTCATAGCCCAGCGCCTTCAGGAGAACCGAGGCGGTCGCGGTGGTGGAGGTGATATCGGTCCAGCCGACATCGGCGAAATGCACAGTGCTACAGCTTGCCGGTTCGGCAGCGGAGGCAGCGGTGGTGGTCAGTGTCAGGGCCGAAAGAGCTGAAGCGAAAGCGACTGCGGTAAGGGTCATTTTTATCATTGCGTGACTCCCAGTGTAACGTTCCCAAGCAACCATCAATAACTGACATTTTCAAGCGACTACAGTGTATTTGCGCCGGTTTGAGGGGGCTGATTGCGACGCCGGTATTTTTCTGTGCGAGCGTTGCCAGGGCTTTGCAGGCGAACCGGGAAGGCTTCTGAATCCTGTGGTTTTCTTCGGGGATATCTTTTCTTCTCGCCTCGCAGCACCCATGAAGCATTCAAGGAGAATGTCATGGCCAAGCTCTATTTTCACTATTCGACGATGAATGCCGGCAAGTCGACGATGTTACTGCAGGCGGCCTATAACTATCAGGAGCGCGGCATGCGCACCGCCGCCTTCATCGCCGCCTTGGATGACCGTGCCGGACGCGGCAAGATCGCCTCGCGTATCGGCTTGACGATGGACGCCATACCCTTCGGCACCAATGACGATCTCTATTCCATGATCGAAGACATGCATGCGAGCGAGCCATTGAATTGTGTCTTCGTCGACGAAGCACAATTCCTGTCGCGGGAGCAGGTGTGGCAGCTCGCTCATATCGTCGACCGGCTTGGCTTGCCTGTCATGGCCTACGGGTTGCGCACGGATTTTCATGGAAGACTGTTCCCTGGGTCGCAGGAGCTGTTGACCATCGCAGACGAGTTGCGGGAAGTGCGCACGATCTGCCATTGCGGACGCAAGGCGACGATGGTCGTGCGGCTCGATGCTGCGGGCGAGGTCGTGCGCGAGGGCGCGCAGATCGAGATCGGCGGCAGCGACAAATATGTCTCGCTTTGCCGCCGTCATTGGGAGGAGGCGATATCGGGCGAATAAGGCTCGCTATCTTTTTCCGACGCGCAATGCCGCTGTGGTCTTTTCGCGTCACCGCCGGGGTCGAGCAAACAGCGTGATGGACTTGGGAGGCATGATGAAACTGCTCTTTCTGACGTTGACGACCGTCCTGCTCGCTTCGGGGTCTCAGGCGCTTGCGGATGGAGATGCAGTCGCGGGCGCAGCCGTCTTTCGAAAATGCGCGGCCTGTCATACGGCGACCGCGCATGAGAACCGTGTCGGGCCGTCACTGATGGGTGTGATCGGCCGCCCGGTCGCCAGCCTGCCGGATTACAACTATTCGCCGGCGATGAAAGCTTTCGGTGCCGACGGCAAGGTCTGGGACGAGGCGTTGCTGCGCAAATACCTGCCGGCACCCCAGGCTCTGGTGAAGGGGATCCGAATGACTTTCCCCGGCTTGAAGAGCGACCGGGACCTCGACAATCTGCTCGCCTATTTGCGGAATCCTGCCGTCGCGCAATAATGCGACCGGGCATTTTCATGTTGGACGGAAGCGGCTAGTCTCCCTTCACAGGCAGGGGAGAGACGCTTTCATGGCCATACCTCATTCCTTCGACGGCATGCTCGACAAGGCGCAGACGACGCTCGACGACGCGATCGGCAGTACGACTGCGGCCATGACAACGCTGGCCGGTCACGCCAAAGGCGAGGGGAGCGTCGAGGTCGTCAATTTTCCGGTAGAAGAAGCGCTGGTACGTGAGGCGGTCGAAACGCTGGAACGATGGAAGTCTCTCGCCCTGTCGCTGGTGAAGGATCTGGATCGGATGACCGCGAATGCGGATCTGCAGCATCGCCGGCTATTCGACGAAAATGCCGGCTTTGAAGACGCAAGTCTGCTCCGCAGGAAGCTGGCCGGCGGCCCGATGAAACCCGAAGCGATCATCGCCGATATCGATGCGACTCTCGGCGCCTCGGCGGCCCTCGATCTCCTGTTCAAGCAGGCCAGGCCCGCTTTGTCGCGCTGCTTTCGTGATTGCGAAAGCCATTTGGGCGGGGCGATCGAGCGACGGCGAAAACTGGACTTCGCGATCGAGGAAGTGCAGCGCGAAGCCGATGCCGTCATGACCCAGGTCACGGATCTGCGCCGTAGCCTGTCTTCGCCCCGCCATTCAGATACGCATTTCGAGCAGGATGACGACTATCGGAATTTGCTGACCGGGCAGGATGCACTGCGCAAGCGTGAGAGGGAACTGCAGTCCGAGCGAACGGCACGCCAGCGTCTTATCGATCTCTATGAGGGCTTGGTTGGCGTCCTCAACGCACAGATCGCCGCCGTCGGTGCGATGGCGGGGAAACTCAACGTTGATATCGAGCAGCGGATCGCATTGCTGAAGGCATTGACGCCGGGGGTTGATCCATCGTCGTCCGTGACGGTCCGGACCCAGGCAGTGGAGAGCCTGATTCAGGCTTTTGACGCGAATGTGCTGGCTGGGCACGATCTTGCGGCACGCAAGGCGCATGTCGATTTCGTCTTCGCCAGGCGGTTGGAGCCCCATTTGTTGCCTGTACCAGCCGAGCGGGGAGAGGCTTCGGAGGAGACGCAGCCGGAAGGATGATCGGCATCCTCTGCTGAAAAAACGACGTGGACTGTTGTCGTTTTCCTCCGGAACACATATTTGCTGGAGCTGGGATAGCGCCAAAGCTCTATAGCACGGAAATCGAAAGAGATTTTCGCAAGAGTGGATGCGCGGATTTTGTGTGGTGCGTCCTTCGCGTGTCGGCAGGATGCGCGTTGAGGTTTAGGAGGCGTATCCATGCTCGACTCGATCAAGGCGCTCTGGAAGCGGATGACTTCTGCCATCTGGCGCTGGCTGGGCCTGGTCTTCGTCGGGATTGCATGGCCTTTCCTGGCGGCGCATGGCTGGTATCGGCAGCGTAACTGGGTGATCAAGGCGCCAATCGCAGCCTTTGTCGCCCTGCTTGCGGTTCTCTACGTCTATTTCATCTGGCAGACGCAGGTCTGGAGCGGGTTCAACATTGCTTATCCCGACGTGTACAAGTTTTCCGAACGCAAATTTTCCGCCGGGCAGGAGCTGCCTGCGCCGAGCGGGCAGCAGGCTGCGGCCAGCGCGCCGAAGACCTGCCAGACTTCGGCTGTCGTCGACGTTGCAGCCGATCTGATCGATTTCAACGTCAACCAGAATGCCTGGATTTCGTCGATGCTGCTCTACAAGGCCGGCTTCTTCGGGGTCTCCTGGGATGATACGCCATTCCTCGACAACAAGGCGTCCTTCCAGCGTGGCGTGAATTCCGTCGTCCGGCGGACCTCGGCTGAGCTTGTCGATACGATTGGCCGCGTGCGCGGCACGTCAGGCATCAACAGCGACCTGCAGAAGGCGCGAGGCAATCTTCAATTCGACGAATCGAGCTGGTATTTCGGGCTGCATCCGTTCGGGCCGAAGACGCCGACGCCGAGCTACTTTCGTGCCGCAATCACCAATCTTCGCAGCTTCAATACGGACCTCAGCAGCTGCAAGACGATCTTCGACAGTCGCGCTGACAATTTGCTGCAGTTCGTTGACCATATCGCCGGCGATCTCGGCAGCACTGCCAATATCTTAGCCGAACGATCTCAGAACCACAGCTACGGATGGTTCGACATGCGTGCGGACGATCGCTTCTGGTTCGCTTATGGCCAGCTCTACGCCAGCTATGGCATTCTCAGCGCGGCAGGCGTGGATTTTCAACAGGTCATCGCCGAGCGGAATGTCGGCGTGCTCTGGAGCGGCACCCTCGATATGTTGCGGGCGGCGTTGCGGATCCAGCCGTTCATCATCTCCAATGGCAGCGAAGACAGTTCCTTCATGCCAAGCCATCTTGCGACGATGGGCTTCCATGTCCTGCGGGTTCGGTCGAATCTCGTTGAGATCCGCACGGTTCTTGGCGGGCGTTGATCGTTGAGCCCTTAGCGTGAGGCTTGCGTTTGCCCGCTGGGCCGAAGAGCAGCCATGCTTTTAGCGTGATGTCGGGTCTGTGCCTGGAGAGATGCGAGCACTTCCAGCGAAGTACGCCACGGTTTTCCATCGGAAATGCGTAACAAAGCAGAAGAATAGGGCGTTGTCGCGATTCAAGCGGAAGCGCTCTAGCTGATAAGCTTGAGCCGAATAGCTTTCGCGACGAGTTGCGTGCGATTGACGCAATCGAGTTTCTTGATCGCGTTCGTCATATAGGCATTGACGGTATGGTCGGAGAGCGAGAGGATCTGGCCGATCTCGACCGACGTCTTGCCCTGCGCCGTCCAGCGAACGACTTCGAGCTCGCGGGCAGAAAGCGTATGCGGGACCGAACCATCGTTTCGCTTCAGACCATTGTAGGCGTCGAGAGCCTGCAGCATGATCATGGCGAGTTCGTTGAGCTCGCTCTGGCCAAGACTGCTACGGTTGCCCATGAACCAGAAAAGGAGACGCTGCCCATCGGCGGAATTGATCGGGATGATCACGTTCATCGGACAATTATAGTTGATCAGCAGTGCCTGCAGCTCGCGCGACAACTCAACTTCTGGTGTGTTATCCTTTTCCAGCAGATGCCAGGTGCGCGGCATTACCGAATCGCGAATACGGAGCAATGTCTGACACCGGCGCACGAGTTGCTGACGATCGAATTCGCGCACAAATTGTGCCGGCACGGACCCTTCGATCAGCAGCGGCGTCATCATTGAATCATCCGGAACCGGCGCGTTCATGAAGGCCACATGGTTGAAGCCAAAGGCTGTCCCCGACCGTTCCAATGCCTGAGCAAATGCCGTCTGTGTCCGAGCAGCAGCCAACTCGGCAGAAAGCAGCAATTGTCTCTCGGCAGCGATGATATAGGACATATGAGTTGAGGCGCCCACAGCGTGTTATCGTTATCAAATACCCGATCTATGGGTGAATGCTAGACGCAAAAATACCACAGGACCAGAAATAAATTCATTTTCATATATTTTGATATTTTAATATATTGAATTATATGACTTTTATCAAAGCGGTCCCCGAGAGCGAAAATTTTGTCTTCGGCATCTACAAATGCGTCATCGATATACAACATACGACTCCTCAATGGTGGTGGCGAAGGAGTCGCATCAGCTCGGATCTTGCCTAGCGCGGATTTTGCGAAATGATCGAGTAATCTTCGAGATGATTCATGGAACTGACCTCAGCCTCTTACATGCCTCTGGTTGAGTGATCATTTGATCATGTTGTATGATGAGCTAAGCACTCAAATTATCCGTGGCCCATGCAATTTCACACCGGAACGTTTAAGGCCATAGTTCGCAGGCAGCAGCATGTCGGGCTTGAGAATTGGCTCGTCTTTTCTGAAATGATGCTGCGGTGCAAAGCCTTGCCTTGCGAAGGCCCGAAGCGGTTGCTATCGGTCTTGCCAAAGCAATCGCTTCCAGGCGTGTATCTCATGAACTTTCGCTTCCTGCCGCAGCTTGCAATGCGGTGTTGTCAAACGACGTTATGGCTTCTGACGGCTGTTTCGCTTCTGCTGTTGTCGTCTATGTCTGCGGGAGCGGCTGAGGTCGCCGGTGGCCAGCCGATGCAATTTCGGCTTGTTCACGGCGATATGGGACAATGCCGCGGCGACAATAGTTGCCCGGACTGGATTTCAGCAGAAGGGCAGATCATGGCGGATTCGCCAAGGAAGCTGCAAAAGCTGCTGAAAAAGCTTGGCAGTCGCAAACTGCCGATCATTGTGAGCTCGCCCGGCGGCGATGTGAAGGCCGCGATGGAAATGGCCTATACGATCCGGAAGCAGAAGCTCTCGGTCGCGGTTGGCCGTACCCGCTCGCGGGCGTGCCCCTATGCGGAGCCGATCTGCGCGGCCGCGGTCGCCAAGGACGGCTCGATCAAGGGAGAGCCATTTTCCGCAGGGGCGATCTGCTTCTCGGCCTGCCCGTTATTTTTCACGGGCGGGGTCCAGCGTGTGTTCAGCCCCTTTGCGCTCATGGGCGTTCATCAGATCACCACCACCTATAGCGAGGTGCGCGTCCAATACCGGACCGAATATGAAATGGTGAACGGCAAGCGCAAGATCCTTTCTAAGAAGGAAATCGGACGCAAATTCGTCGGCAGGTACGATACGACCAAGCTCGATAAGGCCCAGAAGGCGAGGCTGGTCGGATTCCTCGGCAAGATGGGCGTCGACAATGCACTGGTCGATCTGATGCTCGGGACCGACCCGAACGGCATCCATCTGATCTCGCAGATGGATGCTCTCAAATTGAAGCTCACGACAGAGCCAGTCGATGCGCTCGCGCTCGTATTAGCAAGCGGCTGCGGAGTGGGCCAAACGGGGCCGGCTTGCCCGACGTCATCGTCTGCGGCCAGCGGATCGGCAATGGCCGGCAAATAGCCATTGCTTGAGGCGTCAGCTATCCTTGCCTTTGGCCTTCGCCATGATCTTTTCGAGGAAGCCGAGCAGCAGCGCCGAGACGACGAAGGCCAGGTGGATGATCGTGAACCACATCAGCTTGGCATTGTCGTATTGCGTGGCGTTCAGGAAGATCTGCAGCAGATGGATCGAGGAGATGGCGACGATCGAGGATGCGACCTTGATCTTGAGGCTGCCTGAATCGAGTTTGCCGAGGAACGACACCTGGCCTTCTGCTTCATCGAAGCGGCTGACGAAATTCTCGTAGCCGGAAATCATCACCATGACGATGAGGCTTGCCACCAGGGCGGCGTCGATCAGGCCGAGGATGGCCAGGATCATATCGGCTTCATCATAGACGAGCGCGTTGATCGCGACCTTGTAGAACTTGTAGATGAACGAAACCGCATAGACGGCGAGCGAGGCGGCCAGGCCGAGATAGAAGATCACCAGGAGCCAGCGACTGGAGAGGATGATGCGCTCGACCAGCAATTCCAGGGACTTCATATGTTTTCCTTTGTTCTCGCTTTGAATTCGGATCCCGAAAATAGGCATACCGGCGTCTCGCGGCAAGTCAGCTCGTTTCACTCTAAGAGGACGTCGTTCCTATTCACACCGTAAACATATTGGTTTATCCCGACACGCAAATGACCATGTGTTGGGGGCAAGTTTAATGGCGACAGTGGCATCCGATATCGAAATCGCGCGTGCGGCAAAGAAACTGCCCATCATCGACATTGGCGCCAAACTTGGCATTCCCGCAGAGGACCTTGCGCCCTACGGATATGACAAAGCTAAGATTGGCTCGGATTTCATTGCCGCCCAGGCTGGCAAGAAGGACGGCAAGCTGATCCTCGTCACGGCCATCAATCCGACGCCGGCGGGCGAGGGGAAGACGACGACGACAGTCGGCCTTGGCGACGGTCTTAACCGAATCGGCAAGAAGGCGATGGTCTGCGTGCGCGAGGCGTCGCTTGGTCCCTGCTTCGGCGTCAAGGGCGGAGCTGCCGGCGGCGGCTATGCTCAGGTCGTGCCGATGGAAGACATCAATCTGCATTTTACCGGTGATTTCCACGCCGTTACCTCGGCTCATAATCTGCTCGCCGCGCTGATCGACAACCACATCTATTGGGGCAACGAGCAGAATATCGATATTCGGCGTATCACCTGGCGCCGCGCGATGGACATGAACGATCGGGCCTTGCGCGATATCGTGTCCTCGCTCGGAGGCGTTTCCAATGGCTTTCCGCGTGAAGGCGGTTTCGACATCACGGTCGCTTCCGAGGTCATGGCGATCCTTTGCCTTGCATCCGACCTCAAGGATCTGGAAAAGCGGCTCGGCAACATTATCATCGGCTATCGTCGCGACCGCACGCCCGTCTATGCGCGCGACCTGAAGGCCGATGGCGCCATGGCCGTGCTTTTGAAGGATGCGATGCAGCCGAACCTCGTGCAGACGCTGGAGAACAATCCGGCGCTGGTGCATGGCGGCCCGTTTGCCAATATCGCCCATGGCTGCAATTCGGTCATCGCCACGCGCACGGCGTTGAAACTTGCCGATTATGTGGTGACGGAAGCCGGTTTCGGTGCGGATCTCGGTGCAGAGAAATTCTTCGACATCAAATGCCGCAAGGCAGGGCTTTCGCCGGATGCGGCCGTCATCGTGGCGACCGTTCGCGCGCTGAAGATGAACGGCGGCGTCAAGAAGGACGATCTCGGCCATGAGAATGTCGAGGCTCTGGTCAAGGGCTGCGCCAATCTTGGCCGGCACGTCGCCAACGTCCGCAAGTTCGGCGTACCCGTCGTGGTGGCCATCAATCATTTCATTTCGGATACGGAAGCTGAAATCGAAGCGCTGAAGGATTATGTCGCCCGGCTCGGTGCCGAGGCAATCCTCTGCCGCCACTGGGCGGAGGGCTCAGCCGGAATCGTCGATCTCGCGCAGAAGGTGGTGGAGCTTGCCGAATCCGGTCAGGCAAAATTCCAGCCGCTCTATCCCGACAATCTTCCCTTGCTGGAAAAGATCGAGATCGTCGCCTCGAAGATTTATCACGCGGGCGAGGTCACGGCGGACAAGGCCATTCGCGACCAGCTGCGCTCCTGGGAAGATCAGGGCTATGGGCACCTGCCTGTTTGTATAGCCAAGACCCAATATTCCTTCTCGACCGACCCGAACCTTCGCGGTGCGCCAGAGGGCCATATCGTGCCCGTGCGCGAGGTGCGGTTGTCTGCCGGGGCCGGCTTCGTCGTCGTCATCACCGGCGAGATCATGACCATGCCCGGCCTGCCGAAGTCACCGGCTGCGGAACGGATTTTCCTCAATGATCATGGTTACATCGAGGGATTGTTTTAAGTTCTCATTCTGATTCAACATCCGTCGATGTCGCCTGTCGTGTTGACGCGGCGGAAATTGCCGGCAAGATCGGCGTTATGGTCCTCGTCACGCGCACGGATGAGGGATACGCCGCAAAGGCTCTGATGCCGGCCTTCTTCATTCCGTGCATCGGCGTGTCGGATCCAGCTCAATGCTGCAAGGTGCCAACCGTGGAGGGCGCTTGGTCGATCCGGTCGATCTGGCTGGCGAAGAAACGTTTGCCTGATGAGACGGCAGTCGCCGTCTACAAGGACCTGTGGTTCTCGAACTGCGCCGTCTAGTGCTGCTCACTGTCTTTGAGCGACGCTAATGGCAGTATCGGAAGCCGCCATTCCTTTCGAGCACGTCCAGATGGAAATGCGTCTCGTGAGCGGCATCGCTTTCCGGATCAAGGACGGTCGTGAAATAGAGGCAGGCAGAGGCGCTCGCCGCGCGTTGGAATGCCCCGGTCAGGGTCGGATCTTCGCGTCTGGGCTCAATGCCGATGGTTTTGCCATTCTCGAAGGTAAAGCTCGCGACATCAATGGCATTGCCGCGAGCATGCTCGGAAATCTTTCCGGTGGATGCATTGTTGCGCAGGCGGCAGATATAGGTCGATGCCTGGTTGATCGTGACGATCTTCCCATTCTCCAAGGCGGCGGTGGAGGGGATGACGCTTCCTTTCATCCATTGCGCCAGCGCCAGGGCAGCTTCGCAACGCATCTTGCCCTCGGGTTTGAGCGCTATGCCCGGCAGCGGCGAGGTGAGGGCTATGGGCTTGTCGATGCCGCAGCCATTGCCGTCGTCGATACGGGGGATATCCTTGAAGGTCGCGCCCATGGCGGTCAGCTCCTTCAGGCAGGCCTGGTGCTCCTCGTCCGATTCCGGGGCGATTGTCAGTGATGGGCGAGGTGGCCCCTGCATTTCTCCGGTTGTCGATGTTGGCACTTGGGTGTCCGGCTTGTCGGCAGGAGCTGGTGACTTATCCAAGGGAGCTGCCGGCTTTTCCATCGGGATCGGCGGAGTTTCGGCGGGTTGCTCCCTAACTGGTTTCTGCTCCGGGATCGGACCGGTTTGAGGGAGTGCCGCAGCGATGAGCCAGATCAGCACAGAGGTGAGTGAAACAATTCTAAACAGCATCAAGTAAAACAGCCAATTCTAATGATGATGCCAGTAGAACGCTTGAGGTGCCTGTTTCGTTGCAAATCAGCAACTCTTTGTGCTCTCACGTAAACATGATCATTTTATTCATGATTATTGGCGACGGATATATTGACAATAATAGTCATGTTTTTTATGCGGCAGAAAGAAGGCGGAATATTTCCGTCCCGTTAACACGACTAACCTAGCCAGCCCCTTGCCTGCCTTCGACGCAGCAACCAGCCAGCCCGGTGAAGCAGTTCGAAAGGAATGGTTATGGTTGTTCGGCGCTCACGCTCGGCTCTTTTGGCATGCACCGCGTTTCTGACCCTCGGGTTGGCGACGGCATCCTTTGCGCAGACGGCGGCTCAGAATGAAGAGACGGCGGGTGACGCCGCCAAGGGCGATCGGGTCACGAGCCTGAAGCCCATTGTCGTCAACGGCAAAAGCAAGGCGAGCAAGGATGTGCTTGCCGATTCCCCGACCGCGAGCGAGACGACCGCCAAGCAGATCGACGACAACCAGATTACCCGCATCGAGGATCTCGGCCGCAGCACTGAGGTTGGCGTTGGCTTCAACCGCGCCACAGGCGGCATCAACATTCGTGGCCTTGGCGACGACCGCGTGCTGACCACGGTCGACGGCATCGAAATTCCTTACCTTCTTGATGCTTCGCGTGGTTCCTCCAACGGCGCAAGTGGCGGTGTTAACAGCTTCGATTTCAACGCGCTTTCCAGCGTAGATGTCGTCCGCGGAGCCGATTCCAGCCGCGCTGGTTCAGGCGCACTCGGCGGGGCCTTCGTACTGCGGACCCTGGAGCCGGAAGATCTGATCACGCCCGGTTCCACCTGGGGCGGCGTCTTCAAGCTCGGTTACAATGGCGACGATCGCAGCATCGGCGGTGCCGCTGCTGTTGCCAAGCGTATCGACAATACCGCTGTTCTCTTCCAGGGGGGCTACACGCGCGGTCATGAGCTTGAGAACAACGGCGATGTCGGCGGCTATTCGACCACGCGTACGGAGGCGAATCCGGCCGACTACAACCAGAGAAGCGGCCTGTTCAAGGTCCGCCAATATACCGATATCGGTACGTTCGGTATCACGGCCGAGCACTACAACAAGGATAAGACCACCGACCTTATGACCTTGCAGAGCCCGACCGGAAACTTCCGGCCCGGCAACTATGATGCAACTGATAATGTCGAGCGCAACCGTCTTTCGCTGGATTACAAGTACGAAGCCGAGAGCGCCGACTCGCTGCTCGATACCGCCAATGCCGTTTTCTATTGGCAGAATCTCCTGCGTGAAGGCGGAGTGGAAGGCTATCGCTATACATCCGTCATCGGCGACTATTGGCGCCGCAATGAGATGGAAGATCGCAGCATCGGCTTCAACGGCAATGCATCGAAGTCGTTCGACACTGGCAGCCTGCATCACAAGGTTACCTTCGGTCTCGACACCGCTTTCGGCAAGGTCCATCAGTACTCGGCGGGCAAGGATGCTTGCGGCCCCGCTCGTTGGGCCTTCTCTTGCTCGTTCCTGCATACGAACCAGTCCGATATGCCCGATGTCGACAGCAAGCGCGTCGGCGCCTTCATCGACGACAAGATCGAATTCGGCTCCAGCGGTTTCTCTCTGACGCCCGGCCTGCGCTTCGACTGGTACGATTACTCGCCCAAGAACACGGCTGCTTACCGCGACAGCGCCAACTATCGAGGCCTGCCTGACGGTCAGTCGGACAGCCGCATTTCGCCGAAGCTGCGCGCCTCCTATCAGCCACAGGACAATGTCGAGATCTACGCGCAGTGGGCGATGGCCTTCCGTGCGCCTAGTGTCAGCGAAATGTACGTGAATTACGGCGTGCCGGGCGGCTACGCAAACTACGGCAATCCCAATCTGAAGCCCGAAACCAGCAACGGCATAGAAATCGGCACCAACCTCGGTGACGACGATTTCGGCGGCCATGTCGGCGCTTTCTACAACAAATACAAGAACTTCATTGACACGTCCAATCGCCGCGACCCGACAGGCACGTATCCGCTGGGGATTACCGAGTATTTCAACCGTGCCAATGTCCGCATGTATGGCGTCGAAGTGAACGCGCACAAGAAGTTCGACAATGGCTTCCACATCAAGGGCGCGCTTGCCTATGTGAACGGCAAGGACTCCGACACCGATCAATGGATCAACTCCGTTGCTCCGGCCAAGGCGGCCTTCACGGTTGGCTATGCCACCGAAGTATGGGGAACCGACCTGACCTTCATCACGGCGACCAGCGAGCCGAAGAAGACGGGCGACACGCTGCGCACGCCGGGCTACGGCATCTTCGACCTGACTGGCTGGTGGGAGCCGGAACAGGTGAAGGGGCTCAGCATCCGCGGTGGCGTCTACAACCTCTTCAACAAGACCTACTACGACGCGCTCAACTCTCCGTCCTACAGCGGCGCGCAGACCCAGCCAGCATCCTACTATTCCGAGCCCGGCCGGACCTTCAAGCTGACACTGACGCAAAGGTTCTAAGCCGTCTCACCGACGCAGCAAACTCGGGCGGTGCTTCGGCATCGCCTCTTTTTTTGCCCTTTTGGGGACGTATCGAAGCATCGGCGCAATTGTAAATCGTATCGTTCGATGCTATCTGAAGCGCGCAGTCTTTAAACCTATTGATAGAAAAGAGAGGAGGACCGTATGACAAAGATAGTCTGGCATATTCGCCAGTTCGGCCCGACTCGTGCCCTGCAGATGCGTTTGCAGGGCTGATCAGAGGCTGTAACTCACTCATTTCTTCTGGTCTGCCCTTTTGGGAGACGTTTGCTTGCGCGTTCGTGCGCGGCTGCGTCATGACATGTTTTCGAGCATTGGCCGATATATGGCCAACCACATCTGCAGCACGGCGAAAGGAGCCGGCGGCGATGCTTCGGGAATGCTCGTGCAAGACCGGATAAGACCATGACTCTGATCAATCTCCGCAATTTTGGCGCCACTCTCGGTGCGCCGTTGTTTGCCAACCTCAATCTCACCCTCGATGCGGGCGATCGTCTCGGTGTCGTTGCCGCGAACGGACGCGGAAAGACCACGCTCCTGAACTGCATCGCCGGCAGAATGGAGCCGACGGCGGGCGATATCACCCGCGCGCGCGGCCTGCGTGTTGGCTATGTCGAGCAATATGTGCCAGCCAGTCTGCTCGATGTCTCCTTCTATGACGCCGTCCTTCGCGCCTTGCCGAAGGAGCAGATCGAGAGCGAAAGCTGGCGCGTCGATGTCACGCTCGATTTATTGTCGGTGCCTGCAGAGATGCGGAAGAGGACGTTGGCTCAGTTGAGCGGCGGCTGGCAGAGGCTCGCCATGCTTGCCCGCGTCTGGGTGACCGAGCCCGATGTGTTGATGCTTGACGAGCCGACCAACCATCTCGACCTTGCCAAGATCGCCTTGCTGGAGGATTGGCTGAACGCGCTGCCGCGCGACGTGTCGGTGCTGATCGCCAGCCACGACCGAGCCTTTCTCGATGCCGTCAGCAACCGCACGCTCTTCCTGCGTCAAGAGCAGTCGCAGATCTACGCACTGCCCTATAGCCGGGCGCGGGCGGCGCTGGACGAGGCGGATGCCTCGGAAGAACGGCGCTATCAGAAGGACATGAAGACGGCACAACAACTGCGAAAGCAGGCGGCCAAGCTTTACAATCTCGGCGTCAATTCCGGCAGTGATCTGCTGACGGTCAAGACGAAGCAGTTGAAGGCGCGCGCGGAACGCCTCGAGGATGCGGCAAGGCCGGGCTATCAGGAGCGTTCGGCGGGCGCGATCAGGCTCGCCAATCGCGGCACGCAGGCGAAGATATTGGTAACGCTCGACGATGCTTCCGTCGAGACGCCCGATGGAACGCTGTTGTTCAAGACCGGCAGGCGCTGGATTTGCCAGGGGGACCGCATCGTGCTGCTGGGAGCCAATGGTGCCGGCAAGACGCGCCTCGTCGAGATGATCCGCTCCGCCATCGCGGATCACTTCGTCCTTGGAGCCATCAAGACGACACCTTCGCTGGTGCTTGGCTACAGCGACCAATCGCTATCCAATCTCGGCCAGGACGACACGCCGCTTGGCGTGGTCACGCGGCTGTTCGAGCTTGGCGAGCAGCGTGCCCGTACATTGCTTGCCGGAGCCGGCATGAACATCGAGATGCAGGGACGCCCGGTCGGCAGGCTCTCCGGTGGACAGAAGGCGCGCTTGGCGATGCTGGTGCTGAGGCTCACCAATCCGAACTTCTACCTGCTGGACGAGCCTACAAACCATCTGGACATCGATGGTCAGGAGGCGCTGGAGGGCGAGCTGACGGAAAGCGAGGCGAGTTGCCTGCTCGTTTCGCACGATCGTAGCTTCGTGCGCTCGGTTGGCAATCGCTTCTGGCTGATCGAGCGGAAGCGGCTGGTCGAAGTCGATAGTCCGGAGGAGTTCTTCGAAGCGGCCAGGACGCAGGACTAGGAATAGGCAATGGGCGGGGACGAAAAATCGTTTCTGCCCATTGCCGAGATTGCGGCTTGCGCATCGCGGCATCTCACGCTAACAATTCCCGCCATGAACATATCCTTGAACAACATTGCAGTTTGGTGGTGGGCACGCTGAAGCGGCCTCGACCAATCGTGTTCAAAGACGACGAGTGAGCCGCCCGAAATTTCGAGGCGGCTTTTTTGTTATATTGGCCGCCTGTCATCCGGGCCCGACAACGGAGTGAGGAACAATGGTAACGATCCTTCGGGATGATGGTGCGGAAATCTACGAGACGAAGGGCGGCATCACCGTCACCCGACAGCGCCGGCCGACGCCCTATGCGGATGCCGTATCGTCTTACATCGACAAGCTCGACGAGCGCCGTGGCGCCGTCTTCTCCTCCAACTACGAATATCCCGGCCGCTACACGCGTTGGGATACCGCCATTGTCGA
>NZ_JAELTU010000583.1 GCF_016429015.1 Rhizobium sp. ASV20
TGATATTATATCTTGGTGTAATGGAGAAGCCAGCCATAGCCGAACAGGCACATGAGGCAAGTAATAGAAAACAGGGACATACTATTGTGACGAGATGAGGACTCGTTGACGAGGTTCTTTTGGACGCTGGCCTGCTCCAGTGGATGTACATGGTCTCTTTGCAGTTTTACAATTGGAGCAGGGCCAATCTTTGTCGCAACGGATCTGAGGACAGGCTTGTTAGTGACATGGAAGGTGGCTTGGCGATGCGGAGCGGCAAGGTGTGGCGTCATAGTCACAAGATTGGGCAGGTAATGGGAGCATACAAGTGCAATGGCAGGCAGTGATGATCAATGGTATGTAGTAGTGAGGTGAGATGAAAACGAAAAACAGCGTAGCAAAATGTGACACGCACGGACAGACACACAGACATACCTTGCGGAGACGGCACTGATC
>NZ_JAELTU010000584.1 GCF_016429015.1 Rhizobium sp. ASV20
GCGGTGAGAGAGATAAGGCGTTTTGGTTGCCAAACGCAATCTTTCGATAGTCTTGCTCCAGGTCGGAGTGATCCAGCTCCGACGATGACGCTCGGTCGGCACGGGCATAATTCGCTGATTCGGCGTCTCGAGTATCTTTGATGTCGTCTTGCTCGTGTGGTTGTTGCTCTTCGAGCTGGCGCGCAAGCTCACCCATACCAGCCTCATCCTCGGGGAAGACGGAGTGTACTGGGAGGTCAATGTCGCTGTTGGGGCGGATGCAGCCGAGCTTTTGCGCAATGTTGTGCACCACCGGTTGGCCCCGATCGTTCAAGTCGGGCTCGCCCAAATCCCAGGATTGCGAGTTTCGAACCATTGAGTAAAGCTTGTGAATCGTGGCAATGAGGGTAAGCTGGGTGTTTTCCAGGACTTCAGCATATCTGAACTGCTTGTTAG
>NZ_JAELTU010000585.1 GCF_016429015.1 Rhizobium sp. ASV20
GGGCGTAACGCCGGCCTTCTTCAGTGTAGCCGAAGTCGAGGCAGACGGCTCGATCGCCAGCGCTTGCAACAGGCGCTCGACGGTGACGAAGCTGTCTCCAGCCTTCTTCGCGGCATCTTCAGCCGTGGTAAACACCTTGGCAAGCGGCTGCGCCAGATAGACCTGACCATCGCCGCCGGAAACCTTCGGCAGTTTGGCAAGGGCAGCATCATTGGCAAGACGAGCGGCCTTCGCGTCGCCGCCGGCACGTTCGATCAGCGAAGACGCCATGCCCTGATCGTCGTCAAGAAGCACTTTCAGAACGTGTTCGGGCGTGAATTGCTGGTTACCTTGCGAAAGCGCATTGGTTTGAGCGGACTGCAGAAAACCGCGTACCCGCTCGGAGTATTTTTCAATATTCATATTAGACCTCCATGGATCGGCCTGCCCTGAAC
>NZ_JAELTU010000586.1 GCF_016429015.1 Rhizobium sp. ASV20
GGTATCTTCAATGGTGCCTCTTGGTCCGGAATAAATTTGGGAGATGTAAATGCGGGTAGTGACGACCCGAGGGGCGATAATGAACTTCGTGGTCGGCTTCGAAGGGGCTCCTGCGACTTGCGGTATGTCGTAAATACATCGGGAAGGTCCGCTGCGGACTTCAATCCTGTGTCACGGCTGCTCAATTGTTGACGAAGAAGACAGATAAAAGGCACAGACTTATATACATACTCGTCGATGAAATACTTCTCGTCGGGACACAGTTTGAAGTCGACACCCAGCTCGGCACATTTGGCTGCAATGGAATCCTGCTCGCGAACTTCTTCGTACGCAACATCCTCCGTCATCCAGACAGCCGATATTTTCATGCCACCTGCATTTTTCAAGTGTTGAAATAGGCTATCAAGAATTTGGACAGGATCGCCGGCTCGGAT
>NZ_JAELTU010000587.1 GCF_016429015.1 Rhizobium sp. ASV20
GTCGGCAGCGTCAGATGTGTATAAGAGACAGGTGTCCTTGCCGCCGTCGTTCAGGCATGGCTGAACCCTGCTCGACAATTGCTCCGTATGCCAGTTTACGCACGCCGAACACTGCGCCGTGACGTGAGCATACTTCTGTCCGACGTGCCGTTTCTAGCGCTTTGCCGGGATCATACCGTGAGCTGAAAGACACTATGGAAGTCTTGCTTCCTGCGGCGTGCTTCTTAAGCCCGCCAGCATCGTTCATGCAATGTTCCAGCAGAACAGATCCCGGGCCAGAAGCCCTGTTGTGGTGCTGCTAATGACCGCCGGTTGACGGGAATACAACAAAGGCAGTGGCCACGTTGAATTTCGACTGCCCAGCTGGCATCCGTCGGTTGCCCAGCGCCATATGCCCTCGCCCCTGGCTTACGAGGTCACAAGGTGATCTGTTT
>NZ_JAELTU010000588.1 GCF_016429015.1 Rhizobium sp. ASV20
GTGGTATTCCGATCCCTCAATTGCATCATCATCGTCTCCTACCTACTCGTACGCCGTCGGTTCACAGCTAATGGTTTTTGGCGATACGTACGCAGCGATCTCAGCCCCTTTTCTCGTCTCCTCCCAATGCCGACACAACCCCTAGCCAGCTCTGGCTGTTCGGCAACGCCCCCAAGGGATCAACTACGAGGTAATTACTGGGCTAAAACCATGCACTACGACTAGTCGTTCTGTGTCCGCCATCTTCTTGCCACATGCCAAAGCACGTATTATTGTAACAGCCCGTGCTTTGTGCACCATTTTAGCGCATGTGTGGTGGCTTGCTTCGCTCGCATGACTGGGTTTCAAGTCGTTGTATCCAATTGGTCAATCATGCAATGCCCAGCAGTGGCCTTCAGCTCTCTCGTTTATTACGAACATTTACAGTAGTAAAG
>NZ_JAELTU010000589.1 GCF_016429015.1 Rhizobium sp. ASV20
CTTCTATTGGACTTGTTTGATCCTACTTGGCGCTCTAGGTAGCGTGGCATTGTAAGCAAAAACATGTCTTTACGTACGAAGAAAAGCAATCACACTGACGGAACGGCGCAAAAAGGCTGTTTGAGCTTGGGCAAATGTTTTTACTTTCGCAGATTCTTACAAGGACGTTTAGCGACTTGGAGGTACGCAAAGGGTATCAAGGGATTGACAAAGCAGTACAGGAGAAGAAACCTATGCTCATGAATGGTTTGCTTTGACGGTTCTTAGTTCGGAAGAGCTGCTGTAGGCTTGCTCAACGATATAGGTTAGTTCGAGTGGTACTAAGTCAAAGTAGCAAAGTAGCTGCAAGGAGTGCCTTCTATTGTGTAACAATACTGCACATAAGGCTCTTCGTTTTTTACGGTAGGATAATGGCTTACTTACCTATCCTAGAG
>NZ_JAELTU010000590.1 GCF_016429015.1 Rhizobium sp. ASV20
GCACTAGGCAAAGCTTTCGAGAAAATGCAAGCACTTCGACAGTGCCAGCTAATAGCTTAGCTTCGACGGCTGCTATGACCGCGTCTACGTAGGGCATGTTAAGTATGCACGGTCTCCTGAGTCTCAACAAATCAGCTGCATGCCTCTGGGCTTTCCGGTACAAGCAACACCTACCGGCTCTTGACACGCGACTAGCTTTCACCAGCGTGCCAAGTGCTAGATGATAGGTAAAGGGCACACTGAGCGCCAAGCCCGATACACCTACATTTTTACGGAGTTTGAGATCACTTACGGATGCGGCGGTCGCTTCTTCCGGTGGTGGTCCTCTTGTTGAAATCCACCTCACTTGCTGGTGACGATCATAATGGCACCCAGCAGGCAGTGTAATTAATACACCACCTTCTTTGGAGCTTCCATCGTCGGATAAGCGGCTG
>NZ_JAELTU010000591.1 GCF_016429015.1 Rhizobium sp. ASV20
GCCTCTTTAAGTTCTAGTAGTCAGTCAACTCCGTTGCCCTGGCAAGCAATATACCTACCTAGGTACACCTCTCATCATACTGACCAGGTACTTTTTCTGTCTCCCCGACCTTGGCCATATCAGCTGCGAGAAGTAACAGAGGAAAAAGCGGCAATTTCGTCCTGTAATAATGGATCCCATCACCTCGCTCGCTCGCCCCTCATTCGTCTAAAGCCCAGGCCAAACCCCTGCAAGTCATCCTGCAAGCAATGGGCCAATCTCGATGCACAACAGGGATCCGACGACATGATGGAGCTCCAGGGATATGCCTGCTAGCGCTGCAAATGTGAAGAAACGGCCCAGGATGGTGCAGCCAGATGCAACCACAACCACCCTTCGGTT
This sequence comes from Rhizobium sp. ASV20, assembly GCF_016429015.1. Lineage (GTDB taxonomy): Bacteria > Pseudomonadota > Alphaproteobacteria > Rhizobiales > Rhizobiaceae > Rhizobium. The sequence goes on from NZ_JAELTU010000591.1 coordinate 382, forward strand.
GGTCCCGCCGGCCAGCCGCTGCTGCACGTATCAACGTCTCGTCACACTTGGCT
>NZ_JAELTU010000061.1 GCF_016429015.1 Rhizobium sp. ASV20
GGAACGGAACGCGGTAATAGTAAGCATTGATGCTATGTAGCGCTTTTGTGACATGGCATTCGGCATTCGAAGGGGAATCGTTGCCACGCAGTTCCGGTTTGCCGGAATTGCGTTCAGTACCCCGAAGAGCGCCGCGATCTGCCAGTAAACGAGGGGCAGGTCCGGCGGGCGCATTGAGTGGACCGCGATTTCGACTTGGAAATTGGCGGCGTGCTGGAAGGAAAGTGATATGAGCAAAGTCAGCGGCAGCAACGGCGGCGACTCGAAGAACACGCTTTATTGTTCGTTCTGCGGTAAGAGCCAGCATGAAGTCCGCAAATTGATTGCCGGGCCAACCGTCTTCATCTGCGATGAGTGCGTTGAACTATGCATGGACATCATCCGCGAGGAAAACAAATCCTCGATGGTGAAGTCGCGTGATGGAGTTCCGACACCGCAGGACATCATCAAGGTTCTTGACGAATACGTCATCGGCCAGCGGCAGGCGAAGAAGATCCTCTCCGTTGCCGTTCATAACCATTACAAGCGTCTCGCTCACGCGTCGAAGAACGGCGATGTCGAGCTGGCGAAGTCGAACATCATGCTCGTTGGTCCGACGGGTTGCGGCAAGACCTATCTGGCCCAGACGCTCGCCCGCATCATCGACGTGCCGTTCACCATGGCTGACGCGACGACGCTGACCGAAGCCGGTTATGTCGGTGAAGACGTCGAAAACATCATTCTCAAGCTGCTCCAGGCTGCCGACTACAACGTCGAGCGTGCGCAGCGCGGCATCGTCTACATCGACGAAGTCGACAAGATCTCGCGCAAGTCGGACAACCCGTCGATCACGCGCGACGTCTCGGGCGAAGGCGTACAGCAGGCACTCCTGAAGATCATGGAAGGCACCGTTGCTTCGGTTCCGCCGCAGGGTGGCCGTAAGCATCCGCAGCAGGAATTCCTGCAGGTGGACACGACCAACATCCTCTTTATCTGCGGCGGTGCTTTTGCGGGCCTCGACAAGATCATCTCGGCTCGTGGTGAGAAGACCTCGATCGGCTTTGGCGCCACCGTCAAGGCCCCGGACGATCGTCGCGTCGGCGAAGTGCTGCGCGAACTGGAGCCGGAAGATCTGGTCAAGTTCGGCTTGATTCCGGAATTCATCGGCCGTCTGCCTGTGCTGGCGACCTTGGAAGACCTGGATGCGGATGCCCTGATCCAGATTCTGTCGGAGCCGAAGAACGCGCTCGTCAAGCAGTACCAGCGCCTGTTCGAGATGGAAGACGTCGAATTGACCTTCCACGAGGATGCACTGCGCGAGATTGCTCGTCGGGCGATCGTCCGCAAGACCGGTGCTCGCGGTCTGCGTTCGATCATGGAAAAGATCCTTCTCGACACCATGTTCGAACTGCCGGCGCTGGAAGGCGTGCGCGAAGTGGTCATTTCCGAGGAAGTGGTTCGCGGCTCCGCTCGCCCGCTTTACATCTATGCCGACCGGCAGGAAGAAAAGGCCAACGCAACCGCCTGATGCCTGCATCGGCCATCATGAATCGAGGGGCTCGTCGTCGACGGGCCCCTTTCTGTTTGAAAAGTCGCGTGCTTTGCTGATAAAGTATTGGATAAGCTTATGGGAACGCAGTCGAAACCGGTTGTGAAGAACTCCCGCTGCGGCCATGATGGCATGATTCTGGAGCATCCGACGGATAGGGCTAAAGCCCGGCGTTTTATCTTCGGATTTAGCTTCGCCAGCCGTGTTCGAGTTGCTGGGCTTTGGTGTTCTTGTTGTTGCGTTCGTCCTCGTGAATACGCGGTCCGCTGTCTAGCGACAGTGCGTCTTGCATGACTTGAAATAGGTAATGTGAAGCTCCACTTGTTTACCAAGTGAGAGAGCCGGCTAATCCTCCCCAGCCGGCAGAGAGCCCGGAAACGGGACGACGGAAAGGAAATACTATGACTAAGAAAACGTCTGCGGCACATGAGAGCATTGCCTATCCGGTATTGCCGTTGCGCGACATCGTGGTCTTCCCCCACATGATCGTGCCGCTGTTCGTCGGACGGGAGAAATCCATTCGCGCGCTGGAAGAGGTCATGGGGTCCGATAAGCAGATCATGCTCGTCACCCAGATCAATGCCAGCGATGACGATCCGGCGCCGGATGCAATCCACAAGGTCGGCACTGTAGCCAACGTCCTGCAGCTCCTGAAGCTGCCCGACGGCACCGTCAAGGTGCTGGTCGAAGGCCGTGCGCGCGCAGAGATCGACGAATATACCGGCCGCGAAGATTTCTACGAAGCCCTCGGCCATACCTTGAACGAGCCGGAAGAAGATCAGGTCGAGCTTGAGGCGCTGAGCCGCTCGGTCGTTTCCGAGTTCGAGAGCTATGTGAAGCTCAACAAGAAGATCTCGCCGGAAGTGGTTGGTGCCGCCAGCCAGATCGACGACTATTCCAAGCTCGCCGACACGGTCGCTTCGCATCTGTCGATCAAGATCACCGAGAAGCAGGAGATGCTGGAAACCACCAGCGTCAAGGGCCGCCTCGAAAAGGCGCTTGGCTTCATGGAAGGCGAGATTTCGGTTCTGCAGGTCGAAAAGCGCATCCGTTCGCGCGTCAAGCGCCAGATGGAGAAGACCCAGCGCGAATACTACCTGAATGAGCAGATGAAGGCGATCCAGAAGGAACTCGGCGACGGCGACGAAGGCCGCGACGAAATGGCCGAACTGGAAGAGCGCATCTCCAAGACCAAACTGTCGAAGGAAGCCAAGGAAAAGGCCGATGCCGAGCTGAAGAAGCTCCGGCAGATGAGCCCCATGTCGGCTGAAGCGACGGTTGTCCGCAACTATCTCGATTGGCTGCTGGGTATCCCGTGGCACAAGAAGTCGAAGATCAAGACCGATCTGAACAATGCCGAGAAGATCCTCGAAGCCGATCATTTCGGTCTCGACAAGGTCAAGGAACGCATCGTCGAATATCTGGCCGTCCAGGCCCGTGCGACGAAGATCAAGGGTCCGATCCTGTGCCTCGTCGGCCCTCCGGGTGTCGGCAAGACCTCGCTTGCCCAGTCGATCGCAAAGGCGACCGGTCGTGAGTATGTCCGCATGGCGCTTGGTGGCGTTCGTGACGAGGCTGAAATCCGCGGTCACCGCCGCACCTATATCGGCTCGATGCCCGGCAAGGTCATCCAGTCGATGAAGAAGGCCAAGAAGTCCAACCCGCTGTTCCTGCTCGACGAGATCGACAAGCTCGGTATGGACTATCGCGGCGATCCGTCTTCGGCTCTGCTTGAGGTGCTCGATCCGGCTCAGAACTCGACCTTCATGGATCACTACCTGGAAGTCGAATACGATCTCTCGGACGTGATGTTCATCACCACGGCGAACACGCTGAACATCCCTGCGCCGCTGATGGACCGCATGGAGATCATCCGTATCGCCGGCTACACCGAAGATGAAAAGCGCGAAATCGCCAAGCGGCATTTGCTGCCGAAGGCTATCAAGGAACATGCGCTGCAGCCGAGCGAATTCTCGGTCAGCGACGATGCCCTTATGGTCGTCATCGAGCAGTATACCCGCGAAGCCGGTGTCCGTAACTTCGAACGCGAATTGATGAAGCTCGCCCGCAAGGCGGTCACCGAGATCATCAAGGGCAAGACCAAGTCGATCACCGTGACGGCCGAAAACGTTCCGGATTATCTGGGTGTGCCGCGCTACCGTCATGGCGAAGCTGAACGCGAAGATCAGGTCGGTGTCGTCACCGGTCTCGCCTGGACTGAAGTCGGCGGCGTGCTGCTGACGATCGAAGGCGTGATGATGCCGGGCAAGGGCCGCATGACGGTCACCGGCAACCTGAAGGAAGTCATGAAGGAATCGATCTCCGCGGCGGCGTCTTACGTCCGTTCGCGCGCTGTCGATTTCGGCATCGAACCGCCACGCTTCGACAAGAGCGACATTCACGTGCACTTGCCGGAAGGCGCAACGCCGAAGGATGGTCCGTCGGCCGGTGTCGCAATGGCAACCGCGATCGTTTCGATCATGACCGGCATCCCGGTTTCGAAGGATGTCGCCATGACCGGTGAAATCACGCTGCGCGGCCGCGTGCTGCCGATCGGCGGCCTGAAGGAAAAGCTGCTGGCAGCAATGCGCGGCGGCATCAAGAAGGTGCTGATCCCGGAAGAAAACGCCAAGGATCTGGCGGAGATTCCGGACAACGTGAAGAACAGCATGGAGATCATTCCGGTCTCGCGCATGGGCGAGGTGATCAAGCATGCGCTCGTTCGCCGGCCGGAGCCGATCGAATGGGATGGCACTGTCGAAACGCCCGTGATCGCAACGGTCGAAGGCGTCGATGATGTAGGTGCGTCGATCGCACATTGAGGCCGTTCGCCTCAATTCTGTCGAATTGCCAGAAATGGCGAAAAGACCGGCATTTTTGCCGGTCTTTTTTTGTGAAAAGCGTCCGGAAACGCTTGCTTTTCCTTGGTTTGCAGGGTTTTTGGGGGTGCGGCGGGTAAGAGCATTCCTACTTGCACCCCGCTTACTGATAAGTCGTTTCATACCAAAGAAAGGGGTGGAAACATGAACAAGAATGAGCTCGTGTCCGCAGTGGCCGAGAAGGCCGGTATCACGAAGGCTGACGCTGCTTCCGCTGTTGACGCTGTTTTCGAGACCGTCCAGGCTGAACTGAAGAAGGGCGGCGACATTCGCCTCGCTGGTTTCGGCAGCTTCACTGTTTCTCACCGTGCAGCCACCAAGGGCCGCAACCCGTCCACGGGTGCTGAGGTCGATATCGCTGCTCGCAATGTTCCGAAGTTCACGCCCGGCAAGGGCTTGAAGGACGCGGTCAACAGCTGATTTCGTTTTCACCCGTCGCGAGGTGTTAGCCTCGTGGTTGGAGAATATTAAGGGTCCGCTTTGCGGGCCCTTTTTTGTTTCGGGACAATGGGCCTGCTCTCCTCATCGCATTGACCGGCTAGGTGGCTTGCCAGGGTGAGGTTGCATTGCGCGTCTTCCCTTGCGGAGGCTGCTTCCTTGGCTATGTTCGTATCCGACGCTGAAGTCGTTTCAGCCAGATGATTATCAGGACCATCAAGACATGACCGCATCGCCTTCCTTCCTCGGCTTTCCCAATCAATTAACCGATGGCAGGGCGCCTCGTGCGGTCCTCTTCGGTGTCGGTCATGGCAGCACCTATCCAAATAAGGACAGCAGCGGCTACGCGCTGGCGGCTGGTGCCATTCGTGCGGCAAGCCAGAGTGAGGCGCCATTGGTCGAACATTGGGATTTCGATCTCGGCGGACCGCTGTTTGACGGCAAGCCCATCTCTTGTGTCGATGCCGGCGATGTCTCCACCATCATGCGCGACAATGCCGGCAATCGGGAGCGGATCGAGGCCAAGACGCGAGAAGTCCAGGCGTTGCAGGCCGTGCCGATCCTGTTCGGGGGCGATTGTTCCGTGACCATTCCCTTCCTGAACGGCTTTGCCGATCGCGGACCGATCTGGGTCATGCAGATCGATGCGCATATTGACTGGCGCGACGAGGTGCACGGCGAGCGCTACGGCTATTCGAGCCCGATGCGCCGGGCGAGCGAGATGCCGCATGTTGCCGGCATGGTCCAGGTTGGCCTCCGCAGCGTTGGCAGCGCGCGCCTTGCCGAGATCGAAGACGCACGGCGCTATGGCAGCCACTTCGTGACGGCGCGCGAAATCCATGCTCAGGGTGTCGGAGCGGCTCTGCAACATATTCCTGAGGGAGCACAGGTCGTCGTTACCCTTGATTGCGATAGCATCGATCCCTCGATCATGCCCGGGGTGGCGGCGCGCACTCCCGGTGGCCTGACCTATACTGAGATCATCGATCTGATCGCGGGCCTCGGCAGGCGGGCGAAGATCGCTGGCTTCGATCTGGTCGAATTCTATCCGCCGACCGACATTGACGGCCTGTCGGCAAACACCGCCGCGCGCATTCTTACCAACGTGATCGGAACTATCGTCCGGCAGGTCTGACCGGAAATTCTCTTCATGAAGGAGTAGGGGCCGGGCTTTCACCCGGCCTTTCTCGTTCGTTATGCCGCCACTTACCAGCGATGGTGAACATGCGGCGCGATCAGCCGCTCATAGATCTCGCGCGTTGCCGCCATGACGTCCGAGGAAAGCGGTGCAAGATCGGCCGCCGCGGCATTGGCCTTGGCCTGCTCGGCATTGCGGGCACCGGGAATGACGACCGTGACGGCCTCGTTCATCAGGATCCAACGCAGCGCAAAAGCGGCCATGCTGGCACCGGCCGGAACAAGCTTGCGCACCTCTTCGACTGCCTGCAGCCCAACTTCGAACGGAACGCCGGCAAAGGTCTCACCGACATCGAAGGCCTCGCCGTGGCGGTTGAAGTTGCGGTGATCGTCGCTGGCAAACTGTGTTTCGCGGGTGATCTTGCCGGAGAGCAGGCCCGAGGCAAGCGGCACACGGGCGATGACCGCCACGTTCTTGCGCTTGGCTTCCTTGAAGAAGAGATGATCGGGACGCTGGCGGAAGATGTTGTAGATGATCTGGATGCTGAGCACGCCCGGATACTCAATCGCCTTCAGCGCTTCTTCGACCTTCTCGACGCTGACGCCATATCCCTTGATCTTGCCAGCCTTCTGCAACTCGTCGAGCCCGGCGAAAACTTCCGGCCGGTAGAGAACCTCGGTCGGCGGGCAGTGAAGCTGTACCAGGTCGAGGCTCTCGACACCGAGATTCTTCAGGCTGCGGTCGATGAAGCCCTCAAGATTGGCCTTGGTGTAGCCGTCCGCCACATGCGGGTTGAGCCGGCGACCGGCCTTGGTCGCCACCATCGGGCGCTCGCCACCGCGCGCCTTCAGCACATCGGCGATGATCTTTTCAGAGCGGCCGTCGCCATAGACGTCGGCGGTATCGATGAAGGTCATGCCGGCATCGAGGGCGGCGTTCAGTGCCGCGCGGCCGTCGGCCTCGCTGACATCGCCCCATGCGCCGCCAATCTGCCAGGCGCCGAAGCCGACATCCGTCACGATAAAGGGCGTCCGCCCGAAAGCATGATGTCTCATGAGAAATCTCCTCGTCACAGGTGATGAAATGCCAGCGCAGTAGCAGCCGCCCGGATCGGCGGCAAGCAGATGAAGGGCGATATCGCATCTCAATCGCGTGAGCTTGGAATATGGCAGCTTCCGCCTGCCTACGAAACCGTTGGATGAAGCAAGTGGCGCAGTGTTCTTTACACCTCCGCTTCCTTAAAAGGAGATATCGGATTTCTGACTGTTATCGGAGCCCATGTCCTCATTCAGCTTCATCCATGCCGCCGATCTGCATCTTGGCAGTCCCTTCCAGGGGCTGGCGTTGAAGGACGCCGCCGTTGCCGGGGTTTTTGTCGAAGCCAGCCGCAAGGCCTTCTCGACGCTGGTGGGACTGGCCATCGAAAAGCGCGTCGATTTCTTCGTCATTGCCGGCGATGTTTATGACGGCGATTGGAAGGACAACAAGATCGGTCTGTTCTTCAACCGCGAGATGGCGCGGCTGGAGCGGGCGGGCATCCCGGTCTATCTGCTGCGCGGCAACCACGATGCGGCAAGCGTGATCACGAAGACGATCACCTTGCCAGCCAATGTGCACGAGTTTCCGACCGGCAAGCCCGGCAGCGTCAAGCTGGACGCGCTGCAGGTGGCGCTGCATGGTCAGGGCTTCGCCGAACGCTCGGCGAATGACAATCTGGCGATCACCTATCCGGCACCTGTCTCCGGCTGGTTCAATATCGGCATTCTCCACACCTCGCTCACCGGGCGCGAGCCGCACGCGCCCTATGCTCCTTGCTCGATCGAAGACCTGCGCTCTCGCGGCTACGACTATTGGGCGCTCGGTCATGTGCATGACTATGAAATCGTGGCCAAAGATCCGCTGGTGGTCTTTCCCGGCAACCTGCAGGGCCGCAACATTCGCGAACGGGGTGCCAAGGGCGCGGTGCTGGTGACGGTCGAGGACGGACGCATCGAGCATGAGCGGCTGATCGTTGACGAAGCGCGCTTTGCGCAAGTCGATGTTGACGTTGATCCTGACGACGATCAGGCGGCGATCCTGCGCCATATCGAGCAGGCGGTGCAGCGGATAGCCGATGACATGGAAGGACGCATGACGGCGCTGCGGATGCGGCTCTCCGGCATCACGCCGTTGCAAGGCGCCATTGCCGCCAACCGCCAGCAGTGGCGCGACGAGGTCGAAGCCGCATGTCATCGCGTGCACGAGGATATCTGGCTCGAAAAGCTGGAGCTGCGGCTGGAGCCGCCACCGGCCTCGCAAGTAGCGGCCGAGGGTGCGCTCGATCTTCAACAATTGCTGGCCGAGAATGCCGGAGATAGCGATATCGCGACGGAGGCAAACCGTTTGGTCGACGAGATCGCGGTACGCCTTCCGGGCGGATTGGGTGCGACGGCAATGCCGCTGGATGACAGCGTGGAGGCGCTGATCGAGGAAGCGCGGCAGTTGCTGCTGTCGCGCGGGCAGGGGGCAGCCTGACATGCGCTTTGATCGTCTCGACATTCTTCGCTACGGCGCGCTGACCGACCGCTCGCTCGATTTTCGGGCCGGCGCCAAGCTTCATGTCATCTTTGGCCCGAACGAGGCGGGGAAGTCTTCCGCGCTCAGTGCAATTTCCGATCTGCTTTTCGGATTCCCGACCGCTGCCGAACAGAGCTTTCTGCACGAGCCGGGCACCTTGCGCATCGGTGCAGATATTAGGTCGCGCGACGGCAGCAAGCTTGCCTTTCGCCGCCGTCGCGGCCGCAAGAGCACGCTTCTTGCACCTGACGATAAGGAAACGCCGCTTGCAGAGGATATCCTTGCGCCATTCATCGGCAATTTGAGCCGCGATGTCTTCGAGCGCGCCTTCGGTCTCGATTCACAAAGGCTTCGGCAAGGCGCGACGGCAATGCTGCGCAGCGGTGGCGAGATCGGCAGCCTGCTGTTTTCGGCAGCCTCCGGCCTGACCGGCCTTTCGCGAGTGCGCCAGTCGCTGGAAGCGGAGGCTGACGGGATCTACGCCGCCCGTCGCTCGAAGGATCGTGGCTTCTATCAGGCGCTGGATCGCTATGAAGACGCCCGCAAGGCTGAACGCGATCACGAGCTCAAATCCGGGGATTGGAAGAAGCTGCTGGCGGAAGCGGCCGAAATCGAGACCGAGCTGGCAGGGTTGCAGGCGGAACGCCACGAGACACGCCAGGCTCTGGACCGGCTCAACAAGCTGAAGACCTTGCAGCCCTTGCTTGCGGAAATCGATGCGGAGGGGATGGCGCTCGAGCAACTGGCCGATCTTTCCGTCATTCCCGAAAGCCTTGCCGACCGGCTCGAACAGAGGCTCCGTGACAAGCAAGTGGCCGAGGAAGAAATGTGCCGCGTGCGTCAGACGGTTGCCCGCACCGAGGAGGATCTGGCGCGCATCCAGGTTGATGATGCCTTGCTGCAGATATCGGGCGATATTACCCAGCTCTTTGCCGATACCGGCAATTATCGTAGCCAGCGGCATGATCTGCCGCGTGTTGATCAGGAACTGGCGGGCTACGACGACGCCCTGACGCAATTGGCGCGTCGATTAGGTGTTCCCGATGTCGCAAAACTCGGAGCACATCAGCCAAGCGATATCGATTTGGCCCGTCTGTCCGAACTCGTAGAGCAGGGCAAGCATCTCTCGCGTCAGCTGCAGGGGCTTGCCGAGCAGTCGGAGAGTGAACGCTCCCAGCTTGCGGCGCTTGAAAGAGACAGCTTTGCCGGGCGTCCGTTCGATCCGAGACTCTATAGCGATCAACTGGATTCATTGGCCGCCGATCTCACGAGCCTGGCGCGTGTCGATGCCCTGCAGACGCAGATACGTCGCGTCGAGTCGGACCTTGAGGAAGCGGCTGCGCGGCTACGGCCACCGGTCGGTGACATCTCAGTGCTCTTCGTTGCGCCCTTGCCGGAGCCATCGGAGATTGGCAACCATCGCGAGACGATCGATGCTGCCCGAACCAGGGTGCGTGAGACCGCTGAAAAGCTGCGAACCTATGATGATCAGCTGACCGAGATCGGGCAGGTTCTGGCGGATGCGGAGCGCACAGGCCCGGTCGTCACGCGCGAGCAGGTGGCGGCAGCGCGTGAAGAGCGCGATAACAGGTGGTCGTCTATCCAGGACATGTTGACCGAAGGCCAGTCTCTCAACGCCAAGGCTGTTGCCGCACTAACGGTTGGCATCGGCAATGCGGATCGGCTGGCCGACACCGTTCTGAGTGACGCCGATCGCGTCGCCCGCCACGCAGACTATCGTCTGCGCGAAGCGCGGCTGCGACGGGAGCGTGAGGATCTGTCCGGCCGGCTGCAACAGCACGAGCAGCTCTTGGCGGAGGCCGAGGCATCTTTTGCGGCGCTGTTCGATCCTTGCGGCGTTGCCGCTCTGGATCCATCGACCATGCTTGAATGGCGTCGCGGTGTCGAAGGGCTGTCGCGCCAGCGCAAGACCCTACGCGATCTGCTGGACGAGCGTGACGAGAACGCCCTGGCGGAGGAGCGTCTGTTGCCCGCCCTGCAGGATATCGTTGAGGCGACCGGCTACAAAAGTGGGCGTCTTCCACCCGTTGCGATGGCCGAGGGCTTGCGCAAGCATCTGCGCCTTGCCGCCGAGCGCTGGAGCGAAAGCCGGACGCGAGAAGGGGAAATCAGCTCGGCGCGCGACCGTCTGGCACGATTTGACGAGCAGCATCAGACCCTCGAACGACGGCACGCCGACTGGCGCGAGCTGTTCGGCAAGGCTTTGGTTCCCCTTGATCTGCCTGCGGATGCGACGCTGGAAATGGCGGCGGTGGCCCTAAAGGCGTGGGAAGAGCTGCCTGATGCTCTGGCGGAACGCGACAACAGGTTGCGGCGCGTCAGCGGCATGCGGCGCGACATGGCGGACTTCGAACGGCGGCTCGCGACGCTCGTGGCCAGCTCCGGCTACGAACTGGAGCACTTGCCGCCGGATGCCGCGGCAGAAGCGCTGCACAGCCGCGCCAATGCCATGCGCGGCGAGTTGAAGAAGCGCGAGGGTCTCGAGGAGGATCGGCAGCGGGCAGAGGGGTTGGTCGCCCGCCATGAGGAGGAGCTTACGGCAATATCGAGCAACCTCGATGAGCTGACCGCCGGCTTGCCGGGCGCCACGGATCTATCGGCGCTGCTGTCACGTCTGCGGGAGCGTACCCGCCTGAACGCGCGGCTGCTGGAAAGCCGCGACCGCTTCCGCCGGCAGGCCGAGGGGCGGGCGGAGGATGAGCTTCGGCGCCAGCTTCATGATTTCGAGCGCATTGCGGCCGATTTCGAAATCGAGCGACTAACGGAAGAAGATCAGCGGCAATTCACACGTCACGGCGAGCTTTCGGCCCGGTTGGCGGAAAATCGTCGGCAGCAACAGACGCTCGAAACCGGTGTGAGCGCCGAATATGCGGTTTTCGAAAAACTCTCGGCCGAGCAGGAAGCCAAGGACCTCGCCCGGCAGTGGGTTGTCCTGAAACTTGCGGCACGAATGCTGGCGGGCTCGATGGAATCCTATCGGGAAAAGCAGGCAGACCCGGTCATCAAACGCGCTGGCGAATTGTTTTCGCAACTCACCGGAAACCGCTTCCTGCGCCTTGTCGAGGCACATGACGAAAGCGACACATTACAGCTGCTGGCTGAGCGCGTGGGTGGCGAGCGGGTGCCGCTCGACGGCTTGAGCGAAGGCACCGGCGATCAGCTCTATCTTGCCCTGCGGCTGGCCTTCCTGGAGGACTACTCCGCCCGCAACGAGCCGGCTCCCCTGATCGTCGATGATATCTTCCAGACCTTTGACGATGAGCGGGCGAGCGCGGGATTGAAGGTGCTGGCGACGACAGCCGAACGCTTCCAGACGATCCTTTTCACGCATGAGATGAGCGTCGTTGAGATCGCTAAGCGCGAAATAGGCAGCGATCTGGACCTGATCAGGCTATAGGCCGCGAGGCCGGTTACTCGGTCCGTTGTGACATCGACGGAATGGACAGCCGCGTCGGGACGACGATCCTCGGATCTGACTTGTTCCGGCTATAGGCGGGATTGAGTGCTCTGTCGACGAAGTGCTGCGTCGCGTGCAGCCGGCGCAGGTTCTGCTTTTCCTGATCGAAGCGCTTTTTCCGTTCGCCAGATTTGTCCGATCCCCGCGACAGCGATTCGTGGTGGTAGAGGCAGGCAAAGGGAGTCCAGATGATGCGATAGCCGGCTTTATGCGCGCGCAGGCAATAGTCCACATCGTTATAGGCGACCGCGAAATTTTCCTCGTCGAACAGGCCGATCTTTCGCAGGCAATCGCCGGAGATCAGCATGACGGCACCCGTTACGCAGGTCATGGTGTTGCGAACGTGCAGTCGATTCATCGGGCCGCCGAACTCCTTGGGCTTGTTCATGTACCAATGACCGGCCAGTCCTCCAAATCCGATGACCACGCCGGCGTGCTGCATCTTGTCGTTCGGAAAGAGCAGCTTGGCGCCGACGATACCCGTCCCGTCATAAGCAAGACAGGAAACCATCTCCTTCAGCCAACCAGCATCGATCACCTCGACGTCATTGTTGAGGATCAGACAGTGCTCGCCTTTCGCCGCGCTCAGGCCGCGGTTGACGGAGCGCGAAAAGTTGAAGGCTTCGGGTACGACAGTAGCCGAAAAATGCTGATGTGATTGGCGATACCGCTCGTGGAGATTGAGCACCGCAGGATCTGTCGAGCCATTGTCCATGACCAGAACTTCGAAATTCGGATAATCCGTTTTTTCAAAGAGATCATGAAGGATTCGCGAAATCAGATCGAAATTGTCTTTGCTGGGAATGACGATCGAAATTTTGGGCCACTCGTGAGGCGGCTCGAAAACGACGCGATGCAGCGTCTTGGTCAGTGCGCCCTCGACCTGGATCGCTTGCTGCTGCCGCTCGAATCTTTCCGTCAGCGCTTTTCTCGCATTCGTGGTCGCGGCATCCATGAATTTACGCGAGTAGGTCTTGCCATTGCGCCGCCACCAATAGGCCGGATAGGGCAGGTGCAGGATGCTGTGTTCCGGAAGTCCCTCGAGATAACGCAGCAGCAAGTCGTAATCCTGGGAACCGTCATATCCAGTCCGAAGGTAGCCGATCTCCCGAAGCCGGTCGTGGCGATAAACGGAGAAATGATTGATGTAGTTCACGCCGCTTAGCAGGACCGAATCATAGGCTGGCTTGAGCATGACCCCCGTCGGCTTCAACGTATCGTCGACAACGAGCTCGTCGGTGTAGAGGAAATTGGCGTCCGGGTTCTGCTCCAACGTGTGCCTGATGAGTTTGAATGCGTGTGGGGCAACAACATCATCATGGTCGAGAAAGGCAATCCATTGGCCGCGCGCTTGGGATAGTCCAGAATTGGTGGCCGCTGCGATGCCGCCATTGCGTTCGTTCAGCACGAAGCGAATATTGTCCTTCGCGCTTCGTGATTTGTACCACTGACGCGTTTCAGCCGACGTCGAGCCATCATCGCTGAGAATGAGTTCCGTGCCCGGTTCCGCCTGCATGTCAAAGGATCTGATGAGATCGTCCAGATATCGCGCTGGCGCATTGTAGACCGGAACGATGATGCTCAGCCAGGTTCCAGCTGTTGCCGTCACGGGCGAGGGGGCAAGATCGGCGGCGAGTCGATAATTGGCATCCGCATACTGGATCGTCAGGCTGGCGGCTCGCTTTCCGAATCGAAGCTTCGGTATCTTGCTCCAGTGCCGCGGCAGCCTGCCGAGATCGACGCGCTGTGCTTTCTCACCGGTGTTGAGGAGCCGAGCTACGTATTCTTCGGCCGACTTGGCCGAGGAAAATGCCTTGATGTCGAATCTGAATGTTGTCGGGAAGCTGGCTGGATCGGCCCGCAAAGCGCAGATCGTGCCAACTGCGCCAACATCCGCGGTGACGATAAACCGGCGTGCTTCCGGCAAGGAGATCGCGTCTCTTTCATGAAAGCCATAGCCGCGATTGATGTAGAATTTGGGATCTATCGGTTCTTCGGTCGCGGCTATGTGGAGGACGAGTAATCTCTTCCTGACAGGCGAGAACCTGATTTCAAAGGCGGGATCATCGCCTTGCGACTTCCAAAGATTGGGATCGGCGCCGGTCACGTTTTCATGTTCAAGATCGGCGTTTGGTAAGATCTTCAATGTCATCAATTTGTTTCTATTCACGAGCCCGTAGCGCGATGTTCAGAGAATAGCGACGTCATGCCGTGTCATTGCAGGATATAATCGAACGCCGGGAAATGACGGCGTGGCTTGCTCTCGCATCTTCTCAATCGAGTATCGCGTGGCGTCGCGAGCGGCAAGTCGGTACTCACGATCATTCACCAAATGATCGATTGCGGCAGACCAATCTTCGACAGTATTGCCGATATGGAGTTCTCCTGCGACGGCACAGCGCGCGAATGTCGGACATTGCGAGAAGATGGCCGCGGCTTGCAGTCGGCTGATGTCGACACGCTTGGTATCGGCGCGGCTCGCATTCGTCTTTCCCGGAAGCAGGGGAACGAGTGCTATATCGGCATTCTGATGCGTCGTCCTGGCAAGATAGGCCGGCCACGAGAGCGGAGCGACGATCGTCATTCTCGCGGGATCGATGCCCAGACGATTCCAGCAACGCGCAAGGGCGCCGCTAGCGAAGACCTCGAAATGCAGGTTGGCATGCCGCTCCATCGCGGCCTTGACGATCGGCATGAGGAATTCATGTTCGTGACGATGAACGCCGGTCGCGTGATAAACCATCTTGAGCGGTGTCACGTCTTCGATCACCGTACTTACGGGCATATCGGCGGGGTGGGCCGGCAAGGGCTTCAGGATATCGATCTCCTGGCCGGCAGTGGCAAGCGTGCGAGACAGAGCTTCGGTCGAGACCCATAGATGGGTCAATAAACGATTGACCCGCGGCAAGGGACGGACGGCCAGTCTCATCAGCCTGAACTTGTAAAGCCAGCCTGCTTCTCTGCCTGTCACAACGGCCCTGATGTCGTCATCGACAAAGTAGGCCACACCGGCAAGGCTTTCGCGTCTTTCCTCAAGCCAGCGCAGCTGCGGTGGCTTTATGTAGCGGCAGATGACGACGAAGAGGCCGTCGCTGTCGATCGCATCAAGGGAGTCGTCGAGGCTCTTCATGATGACAGGCATCTCGGCGAGCCTGGCCCGTTCGTCAAGATAATAGCTGACGGTGGGATTCGGATATCGCGAGAGGATAAGCAGTTGTTTTGCCGCGCCTCGACGATCTTTTGCCATCGCCCCTGAAGGCTGAGGCCTGGGAAGCAATCGATAGAGCACGTCGCGCAGAACTTGCATGGATCCCACCGCGCGGCGCTAGGCGAAGCGATTTCGAAGATTTGTCAGCGCCCCGAAAGCAGCGCCCCAAATCAACAGCGTCGCGCCAAATATGCCTGCCATCCAGAGTAGCCGTTGCGGATATTCCGCCTCATCCGGCAGATCGGGGGCAAGGAAGGTATCGAGATAAAGAAGCTGCTGCTTGCTGACGAACCGCACCTGCTCCAGCGTCTTCATGCTTATCGCGAACTGCTGTTCCGCAAGGGTCTGTTCAAGTTCGCGTTGAGACATATCGACGGATACGTCGGCAAGGTTCTGTTCGGATTTATTCTGTCCGGCGATTTGACTGTTCAGCTGGTCCAATTGTGCTTGCTTGCTGTCGATCTCCCGCTTGAGAACGCGCATCTGCGGGGCATTCGCCGACACGGTTCCGAGTTGCGCATTATATCTTTGCTGGAGATCGATTTGTTCTTTCCGCACGGTTGAGATCAGATTTGTCAGAACCGTCGACGATCCTTCCACGCTAAGGACGCCCGTCTGATTGCGCGCCGCCAGAAGATGATCTCGAGCCTTCTGCAGCTGGCTCTTGGAATTATCCAGATTGGTCTGAGCCGTGGCAATGACATCGTGCCAGATGCGGTTGTTGACGTCGTTGACCACGCCTTCCGAGGCTTTGACGACTTCCTGCAGGACTTTCTGGGCGTCGGCCGCCGAAAAAGCGCGGACCCTGACCGTGACGATACCGCTATTGGCATCGACTTTGACGGAGATCATGTCCTCCCAGTATTTCAGCAGCTTTTCCGAACTCGCGTCGGACCTGAGCCTTGCGACCGGATCGATCGACGAATCTCCATACAGCTTCTGGAAATCGACCTTGCCTTGGAGCGCGGCCACCATGTCCTTACTCTTGATGAAGTTGGTAACGATCAACGTGTCCTGAACGATCTGTGCCGCTGGCAAACCGGTGACTTTGGCCAGTTGCCCTCCACCAAGCGCCGGTGTCGAAGACCGCACGGTAAAGCGGGTTTCCGACTGGTATTGATCGGATGCCATGAAGGTAAAATAGCAAACCGAAGCGACATTGGGGATGACAAGCAGCAGAATGATCGATGCGAGGATAGAACGGCCGATGATCTGTTGCATCGGACGCGGGCGCAGCCCGACAGCCTTGAACAACTGGCTCCGCCTCGACGTCGAAAAGCGCAGCTTCCGTGCCGTCACGGACAGATTGGCAGCCACGCTGCGGCTGTGCTCTGTTGCGCTGAGTTCAATCGTTTTGGGCGCGTTTTCGGTATCGTGAGCCATATCGGGCCTTGCCGGCAATCCCTCGTGTCCTATCGGTTCAGTCTATAGTAGGCTTCGATCGCCTGTTCCACCTCATCGAAAACGATAAGTCTTCCATCGACAAGCAGCATGCCCTTGTCGCAATGGGTACTGATCATGCTCATACTATGAGAAACCATAATGATGTCGGAAGTCTTGCGTCTGTTTTCGAACGCAATGCGGCAACGCTCCTGAAAGCGGGCGTCACCGACGGCAAGAACCTCATCCACCAGATAGCATTCGAATTCTATGGCCATTGAAAGGCCGAACGCCAGGCGAGCACCCATCCCGGAAGAGTAGGTTCTGACGGGAGCATCAAGATAGTCGCCCAGCTCCGCGAACTCTTCGACGAAGCGCGAGACCCGTCTGACATCCTCGCCATAGGCGCGTGCAACGAAATGAACGTTGGCTCGTCCTGTCATCAGAGGATTGAAGCCGCTGCTCAAGCCCAGCGGCCAGGACACGCGCACGTCCTTGGCAATCTTGCCCGAATTGGGCAGCATCGTCCCGGCGATCATGCGGATGGTCGTCGACTTCCCGGCTCCATTTACCCCCAGCAGACCATAGGAATAGCCCGACTGGAACTCGCAACTGACGCGATCAAGAATGACTTTTTTTCCAGCCTGGGTCTTGAAGAATTTCGAGACGTTGTTGAAGCGGATCATGATGTGCGTCCACTCATATCCGATGGTCTTCGACAGATGCCCAGATAAGGGAAAGCGTCGCCCATGTTACGATCAGCGCAAGCAATATGATCAAAGGCGTACTGACGCGGCGAGGGAAGATCGACTCCTCCGGCAGTACAGGCTTGACGAACACGGCGAGATATAGCGTCTTGCGCAGTGCTTCGGCCAGGACGGCATCATAGTTCTTTTGCGAACTCTCATACAGTTTTTGTGCAATGAGACGATCCGTGTCGAGCCTGGAATATTCCAGCAACGCCTTCGCAAGGCTTTCATTCTCAGGACCCGTCAGTTCGGATTTCATCTTCTCGATTTGCGCGTCCAGGCTCTCCTTGGCAAGGTTCAGCTGCTGGTAGGTCGGAGAGTTCTCGGCATTGGATTGCCGCATGACGAACAAACGGGTTTCAAATTCCATCTTTTGGGCCAGCAGGCCGGTCAGAAGCGTTCCGCTGTTCTTGGCTTGGGTCTGCGGGCTGAGCAGTCCCGACGCATTCTGAAATTGATTGAGCGCTACCAAGGTATCGCTGTAGGCTTTGCCGCTTTTCTCGACATCCGCCTTCATGCTTCGGACGATATCGTTGCGCGCCCGTTCGGAGAGCTCGTTGATAAGCTTTTCGCTTTCCTCGATGATCGCATCTGCCAGCTTTACGGAGTCGCCTGGGGCAAATGTCCTGACCTTCAAGGTTATGATGCCGGACGTCACGTCAATGTAGGCAGTGACGTGGTCGTTCCAGTATTTCAGGAACTCTTCGTCGGATTGAGAAGCGCTGAATCGCGTCAGAAAATCCGCATCCTGCTTCGTGAACATCGAACGGTAATCGAGCTTCGTGCCGATCCGCTTCAGGATCTCAGTCGAATGGATGAAGCTGGTCACGACATAGGCATCTTGCGAAGCGGAGCGCATGTTGAGGGCGCTGGCTCCGCCACCGGCGGCGGCATCGCTGCTTTCGCTGCTGTCCGTGGTTCCCGATACGGCGCGAACGGCAAAGCGCGCTTCCGCTACATATTGATCCGAAGCAATGAAGGCGTAATAGATCGAGCTTGCCGCAAAAGGCAGGATCACGAGCAGGAGAAAGCCAATCAATCTCAGCGGGGGTTTGCCGCCGGCCTTGGTTTCCGGTTCCTGTCCGTCATGCACAGGCACATATTCGATCTCTTCCAGATCATTGCGATTGCGCTGGCTGGGCATCCTGCGCCGGAACAGCGACGGCAGGATGTGCCGACCCGGCCTCACTCGCAGCTGTTCCTGGACTATTGCGTCTTCGATGACTGGTTTGGGCATGTCAGCTTGCAATCGTTTCCCGCGGTGCAGATGCGCTTGGCTTCAACGCTTCGCGTACGTAATGATCGAAAATCAAATCTTCTTCGAGCATGAGCTCGGCAATATGCAATGAACGGAGCCGTGCCGCAACGTCTTCAAGGGTACTGTGTCTTGAGGGCAGCGGGAAGTCGTCGACTGAAATCCCGAGCATCTCGCTGACGGCTCGCTGGAAATGAAGGCTGTCGGTATCACGACCAACGATGGCAAAGCGCGACAGAAGATCGATCGCTGTGGCGACATCTGTCCGCGTGACGGTTTGCTCCGGTATCGTTGTTGCCAGCTGGCGGGTGACGGGCGAGACAAGCACTGTGCGGACATTTTGTGGCGCTTTCTTTAGCGCCGTCTTCAGGGAGATCTCGTCGTCGAGATTGACCTCTGCGAAATGCTCGGCCGCTGGTGCCAGGATGATCTTGTCGCGGTCGCCGAAGAACGAGATCTGGGTTTTCGCCATCCGCTTGAGAAGAAATATTCGCAGTGCCAGTTCATAATATGGGTCGGTGAGCAGAGCGATCGCCTTGAACCCCTTATCCAGAAATTCCTCGTAATTGCGCATTAGCAGGCGGCCGCTAATGTAGATCGACTGTATGGCGTTGAGATGAAACGCCTGGAGTGTCGTCTCGTGGCCGAAGCGCTCCACGGATGAAATCTCGTATTGGAAATGGCGGCCGCAATGATGGTCAAACTTGACCATCGGCAGCAGTTGCGTTTCGAGGCGCACAACTTTCAGGGGGATTGGCTGCAGTACCTGAGGTCGCCGATAGATCAACAATCCTGACTTCGCGTCGTGGATCGTCAGCGAGGTCCGATCGGCCAGATCGGGAATGATCGCTGGATCGAGCTTGAAACCGACGCGACCGTCTTCGTGCCGTCCCGAATCGATGACAGCCTGTTTGATCTGGTCGCAGGGTAATATCATCAACTCACCGCTGGCGTCGGATACCCTGATCTGCGGCTTGTCTGAGAAGCCATCGGGGATGAGGTAGCCCTCAATCAGATTGCCATGGTCATGCTCAAGGTTAAAAAGCACCGCTGATCCCCAGTGCCTCCACCCGCTGCGAGCCATATCCGGTTTGAGTATCTAGATGCATCAAATTGTCCGCCACACCGCACAACGTCTCAATATTGAAAGCCAGCGCTCAGATTTCTTCAGGCTTCACCAGCTGTCTTACGCGCGAGAAGCGAAAAGCTCGGGCCGCCGGGGTGGTTCAAATCTTCATCGCGAATGTCGATGTGATTGAAACCGAATGCGCGTAAAAGTACCAATATATCGTCCCTGTGCATCCAAAAATGACGATCCTTCATACCTCCGCAAAAAGATGCGTTGGCATTGGCGTGATGATAGCTGCGCTCGTAATAGCGCACTGAAACGCCGTCGACCACCCTGGTCTCGACTTTACCGCTGAACGGAAGCCAGCGCAGGTCTTCCTTCGGCATCGCTTCCTCCAGGACGAAATGCGTCCAGATAAAGACTGCATCGGATCGCTTTGCCAGCAGCCGCAGAAATTCCCCTGGATCGGCCATATGGTAGAGAACGCCGGATGCGATGGTGAGATCGTAAACTTCGTCTCGTTCCGTCAGCCACGACTGAATGTCGCCGAGCATAAAGGAGGCGTTGTCGATCTTCAAAATCTGCTTTGTGATCAGGCATCTCAGGAAACAGAGCCGGTTCGCTTCGATTGCATCGATTCTCGCTGCCCCCCGTTGGTTCAGCATGGACGTATGCATCCCCTCGAGCGGCCCGACTTCCAAGATTGCTTTGCCGTCGATCGGGCCGAAAGTCTGGAGTGCCCAAGCTATTCGATCGTCAGCGTAAAGAGGCAACGCTCCGGCCTCGAGATTGAGTTCCGGCGGAAAGCTGCAGTTCCACCCCGGAAGGGCGTTGATGGCATTCTGGTGGCTTGGTGTACTTTGCTCGTACTGGTCGAATATTTCCAAGGGATTTTTCGACGATTTCTTTTGTGAGCGTTTTGAAAAGCCGAGCATTCAAATGACCTTCATTTCCATCGGAGTCTAACCGAATTGGAGGAGTTGCCGGACTGGCTTCGGGTGAACCACCATCCGAAGCGAGCCTCGAAAATACATTCCTAGTAAAATGGCGTATTTTATGAGCCCCCGCCATTTTCCTTCAATTTATAGATGTCGCCTTCGCACTGAGATGATCTCTATCCACTAGAAAAGGGCACCATCCAGATTTTCTTGTCGCTACCCGATAACTGTGATGATGAAGGCTTAGATCCGGCAGTTCCAATTTCTATGATCTGCTGCTTCAAAGTGAATAGAGACTGATAATTTTAGCCTTCTACAGGCATTAGTAAGTGGATGAAAAGCGGGGCGAGGACGAATTCATGAACTTCAATGTCATTGTTCTGGCGGGGTCTTTGTGAATGCCATTGATTAACGATGGTTTACCATCTTTCCAAGAATTTGAATCTAAATTCACCAAATAGTATCCCGGTAAATTGCCTCGCGCTCTTTTGGCCCTTATACACCGGTACGGTCGGGCGTTTTATAGGGCCACAAGTGTGTTCCGATGACCGCACCTGGTGTTTTTGATTGCATTCCCAATGTTATGGGCTTGTTGGCGGGCGCCCGTTATGCTTTTCAAAGCGTCGTTGAATTTTAAGGCATACGATGTCAGCCCAAGCCATCCGGTAATGGCGACAGCTAATAGATTTGAGGTTGTTCAGTTGATTCGTATTGGCGCTGTACTTTGCTGCGTGGCTCTGGCTGGATGTAATGCTGTCTCAAGCGAAGGGCCGCTTGCCGGCGCAATCAATAGCGATGCGGGGCAATCCGGTGCCGAACTCGGTCGCAAGAATGCCGCCGTCTTCGATATCGTTGATATCGACAGCCGTAGTGCGCGCCTGGTTTCGGATTATGTTTCTTCGACGCTTAGCCGCCGGTTTGGCATTGGCGGTGGCGTCGGACCGGTTGTCATCGGCGTTGGCGATGCGTTGAAGGTGACGATCTTCGAAGCTGGCTCGGATGGCTTGTTTTCGACATCGCAGTCCAAGCAGGTATCTTTGGATATTGTCGTGCAGCCGGATGGAAAGGCTGCGATTCCTTATGCCGGGTCGGTTCGGTTCGCTGGCAAAACGCTGGATGAAGCCCGCAAGGGCATTCTTGCGGCTCTGGCCAGCAAGGCCGTTGAGCCCGATGTTATCGTAACCAGCATGGGAACGCCGTCACGAACCGTCACGGTTTCCGGCGCTGTCGGCAAGCCGTCGATGGTTTCGTTGGATCTGACCAAGGAAAAGATCACGGAAGTCATCGCCAAGGCAGGTGGCCCTTCGACGCAGCCCTACGAAACCTACGTCACGCTGGTTCGCGGCAACAGAACCGGCACCGTTCTGCTCAAGTCGATCATAGAGCATCCCTCCGAAGACATTTATGTCCAGCCCGGCGATCAGATTTTCCTCGTGCGTGATCCGAGAACCTTTACGCTGCTCGGCTCTGTTCGTGGAGACGGACGCATCGAATTCGGGGCTAATGACCTCAATCTTCTCGAGGCCGTTGCCCTGGGGCATGGCGCTATCGACGACTCCAGCAATGCCAAGGGTTTCTTCCTGTTCCGTTACGAAGAGCCCGATATCGTCAAGAGCCTGCTTGGCCCGGCTCGGTTCCAGGGGCTGTTGCGTAAGGGAATGGCGACAGACGCCAAGGGACGTTATCCGATTGTTTACCGCTTCGACATGTCTAATCCGGACAGTCTGATCGTTGGGCAGACATTCCCGATCAAGAGCCGCGACGTCATCTATGTGTCGCGCCATCCCTCGGTCGATCTCCGCAAATTCCTGACGATCGTTGGTACTCCTTTGGGCATCGCAGCCCAAGGTGCCGGGACCGCCGCGCTTTTGAACCAGTAGTGCGGGATGCGGAGATCGCGGCGCTTGTCGAAGTGATCATCGCTCTAGGTCGCGAATCGCGCACGTCGGTATCTGTATGACTGGAGCGGATCGGGCCTTGTTGGAGGCATGGAAATTGCCTTCAATTGTTGCGCATAGTAGCCGGTTTTACTAGGAGCATGCGATGTCGCTTTTGCTGCTGCGTGTTCAGGCCATGGAAATGATATGTTGCACTGGTTGTTGCAGTGCCGCATAGTGGTTGTAACTCGGGATCTTTTGTTGATGATGATCCTGGTCACGGCATTGTGGACGGATACTAGTGAAGTTGCTTAGCTTTTTGTAGACATTTTTGCCGAGAGATCATGACAGTTGAGATTATCGGACGCGCAAGCGTTGCCCCCGGGGCGGGTTCGATCGAAGAGCTGCAGCTTCTGCTCAAGGAGGGACGCAGCGCCGTAGGCCGCATT
Source organism: Rhizobium sp. ASV20 (assembly GCF_016429015.1). GTDB lineage: Bacteria > Pseudomonadota > Alphaproteobacteria > Rhizobiales > Rhizobiaceae > Rhizobium. Next base: position 22,943 of record NZ_JAELTU010000061.1, read on the forward strand.
CCTGAGGACCGCTGGGATCTGGCGCGTTTCTGGCATCCGGCGGTCGGCATTTCAGGAAAAACCTATAGCTACGCCGCCGGCGTTATCGATGATGTCTATGCCTTCGATCCGGCGGTTTTCGGCCTTTCGCAGCGCGAAGCCATGCAGATGGATCCACAGCAACGCATCCTTCTCAACGTCATATGGCGTGCGTTGGAAGATGCCAATCTGCCGATTGACGGATTCGAAGGGCAAAAGGTCGGCGTCTATATCGGCGCGTCGTCGCTCGAATATGGTAATCTGGCGACCGAGGATCCTGCTTCCGGCAGCCCGTATTTCATGACGGGGAATACTCTATCCATCGTTTCCAACCGTATCTCTCATATATTCGGGTTGCGAGGCCCGAGCATGACGATCGATACGGCCTGTTCCTCGTCGCTGGTTGCGCTGGATCAGGCCGTGCGGGCACTGGAATGTGGCGAAATCGATACTGCAATCGTTGGCGGCATTAATGTCCTGCTCCATCCGATGTCTTTCGTCGGTTTTGCCCAGGCGCGCATGCTCTCTCCGGAAGGGTTGTGTCGTGCCTACGATGATGACGGTCGCGGCTATGTCCGCGCCGAAGGCGGCGCAGCGATCCTGTTGCGGCGGACTGACGTAGCACTGCGGGAAAAGGATCGCAGCTACGCCCGAATCCATGCAGTCGGTGTGAATTCTTCCGGCCGTACCAACGGCATTTCTCTGCCATCGCGCGACGCGCAGGCCGCCTTGCTGCGCTCGATCTATGAGGGCCGAAATATCGACGTCAATCGCATAGCCTTCGTGGAAGGCCATGGGACGGGGACGAAGGTCGGCGATCCCGCCGAGATCTGGGCGATCGGCGAAATCATCGGACGCAAGCGCCGCGCGCCGGTTCCGGTTGGCTCGATCAAGACCAATATCGGACATACCGAACCAGCCTCCGGTCTCTTCGGCCTGCTGAAAGCGATGATTGCGCTGGAAAACAATTTCCTGCCGGCGTCGCTGCATTTCGACCGGCCAAATGAAAATATCGACTTCGAAGGACTGAACGTTCGGATCAACACGTCTGCGATCGAACTTCTCCCTGCAAGGCAGCCGCGGTTTGCCGGCATCAACTCTTTCGGGTTCGGCGGCACGAACGCCCATGTCGTCATCAGCGATCCGGACCCGGTTGCTCCGCCCGAGCCGCAAAATCGCGGCGACGGAGTCGTCTTTGCCGTGAGTGCCCATACCGCTTCGGCGCTGACGAAGCTGCTTGAGAGCTATAAGACCCATCTCGATAATATGGAGCCCAAGGAAGCTCGTCAGATCGTTGCATCCGCTGCCGCCAATCGCGAGCCCATGCGGCATCGCTTCGCGGTCCGCGCAAAGGATAGCGCTGCCGTACTTGAGGCGCTCGATGCTCACCTCGACGGCCAGAACTCGGTCGGGGAGGCCGGCGAGGCGCCGATGCAGGCTGCGAAGATCGCCTTCGTCTTTTCGGGCAACGGCTCGCAATGGGCAGGCATGGGCGTCGGCGCCTATCAGGAAAATCGCCATTTCCGCCAGTGTTTCCAGTCTTTCAGCGCCCTGTTCGAATACTACCTCGGCGAGAAGCTGACAGATATTCTGGTCGCACCGGATCTCTCAGCGCGGTTGGCCGATACCAAGATTGCCCAACCCCTGCTATTTGCGGTTCAGGCCTCGCTCTCCGATTGTTTGTGGGCCATGGGCGTCAGGCCGGACGCCGTTTTCGGTCACTCCGTAGGCGAAATCGCTGCTGCCTACGCCGCCAAGGCGCTGACTGCAGCCGAGGCTGTTACCATCGTCGCTAAGCGCTCGCTGCATCAGGATCTCCTGGCCGGCGAAGGCAAGATGGCCGCGGTGGTGCTCAACGAGGACGCAGCACTTGCATTTGCGAAATCGCATGGACTCGACAGTATCTGCATTGCGGCGATCAATGCTCCAAACTCCGTGACGATTTCCGGCCCGGTTGCAGAGGTGGAGGCCTTCAGGGATGCGGCGCGGAAAGCCCACATCGTTGCCCATGTCCTCGATATCAACTATCCGTTCCACCATCCAATCATTGACCGCGCCAAGGATGCGTTCCTCGCGGATCTGCCTGATGTGGCGCCGGACGACGGGGCAGGGACCTTCATTTCGACCGTGACGGGCGAGCTGCGGGACGGCCGCCTGCTCGATGCACAATATTGGTGGCGCAATGTGCGCGATCCAGTGCTCTTCAAGGCTGGTTGCCAGGCGGCCATGGCGATGGGATGTAACCTCTTCATCGAGATTTCTCCCCGTCCGATCCTGTCCAATTATGTGGCGGAAATCGCAAAGCAGGCCTCGATACAGGTTGTTTCCATCTCGACTCTGCTCCGCGAAGCTCCTATTGCCGGCCATGATCCGGTTTCGCAGTCTTTTGCGCGCGCGGTTGCCAATGGCGCCCCAGCCTTGCGTGGGCGAGGCAGCGCTGGCCGCAACGCTTTCGTCAAATTGCCGCCGTTGCCGTTTGAGCTGGTCGAACTGCGTACTCAGCCGACAAGTGATGAGATCGATATCTTCGGTCGTGACGGCAAGAGTTCATACAGCTTACTCGGCTGGCGAACCGATCCGAATGGTTCAAGCTGGAAAAACCATATCGATGCCCAGCTTTTCGCGGATCTTGCCGAGCATGTGGTCGACGGCAAGGCAATCCTGCCGGGCAGCGGTTTTATCGAGATCGCGATTACGGCAGCGCAGCAATATTATGGTGTGGATGATGTGGAGATCGGCAATCTTGAGATCGTCCGACCGCTCGAGTTCCGTCAGGACCGCATCGTGGAACTGTCGACGATCCTCTCGCCGGAAACCGGAGATATCGAAATCCGGTCGCGCGAGCGTCTAAGCCATGATGACTGGACCGTTCACGCTGTGGCTCGCTGCCGCAAGCCGGTTGAGGACGAAGCGGCTGGCGGCGGTTCCGAACCGCGAAGCAAGGAACGGAAGTCCGTTCTGACTTCCGAGACAACTTATGAAACGGCCGAGCGTTTCGGTCTGCACTACGGCCCAAGCTTCCGGCTTCTGTCGAAGGCTGTTGCGTACGGTCGGAGCGCAATCGAGGTTGATCTCAAGCCAGCGGCCCGGCCTTCGCATCTTTTCTGCGCGTACAATCTCAATCCCATGTCGGTCGATGCTGCGTTTCATGGGCTTGTCGCTCTGTTCGACCAGCTTTCCGGTGATGAAACCGGCGCGCCCTATATTCCCGTTCATTTCGGCACGATCAGAGTTTTCGGCAAGGGCAGGGCGGTCGTAAAAGCTGTCATCGACATCGATCGGTTCAGCGCCAATTCGATCAAGGCACGCTTCGGCTTGTTCGACGCAAACGGCGATTGCATTGCTGTTCTTGAGGATTGCCGTTTTCGCCGCACGCAGCTGCGCCGGCGCGCGACGCTCGATTCCGTTGCATTTCACTATGAGGCTGTGCCCTCAAGCACGTTTGCGCGCCGAGTGAATACGGATATGCGGCTGCCTGATGCCGCTGTTATCAGCGGAGATCATTCGTCCAACAACGCGACCCTTCTGTTCGATGCTGCGATTTATCGAGGCTGCCATGATATCGCCTTGGCAGTTGGTGGACGCAACGGCGTGGTGTCGTTTTCCGATCTCCCCGGGGATCCGGAATTCCGATCCTTCCTCGTCAATTGCCTCTATATTCTCGAGGATGCCGGCATAGCGTCGGTAACCGATAGCGAATGGACGATACCGCTGGAGCCGACGCTGCCGCCGGTTGCGGAGCTTCTACAGGACATTTATCGCGAGGACGCCGGCCGGGTGGCTGAAGCCGTTCTCGTCAACAATGCCTATTGCGAAACGCTTGAGCGCTTGGCGGCCACGCGGCGTCATCGGCTCGCGCAAGAGCCTGCTGTCCCCGCTCTGAGCATGCCGGCTGGTGCGACATTGGAGCACGTGCTTGTTCAATCCCCGTTGAGCGAAAGACGGCTTGCGCTTCTCTGCGAAGCTGTGAATGCCTCCATCGAGGCGAATCCGGGAGCCGTGGGGCATATTGTCGAAATAGGTTCGGTATCGCCGGCGTTCAGCCGCCGGCTGGCGGCGATTGCGGCACAAGCGGGTTCCAATCTTATCATCGCGGAGCCGCGCGAGCAGGCGCGCCGTGCGCTCGAGATAGCTTTCGAACGCGATCCCAACGTCGTTGTGATGGAGCCGGGAAAGCTACCGGAATCGGCCGTCGCGGATATCCTCGTTGCATCAGGGGACCAGAGCCGGCATCTCTTGCTGCATGATGATGGCATCAAGGCAAGCGTCAGGAAGGTCGTGGCACGCGGCGGGCAGCTGTTTCTGGCAGACCGCGCGCCGAGCGCCTTCAATGATTTCGTCTTCGGCCTGTCTGAAGGGTGGTTCGAGGACAGCCATTCGCCGGAGTTTCCGGTGGGTCGGCTGGGCACAGTGGAGCAAATCGAGGATCTGCTTGCGGCGCTCGGCTTCGCCAAGGCGCGGGTTCGTGAATTGACCTTCCCGGAAGGCAGCCTGATTGTGGCATCGGCAGTTGCGGAGCCGCAGCCGGAAGCGATCAGCTCCGTTGAAATTTCGGAACCGTTCCTGGTCTTGTCTGAAGAGGGCAGGAAGGGCATCGTTGGTCTGGACAAGCGAGTTGCCGTATTCGAAGTTGGCACGTCGCGCGCAGAGGCTATTGATGCACTGAAGGCGCTTGATCGGCATCCACATAGGGTTGTCTACGTCGCAAATTCGAAGCGAGATCTCGACCCGACTGAACTCTCCCTGTCGCGGCTTGCGATATTCACTGAGCTGGCGAATGTCCTGTCGCAAGGCAGCGACGGCATAAGGCCCAGATTGGTTGTCGTCTCCCCGGGAGGCTCGCCCTTGGTCGACGGATCTGTTGACGTCGCCAATGCAGGTTTGTGGGCTTTCGCGCGCGTCCTTCAAAACGAATATGACGCTTTCGATGTGCACCTGTTGGATGCCGATGCGGATGACAAGCGCGCCCTTGCGGCGGTCGAAACCATCTTGCGGGCGGAGACCGACAACAGAGAGTGGGTTCTGGATCGCGCGACGGCAGAGATACGTGAAATCCGCGCCGCCGCCGGTCCGTTCATTGCCACGGATGCAAATCGGCATGACTTTGCCGCCGCGACGATCCGACAGCATGTGAGCGGTCGCCTGGACAGCATGGCCTGGGAAGAGACAAAACTCCCCGCGCCGGAAGAGGAAGAGGTCATCATTGCGGTTGAAGCAACAGGCCTCAATTTCCGCGATGTCATGTGGGCGATGGGCCTTCTGCCGGAAGAGGCATTGGAAGACGGTTTTGCCGGCGCCACCATCGGTATGGAATTTGCGGGCCGGGTGTTTGCCGTCGGAGATGGCGTCGACGATCTACGGGTTGGCGACAAGGTCATGGGGATTGGGCCTGCGGCCTTCTCAACCCATGTGCGCGTCCGTCGCGACGGTGTAACCCGACTACCGGAAAAGATGGAAACCGTTGCCGCGGCGACAGTACCGGTCGCGTTCCTGACTGCCTATTATGCGATGGTGGAGCTTGGGCGCATTCAGCCAGGTGAAACGATCCTGATCCATGGGGCAGCAGGTGGCGTTGGCCTGGCGGCGCTTCAGATCGCCAAGCTTAAGGGTGCCAAGGTGATTGCGACGGCCGGTACGGTCGAGAAGCGGCGTTTCCTGGAGCTGCTCGGGGCGGAGCACGTGCTCGACTCCCGTTCCCTGGACTTCGTTAGCGGCGTGCGCCGGCTGACGAGTGGCGAAGGCGTCGATCTCGTTCTCAATTCGTTGTTCTCCGAAGCGATGGAGCGCAGCATCGAGCTGGTCAAACCCTTTGGGCGGTTCCTGGAACTCGGCAAACGAGATTATTATTCCGATCGCAAGATCGGCTTGCGGCCATTCCGGCGCAATGTCAGCTACTTCGGCATCGATGCCGATCAGTTGCTGGTCAATGTTCCCGATCTGACACGCCGAATCTTTGCCGAGATCGGTCAGCTTTTTGCGGACGAAAGGCTGGCGCCGCTGCCGTATCGCGCCTTCGCATATGACGAGATCGGCAATGCGTTCCGATTGATGCAGAATGCCGGCCACATCGGCAAGATAGTCGTACGCCCCCCGGCTCCCCAGGTTGATAGTGTTCTGCCTGCGCCGGCCAAATCTCTGCGCTTTGATTCCAAGGGAGCTTTCCTCGTCGTCGGCGGTATTGGCGGCTTCGGGCTGACCGCAGCCGATTGGCTCGTCTCCAAGGGTGCCCGGCGTATTGCGCTAAGCTCGCGCCGCGGCGAGGCTGATGCCGAAACCAGGAAGGTCATGGGTGATTGGGCCAAGAAGGGCGTTGTTGCGACACTGCACGCCTGCGATGTGACCAATGAAGCTGCTGTCGATGCACTGCTTGCTTCGCTTCGCGCCGAAGCCGGACTGAAGGGTGTTATCCACGCTGCCATGGTTCTGGACGACGCACTGCTTGCCAACCTGACACCGGAGCGTAACCGGCCGGTTCTTGAGGTCAAGATACGTGGCGCCGAGGTCCTCGATCGCTTGACGCAGAAGGATCATCTGGAGCTCTTCCTGCTGTTTTCGTCGGCTACGACGATGCTCGGCAATCCCGGACAGGGCAATTATGTCGTGGCGAATGGCTATCTCGAGGGTCTGGCGCGCGCGCGGCGCGCCGCAGGCAAGCCTGCGCTGGCTGTCGGCTTCGGCGCCATTGCGGACAAGGGCTTTCTTGCCCGCAACAGCGAAGTCAACGAACTGCTCTCCAAGCGTATCGGCAAGGCGGCGCTCAAGGCTCGTGACGCCTTGGAGCAGGTCGAGCGCTACATCCTGGCCGACAAGGGGGCGGTCGACGCGGCTGCTGTCATGATCGGCGAGATCGACTGGAATGCCGTTCGCTTGCTGCCAATAGCGCGCCGATCCCTGTTCGAACCGCTCATGCGTCATGCCGGAAGCCATCAGTCGATGAACGAAGGCGACAGCATCGATCTTGCGGAGCTGATCAAGGGTAAATCGGAAGAAGAGGCACAGGCTGCGCTTCACGCCCTGGTCGCCGCAGAAATTGCTGCGATCCTGCGAGTGACTGAAGATACAGTGACACCCGACAAGGTGCTGAAGGATATCGGTCTCGATAGTCTGATGGCCATGGAGCTCGGCATGAGCTTCCAGCAGAAGACCGGCTTCGATATTCCCTTGAGTGGTGTAGTTGAGGGCACGACCGTGAGCGACGTGGTTAGCCGTCTACGCGACCGGGTCATGAATCGCGGTAGCGATGGTGCGGAGGCCCCTGCGGCACTCGAGGATCAGGTGGTCGAACGCCTGACCCGCAGTCACGCCGCCGAACAGGAAAAAAGGGCCGTCCAGTGACCACGCAAGATGCCAATGGCGATAGCCCGGCGGAGCAGAGCAAAAACAGCCTGCTCGAGGAAATGCGTCGCGTTGGCCAATCCTCAGGGCGAAATCGCGCCGAGCGACTGAACCGGCAATCTCTGCCGCAGCAGCGTCAGGCGATCCGCTTCGAGGATTTGCCCGAATACAAGCGCGTCGCGACCCAGCGAATAGCGGGCGAAATGCTTGGCGTCGCCAATCCGTTCTATCGTTCGCACGACGTCGCTGCCGGCGCGACGACGCGCATCGGCGGGCGCGAATTCGTGAATTTTGCCTCTTACGACTATCTGGCAACCAACACCGACCCGCATGTGACGGCAAGCGCCAAGGAGGCGATCGATCGCTTCGGCATTTCCGCCTCGGCCAGTCGCCTCGTTGCAGGCGAGCGACCGGGGCATGTCGAGCTGGAAAAGAAGCTTGCGGAAGTCTATGGCGTCGAGGCTGCAGTTTGTTTCGTCAGCGGCTACCTGACCAATGTCGCCGCGATCAGCTGCCTCATGGGGCCTCAGGATCTGGTGATCCATGATGAGTTCATCCACAACAGCGCATTGGCCGGCATCAAGCTTTCCGGCGCTGTGCGGCGGCTTTTCAAGCACAATGACGTCGAGAATCTTGAGAGCATCCTGAAGACGCTGTCATCGGATTTCCGGCGCATCCTCGTTATCGTCGAAGGCATCTATTCGATGGACGGCGATGTGGCCGACTTGCCGGCTCTGCTTGAGTTGAAGGCCCGCTACGGTTTCTGGCTGATGGTCGACGAAGCGCATGCACTCGGTATTCTCGGTAAGACCGGCCGAGGCACGTTCGAATATTTCGGGCTCGATCCGCACGATGTGGATATCTGGATGGGTACGCTGTCAAAGACGACATCAAGCTGCGGCGGCTATATCGCCGGCAGCGGCGCCCTTGCCGATATCCTGAAGGCCGAGGCAGGCGGGTTCGTTTACAGCGTCGGTCTCTCTCCCGTTCTGGCCGCAGCGGCCATCGCCGGCCTCGATATTCTTCAGTCTGAGCCGGAACGGACGCAGCGCCTCAGCCGCAACGGGCAGCTGTTCCTCGACTGTGCGAAAGCGGCTGGCCTGGATACCGGTATCAGCATCGGTCGCTCCGTCGTGCCCGTTATCGTCGGCGATTCGCTTCGGGCCGCTCAGCTTTCCAATGATCTGCTTGCCGATGGCATCAACGTTCTGCCGATCATCCATCCGGCTGTTCCGGAAGGCATGGCGCGTCTCCGCTTCTTCATCACCTGCGATCACACTGAAGAGCAGATCCGCCGGGCCGTTGCCTTGACGGCCGCTAAACTCAAGAGCTTGGAGGACAGGAATTTCGGCCTGGCCTCGCTTGACATGGAAAAGATGATGCAGTTGTTGCCGATGGCGCAGACTTCAGGTGGCAAGCCATAGCATCAGGTTGGGGATTTCATGCACGTTATCGTCACCGGCGGCTCGAGCGGGATAGGTCTGGCGGTAGCGAAAATCTACGCAAGCCGGGGTGAACAGGTATCTCTCCTTGCGCGCCATCCGGGGCGTCTGGAAGAGGCGCAAGCAGAGATTGCAGCGTTGCCAGGCGCCGACAGCTCGCGGATTCAGACCATATCCGTCGATGTTGCCTCAGCTGCTCAGACTTTGTCGGCGATTGAAACCTGCGAAGCCTCCTTTGGACCTTGCGATATTCTCGTTGCCTCCGCCGGTGTCGTCGAACCCGTTGCCTTCGATGCGATGCCGCCTTCCGTCTTCGACGAGCAGGTGTCGATCAATCTGCTTGGAACGGCAAATGTTGTGCGCGCGGTTTACAAGGGAATGAAGAGCCGCCGTGAGGGCAGGATTATGATTATTTCCTCCGGAGCCGCCTTGATCGGCATTTTTGGCTATACAGCCTATTGTGCCTCGAAATCCGCTTTGAGTGGTTTCGCCGAAGCCTTGAGAGCGGAGGCTGACGTCCACGGCATCCGGGTGTCCATCTGTTTCCCACCCGATACGCTGACGCCGCAATACCGGCGGGAGATTGCCATGCGGCCGCCCGAAGCGGAAATCCTGATGGGCTCCGTCAAGCCGTGGGATGCCGAGATGGTGGCTGCAAAGATCGTTGGCGGTGTGGACCGGGGGAGGGCGAAGGTCCATTTCGGATTTTCTCTCGCGATGCTTGCCTACTTCGGCCCGTTGATAAAGCCGCCCCTGATGTGGTGGTTTTCGCGAAAAACGCGAAAGATAACAGGAAAAAGGCAGCCTAACCCGGCCGAGGGGGCAGACGACGGCTCTTATAATGGTAAGTAAGACGGAATAGTTATTGAGGTTGTATGGTCAGCGATGTCGGGCTTCCGACAAGAAAATTGGCAGGCAAAGGCAAGTCAGTGAATCGGTGACCTGTCTCCAGCAGGCTCAGAAACGCTGTCATGGTCCGTAGGTATTGGATGGCGCAGTCTTGAAACTTCATGATTTTCCAGTTCTTTTGACGCTTTCCTGCTTCGCGCTTTCCTGCGTCGTCGTGTTCATGACCGACATTTTCGCAATGCCGGCGGCGATCAACGCGCAGAATCGCACGGAGAGAACCTGGCAGCGCCGTCTTTGCGACTGGGGCGTCAAGCTCCCGGTCATTACATTGATCTATGCGGCCTTCTTTGCGATCTCCTGGCGCCCGATTTACAGCTGTCAGGCAGTCATCAGTTTTTTCGTCATCTTCACCGGCATTTCGCGAGCAAAATTCGAGTTTATTCGCGAGCCTCTGGTCTTTTCCGACATCGCGCTCGTGGTCGACGTCTTCAAATACAAGGAGATCTTTTACGCGACCTCGCTGAATATCTTCTTCTGGATCATCGCCTTCGTCTACGTATTCGGCCTGAGCGGCCTCTATATGTATTGGGAACCGTCGATCCTGCCGCTTCACAATCGCGTTTTCTGGGTTCTTCTGATGATCGTCGTGGCCATTTCGCCGTGGCTTGCCCTGTTTAGCAGGGTTGTCAGCGAGCCGGTCTGCCGTTTCACGCAGAAATATCTCGGCCGGGTCGATGTTAAAATGGACACGGTCCGATTCGGAGCGTTCTCGTCGGTGGTCTTTCACTTCGTCATCTGGGTCGGCGTTAAGCGCGAAGCGATCGTCTCCGATCTCTCGGGACGTTTTATCTCTGCTTTGCACGAGCTTTGGGAGCACGGCGAGGACGAGCCGTTGATTGTCGTATGGCAATCCGAATCTTTCATCGACCTCCGGCATTTCGGCGTCGAGAGCCTCAAGCTTCCGAATCTCGATCGGTTGCGGGAGCAGGCTGTCCAGTGGGGCCGGATGACCAATGTCTTCGAAGGCGGCTATACGCTGCGGACCGAATTTGCAGTGCTGAGCGGTCTGTTGCCGGAGAACGTCCATATCGACGCAAGCTATCCCTATCTACGCGCCAGCCACTACAAGGATGTGGTCTGGCCGGCACGGTTGAAAAAGGCCGGTTGGAAGACGCAGTTCATCCATCCCTACGACAAGACATTTTTCCTGCGTCACAAGGCTCTGCCTCAGCTCGGCTTCGATCGGATGATGATGCTCGACGAGTTCGATCACAATCCGGAGCGCGATGGTCCCTATGTCAGCGATCTCTCGCTGACGAAAAGCGTGATTCGCGCCATCGACGAGGACGGTACGGACAAGAATTTCATCTTCGTCGCCTCCATGGCGAATCATGGACCCTGGGAACCCGGTCGTTGCGGCGATCTGGATAATCCGGTGGATATCTACAGCGAACTACTGATGCGTGCCGATCACGCGCTGGGCAATCTTGCACATCACCTCGACAGATTGGATCGCCCGGTCTGGCTGCTGTTTTACGGTGATCACGCGCCCTTGCTGAAGGCTTTCGCCGATCCGTTTCCGGATCCACGGACGGACTACGTCATCGTTCCGCTTGGGCGGGCTCGTGCGCATTCGCAAAAGCCCAAACCGCCGCAGGAGGAAGCGCCCTGGAATTTCGTCGGCGCGATGCTGCGCTATGCGGGCCTGAGTACCGAGGTTCCGGAATAATGGCTGACGGGCAGGGGGAGGTGAGTGATTCCCCAAAGGTATTCCTTTTCCTGCAGGGGCCATCGTCACCGCTCTTCGTCAAGACCGCTAAGCAGCTGAAGGCGGCAGGCACTCGGTGCATCCGTATCAATCTGAACGCCGGTGACTGGATTTCCTGGCGCGCGGGCGATGCTTTCAATTATCGCGGCAATTTTGCTGGTTGGCGCGACTACGTCCGTCGCCGGCTCGAAGCCGACGGCGTCACCGATATGATTCTGCATGGCGAGGAGCGGCCCTATCATCGCGTTGCCATCGAAGAGGCAAAACGGCGAGGCGTTCGCGTCAATGTCGTCGAGATGGGCTATTTGCGGCCGGATTGGGTGACACTCGAGCGGGACGGATTGTCTTCCAACTCGCACTTCCCAACGGATCCGGCCTACATAATCGAGGCCGCGTCCAATCTGCCCGAGCCGGATTGGACGCGCCATTTCAGCCAGACCTTTCGCGCAGAAGCGCTCTACGATCTCGCCTACTATCTCCCGGTCGCATTTCTATGGTTTCTCTATCCCGGCTATCGTCGCCATGGGCTCTACCATCCCCTGATGGAGTATGCCGGATGGCTGCGCAGGCTGCCGGCCAGCGGCAGGCGTACCCGCGAGGCTGAAGGTCTGATTGAGAAGCTGACTAGGGGCGGCACGCGATTCTTCGTTTACCCGCTTCAGCTTCAGACCGATTTTCAGCTGCGTTCGCATTCGCCTTTCCACCGCCAGCAGGATGCCATCAGGCTGATTCTTCGCTCATTTGCGGAGAATGCGGCTGAGGGCACGGAACTTGTCGTCAAGCTGCATCCCCTCGATAACGGACTTGTGGATTGGAAGGCTTATATCGGGCTCATCAGCGACGAATTCGGATTGTCGTCCCGTGTGCATTTTCTGGATGGTGGCGATCTTGACCGGCTGATTATCGCAAGCCAAGGCATGGTGACTGTCAATTCCACGGCGGCGCTTACCGCGCTGAATGCCGGCAAGCCTGTGAAGGCGCTGGGAACGGCTGTCTACGATATTGAGGGGCTGAGCGACCGTGCCCCTCTGGACCGATTCTGGCGCCATCCCGCGCCGCCGTCGGCACAGCTTCGAGATGCGTTCGTCAGACTACTTGCCGCTGCCTTACATGTTCGGGGCAATTTCTGTTCAAGCGAGGGCGCGCGGGCGGCTGCAAAGCAGATCGCCGAAAGGTTGCTGTCGCGAACAGTCAATTCGCCCGGCGCGTATGTCGATCCGCCGCCGCGGGAAAGGCCTGCAAAGATTCACGTTGCCTGACCAATCCCCGAATTATTGTTTTTCGATCATTTCAAGTTGATTTGCGCCAGAATGGTCAATATTGCGCCGAATCATTATTTGAATTTGTAGTAATATAAGGTCGTGATTCGGCCAGAAGCCGAAAAACATTAGGTTGTTTGCGAGGGAGGAGACCTCATGGACGGCAGCAAAATGGAAAAATTCATGCTGAAAGAGCTGCTGATGATCATCGCGGCTCTTGTTGTGGTTTCCGCCGGACTCCTCGGAGTCGTCATCATAGGCAATTACTGAGCTGTAATCACAGCGATCCATGGGCGCGATTTGCCCTGGGCATGACGTCGTCTTGCGCGCTCTATAATTTTTTAATCTTATCTGGGAAAATGGTGGGCGATGAGAGACTCGAACTCCCGACATCCTCGGTGTAAACGAGGCGCTCTACCAACTGAGCTAATCGCCCTTCAGCGAAGCGGGTTATTGGCCCGCCGCATTCGGTGGCCGTGATCTATGCGGAACGACGACAAACCGCAAGAGTGTTTGTGAAGATTTTTTGATTTTTTTGAATTTTGCACATCCCCGACGATGGTCGTCCACATCCGCCGTCTAAAAAGGGCAGGGCCGCTAGCGGATACATCGGGCTTTCATGCAATGCATCCGGCGCGAACCTGCCATGTCAAATCGAGGGGACGGAAAACTGCCGGCAGGGTTGTCCAAAACAATTCGCATTCTGTCATCGATTTGTATTCAAACCTGCTTGACACCCAAACACGAACCCCGTAGTTAGCCGCTCATCGAACGGCGAGGGCCGCTTTGATGGGTGCGAAAGCATCCGGAATACTTGAAATGAAGTGCGGGTGTAGCTCAGTCGGTTAGAGTGCCGGCCTGTCACGCCGGAGGTCGCGGGTTCGAGCCCCGTCACTCGCGCCATTTTCAAGCAAAGTTCCGGATATTGCGCTCGGTCGAAAGACCAAACAATGCGCGGGTGTAGCTCAGTCGGTTAGAGTGCCGGCCTGTCACGCCGGAGGTCGCGGGTTCGAGCCCCGTCACTCGCGCCATTCTTTCCAAGCCATTACAATCAAACATCAATTTATTGCGATTGCGAAAGAGCCGTTTGGCCTTTGCGCCGATTTGTCGCGATGCCGTCGCAACATATTGATATCTACCGCTCGACAGTACTCCAAACGACAGATTCAAAAGGCTTGCGCCCGCGCTCCGGCTGCGCTAACCACGGCTTTGTTGCAACACTCTTTCGCTTGCTTGGGCATTTGCTCAGATGCGCCGCCCCGGCGCTGATCGCAGGCAGGGATGGACATGATGACTGGACTGCTCAGTTCCTATATTCCGATAGCGATTTTCATTGGTATTGCCTTGGTGATTGGCCTGGCGTTGTTGATCACGCCGTTTGCCGTCGCCTTCAAGGCGCCTGACTCGGAAAAGCTGTCGGCCTATGAATGCGGCTTCAACGCATTCGATGACGCCCGCATGAAGTTCGATATCCGCTTCTACCTGGTATCGATTCTCTTCATCATCTTCGATCTGGAAGTCGCCTTCCTTTTCCCATGGGCCGTATCCTTCGGTGCGATCGGCTGGTTCGGATTCTGGTCGATGATGGTGTTCCTCGCGGTGCTGACCATCGGCTTTATTTATGAATGGAAGAAGGGAGCCCTGGAATGGGAGTAGCCCCAAGCAACACGCCGCTCGTTGCGCCGCAGCCGAAGGGGATTATTGATCCCGCGACCGGCCGGCCGGTTGGCAGCAACGATCCGTTCTTCGGCGAGATCAACAACGAGCTCGCCGATAAGGGTTTTCTGGTCACCTCGACCGATGAGCTGATCAACTGGGCCCGTACGGGCTCGCTGATGTGGATGACCTTCGGTCTCGCCTGCTGTGCCGTCGAGATGATGCAGGTGTCCATGCCTAGATACGACGTCGAACGCTTCGGTTTTGCGCCGCGCGCTTCGCCGCGCCAGTCAGACGTCATGATCGTTGCTGGCACGCTGACCAACAAGATGGCGCCTGCGCTCCGCAAGGTCTACGACCAGATGCCGGAGCCGCGTTACGTCATTTCGATGGGGTCCTGCGCCAACGGCGGCGGCTACTATCACTATTCCTATTCTGTCGTGCGCGGATGCGATCGCGTCGTGCCTATCGACATTTATATCCCGGGCTGTCCTCCCACGGCAGAAGCGTTGCTTTATGGCGTGCTTCTGCTGCAGAAGAAGATCCGGCGCACCGGCACGATCGAACGGTAAGGCAGGGGACAAGGTATTATGAGTGAAGCCCTGAACGAGCTCGCCGCCTACCTCACGGAAGTTCGCAGTGGCCTGATCTCGTCGAGCGAGATCAAGTACGGCGAGCTGAATGTGACGACGACGACCGAAAACGTTATCGCACTGCTGACCTTCCTGCGGGACGACGCCAAGTGCGGCTTCGTCAATATGACGGATATCTGCGGCGTCGACTGGCCGCAGCGCGCCGAGCGTTTTGACGTTGTCTATCATCTGCTGTCGCCCAAGAAGAACCTGCGCATTCGCATCAAGGTTCCGGTCGGCGAGGATCAGCCTGTTCCTTCCGCCTGCGGCATCTATCCCGGCGCCGACTGGTTCGAGCGCGAGACCTGGGACATGTACGGTGTTCTTTTCACCGGTCATCCCGATCTCCGCCGCATCCTGACGGACTACGGTTTCGAAGGTCATCCGCTGCGCAAGGACTTTCCGACGACAGGTTTCGTCGAAGTCCGCTATGACGATGCCGCCAAGCGCGTCGTCTATGAGCCGGTGGAGCTGAAGCAGGAATTCCGCAATTTCGACTTTCTGTCTCCCTGGGAAGGTACGGACTACGTGCTGCCCGGCGACGAAAAGGCCAAGGCATAATTTGAAGGCGTGTGGCGGG
>NZ_JAELTU010000592.1 GCF_016429015.1 Rhizobium sp. ASV20
GTTCGTATAGTCCTGAAAAGGGATGTGAGTTTCAAACCTGGTGTAAGGCAAAGGGTGGGCAATTACCGTTTGTGGACGCCTGCCACACATCGACGGTAGCATTGGCAAGAGGCTTTCCAGTCTCGGCGCACGTAACTTGCCCATGCATAAAAGCAACCTGTCCATCGGATGGCGTGTTGAAGGTAATGGATGAGCCATTTTCGCGGGTTGGCGCATCAGCGCGCCAGAATGGGCCAAGAATTGCAGATGCGGTCGGAGGCTTATCGGCCTTTGTTGCGGCGCGGAACGTAATGTCATCAACCAATCTGAATGATACAAGCCTTAGCATCTAGTCCATTTGATCCACGAAAACCCGCAAACTTGAACTCACGATTCCAAGCCAATAATGTCACACATGAGCTGACCCTCGTAACGTCGGTCGTCGCTCAATCTG
>NZ_JAELTU010000593.1 GCF_016429015.1 Rhizobium sp. ASV20
GAACCTGTCGTATTCTTTGGCGCCCATGACAGGTCCAGCACCAATGTCGATACCCAGATTCCATTCCTGGGCCAAGTACCGGAGAATATTGAGAGCTTGTTCTGCAAAATGGTGACAGGGCGCCATTTCTGCGAGGCCGACCATGCCTTGTTTTACGGCCTTAGCAGCTCGGGGGTCAAAGGTGGCCGTCATGCTTACACCTGGGCTGGGAGCGTCAAGGACGCCTATGGCAAGATGGGTAACGGTTGAGGTCAATATGAAGTGCGGCAGGAAAGTGGGCGTCCATTTCAGCGTGTATAGTTGTGCATAGGACTCGAGGAGCACATGCATAGCATGCGCTGCTTGTGAGCAAATTTCCCGAGGGCGTACTTCTGATCCTGCGATTTGTAGATTGATCATTGGTCGGAAGAGGAGCAACACTGCAAAATGATAG
>NZ_JAELTU010000594.1 GCF_016429015.1 Rhizobium sp. ASV20
GCCTCTGGCCATGGCTGGTAAAATGGCCATGTGGCAGCGCAAACACGACGAACTTCGCGGGGAATCTGGCGCAGACCCAAACGCAAACCCGGATCCAGACGCTCCGCCAAAGCTCTCGAGCGCAAATGCAACGATTAAAATCAATCTCTCCTCAACCAACAAGTTCTCAAGCCCAAATTCCGCCGGAGACGCCACTTCATTAACAGCTGCTGTTCCGGCGGCTGCCGCACCACCAGAAGAATCTCCTCCAGCATCAGCATCAACAACAGTATCGTATGTCGACCGCGAGCGGTTAATGTGCCTAATCTGCATGCGCAAGTACAAATCCACAGAAGAAGTAGACATTCATGAAAAGTCGCGCAACCACAAGACAGCAATGGAGGACGAAGCACTCGTCAAAGCAGCGTTGCCTCGAATTGCAGCACGCGATAAG
>NZ_JAELTU010000595.1 GCF_016429015.1 Rhizobium sp. ASV20
TCCATATACTGTACGAGTAGTGCTGCGCGTTACCTAACTGTGATTGCTGATCTCGATGGGGTTCCCTCGGCGCGGGGTTGGGCCTTGACGGTTTGAGTAAGGATCTGACTGGGTTGGGCTGGTGGGAAGAGAAGTAGAAGGGGCGGCGTGTAATTAATTTGTTTCTCTTAATGATTGGAAACACGTATGCAGTTCTTGGCTCGTAGTAATTGAATGAATGCTGTGAAGTGTAAATTGAATTGGATGGTATGCGATTTGATTTACCTAGATGATGCTGTAGAGGGAGCCCATTTATGAACAACTATTTGCCGGAGATATTCGATCCATAGCCATAATTCTGGCCACAATTCAATATAGACATGACCAGAAAAGTGGACAGACAAAGCGTACGGAACCTCCAAACGGTTCATGATTTACGGCTTCACATGAAGAA
>NZ_JAELTU010000596.1 GCF_016429015.1 Rhizobium sp. ASV20
TTCCACTGCTGTGGCAGCAGCAGGCACCAACTATTCAAGAAGCCGACGACTTTTTCGACGCTCGCATTGAAAAGGCACTGCAGGCTACAGATGCTAATAATCTGCTCTATCAATTTCGTGCCTCAACAGACTATAACCCAACGCCAATGCTCGACAAGATTACGTGTCCGTTGTTGGCCATCAACTCCGCAGATGATCAGGTTAACCCACCGGAGCTGCGAATTTTAGAAGAAACGGTTGCGAACCTCCCTACCGTATCTTGTATTGTCTTGCCGGTTAGCGAGGAGACTCGTGGTCACGGAACTCATACAGTTGCGAAGCTCTGGAAGCATTATCTACTGGACTTGCTTCAGAAATCGCAACAATCATCGTCGCCACAGAATATGGGCTGTCTCTTATACACATCTCCGAGCCCACGAGACATCGGCGAAG
>NZ_JAELTU010000597.1 GCF_016429015.1 Rhizobium sp. ASV20
CATTCAAGGTCGATGCAATACTGACTGAAACTAGCAATATCAAGCGCTGCTTGACCAATCGACACCATTTGTCCTCTACCGCTGGGTCGGCACTGGCGCCACGCTGCTAGTCTTTTTCATCCGCGTCTTTGTCGCACAAGGCTGGTATATTGGTAAGAGACTGCTTAGGATCTGCCCGAACCAAATAACTAACGTCTACTATCTAGTTGCCTACGCCCTCGGAATCTACCTCCTGAATCTCTTCCTCGCCTTCCTCCAGCCCAAGTTTGACCCCTCCAACGATGACCTCGAGAATGACATGGAAGACGGAAACGTCGGCACGCTTCCCACGAAAAGCGACGAAGAATTCAAACCCTTCATCCGCAGACTGCCCGAGTTCAAGTTTTGGTACTGGGCCACTCGCGCCATTGTCATTTCCTTTTTCTGCACAT
>NZ_JAELTU010000598.1 GCF_016429015.1 Rhizobium sp. ASV20
GGGCACGGGGAAGCGGCAATATTACCTCACATTACAACGCGGACCAGGCTTTGCGGGCCATAAGGAGCACTTCGCACGTACTTCGACGCTACAAAAATGTACTCTGCAATTTCTACAGTACACGTGCGATGCTGAGTATCATCCACAGCATTCTTCGCGGCGCTTGCTTGGCTGCCCTCGTTCTGTTAGCATTTGGAAAGAACAAGGGTTTAAACTTGAGCCTCTACGACGCCCCGCCGCTATTATTGCCTTGCAACAAGTATCCCTACAGTGGAGTAGGTGAGGCAAGGCGATTTAATATGACAGGCTCCGCCGAATGGACAGAGTCCTTAGCGCCCCCAACGATAGCGTTTGCTTTGGTTGGAAGCTTCTCACAGCTTCGGGAGAGCGCACTGTTCCACAAGCCCCTTTCAACAGGCGTTGCATTGGCG
>NZ_JAELTU010000599.1 GCF_016429015.1 Rhizobium sp. ASV20
TCTCTGACTTTGGATAAGCCCGCATTGGCATAGAGCACCACGGAGAATCGGAGCTTTGGAGTAGTCTGCGGGTTGGTTGCTCCCATTGTTCATTCCGTTATCAGACCTAGTCAGCTAGTGGCGGTACGTAACGAGGAACTAATTGAAATCGAATTTAAAAGGACTGGATATTGATGTATAATGTACCTCAGGAATTTTGCAAGTTCAAACGCCGATTGTGATTGGAAATCGAACAGTTGCCGAAGGCGGCACCCTGTATTAACATTGTCACAGCCAACCGCCCCGAAATTTCTAGCCATCCATGGCTGTATGTACCAGACAGTGATTTATTTAAAGATTAAAAATAAAACAAAAAAATCTCAAAGAGATTATCTAAACATTCTATTACCCGTCTCGCGACCACCAAATGGAGATCTCGAGGCTTCGAATAC
>NZ_JAELTU010000600.1 GCF_016429015.1 Rhizobium sp. ASV20
GGCATCGTCCTCGTCATGTGGGGGACTGGCGTCTCCGGCGTGCACTTTGCCTTTTACTGCCACGCCGAAATGCAAGCCGTTTACCACGCTGCCCTAACTGCTACGGCTATCGGCTGCGGCGTCTTTACGCTGCGGCCCAAGTTTCGCCAGCCGACGTACCGCACCATGCGGTTCCTCATGTACTGCTTTCTCGGGTCGAGTTTATTTGCGCCCGTTGTGCATGGGTGGTTTCGATTCGGGCTCGCTGCGCTGGACGATATGATGGGGTTAAAGTCGTTTCTGGGCCTGGCGGCGATTAACTTTTCTGGCGCGGCGATTTATGCGGCGAGGATACCGGAGCGGTGGTTTCCGGGGACGTTTGATTTGTTTGGGCAGAGTCATAACCTGATGCATTTCTTGGTGTTTACTGGTGCGTTGGTGAGGTTGGGTGG
>NZ_JAELTU010000062.1 GCF_016429015.1 Rhizobium sp. ASV20
GGCAACTGGTGCCTCGTCACTGCTGACAGCACCGAAGGCTGGGTGGCTCAGTCCGAGATCTGGGGCGCCTATCCCGGCGAAGCCTTCAAGTAGCTTTCCCCAGACATCCCGCGCCAAACGCCACGACGGTTCAACGATTCCCTGGAAAACGGAGCCTTTCTCGCGCGACTTTTCCCGCGGGACGCTGTATCTGCCATGGGAAAGGGAGACAGGTGTCTTGGGTTATCTACTCGGTGTTGTGGGCGTTGCAATCGTCGTGTTCGTATCGACGAACGTCGATGACATCTTCGTTCTTCTCGGCTTCTTTGCCGATCGGAAATTCCGGACGAAACAGATCGTCATAGGCCAGTATCTCGGTATTGCCGTTCTGTACGGCTTCAGCGTCGCCGCTTCGCTTCTCGTGCTCGTCATACCTGCTACCTATATCGGCCTCCTCGGCTTTGCCCCGATCTATTTCGGGTCGAGGAGGCTCTGGGAACTCTGGAAAGGCATCGACTCGGAGGGGAACCCGGAAGATCACAGCAAGGCATCGGCCGGACATGGCAATATCGTTGCCGTCACGCTCGTCACGATCGCCAATGGCGGCGACAATATCAGCGTCTACACGCCGCTCTTCGCGACACGCTCCGCCTCTGAAATCCTGGCTATCGGCTGCATTTTCGCGATCCTGACGGCAATCTGGCTTGGCGCTGCGCATTCGCTCGTCAATCACCGGAAACTCGGCACGCCGATCCGGCGATATGGGCACAGGGTCGTGCCATTCGTCCTGATCGCGATCGGCATTCTCATCCTGTATGAAGCCGAAACGGTACGGCTCTTCTGGAGCTAAAGCAGGCTGCCGCCACCCGTGTTTGCGCAACATGCTTCAAGCCGCGCTCTCGCCGCTTCATAACAAAAAGCCGCCCGACGATCTCTCGAAGGGCGGCACCATTTGCCTGTACTCAGAAAATTTCGAAGGCTGAACCCGGTCAGAGAAGACCAAATGTCCTGGCCTTTTTCGACAGCGACTGCATCGGCCGCGGGCCGATCTGCTCGATGACGGTCGCGGCGGCGAGGTTGCCGAGCTTGGCGCAATCTTCGAGGCTGCGGCCCTGCGTGTAGCCGAACAGGAAGCCGGCGGCGAAGAGATCGCCCGCACCAGTCGTATCGACTCGCTCCTCGATCGGATGAGCATCGACGACATAGCGTTCGTTGCCGCGCACGATGACGGCGCCATCCTTGCCCGTCGTCACTGCGGCGATCTTGCAATCGGCTGCGATCAGGGTCAGCGCCTTCTCAAAATCGTCGGTCTCGTAGAGCGACAGCGCCTCGTCGCTGTTGGCGAAGACGATGTCGACCGTGCCGGAACGCATCAGGTCGAGAAATTCTGCGCGATAGCGGCCGACGCAGAAGCTGTCCGACAAGGTCATCGACATTTCACGGCCATGGGCATGGGCGATGCGGGCGCATTCGCGGATCGCTTCCTTGGCGCGTGGCGGATCCCAGAGATAGCCCTCGAAATAGGTCACCTTGGCATCGGCGACGACCTCTTCCTCGACGTCCTCAGGACCAAGCTCCACGCAGGCGCCAAGATAGGTGTTCATGGAACGCTCGCCATCCTCGGTCACGAAGATCATCGAACGCGCCGTTGGCGGGAAAGTGCCCTTGGCCTTGGTTTCGTAGTGGACGCCCTGGGCACGGATGTCGTGGGCGAAAATCTCTCCGAGCTGATCTTCGGCGACCTTGCCGAAATAGGCGGCCTTGCCGCCAAAATTGGCAACACCCGCTGCCGTGTTTCCAGCACTGCCGCCGGAAGCTTCCAGCGCCGGGCCCATGCGCGAATAGAGAAGTTCGGCGCGCTCGGCGTCGATGAGATTCATCGCGGCCTTGGTGATTTGATTGTCGATCAGGAACTGATCGTTACAACGGGCGATAATGTCGACGATGGCGTTGCCAACGGTCAATACATCGAAGCGAGTCATCTATTGGAGGATCCCGGTACTGGTGATAGCCGGTATCCGGTATTATCGGTTTTTGCGAAGTTTGGAAGAAAAATCAGCGTTCGAGGCGCCAACTAAATTCCAATCAGTCATTTGCCTGTTACTTTCTATCTTTAAATGCTTATCAAGCGGCTGGGATGAGAAGTTCACAAGACTTCAAGCCAGCTCGGGAAGGAATGATGCCTTCCGCCTCACCGGTACGCGGGCCGACCACGGATGAACTGGCGGCATGTGCACCGGGGGGACCGCCTCACGGGGGCGGGATCGACAGAAGCGGGCCGTGCCCGCTTTTTTTGTTTTTCCGGGTTCTCACGCCTAGGCAAGCTGATAGAACTTGCAGATCGAATTCCTCAACCTGCGATCTTCAAGCTCTGCATCAGGCATGTCCGAAATCCTCACCGACGTCCTACCGGTATTTCTGCTGATTCTTGTTGGCTGGGTCATCGTGCGCACAGGCCTTTTGAAAGCCGATGTCGGCGAGGCGATGAGCGAATTCGTCTTCAAGATCGCCGTGCCGCTTCTGCTGTTCCAGACCATCGCCGGGGCGGACTTCCGCGGCGCCTCGCCATTTCGATTGTGGATCGCCTATTTCTCCGGCGTGGCCATCACCTGGACCGCAGGCCACATCGTCGCGACGCGGTTCTTCGGAAGGGATGCGCGCATTGGCGTGCTGGCCGGCGTCTCCTCGGCTTTTGCCAATACGATCTTCATCGGCCTGCCTCTCGTCGGCCGCACGGTGGGCCCCGATGGCGTCATGGCCATGTCGATCCTGATCGCCGTGCACCTGCCCACCATGATGATCGCGGGCACGCTGCTGATGGAGCAAGCCGAGCGCAAGGAGAGCGGCGGTGCCGGCCGCAGCACCACCGAGCTATT
This sequence comes from Rhizobium sp. ASV20, assembly GCF_016429015.1. Taxonomy (GTDB): domain Bacteria; phylum Pseudomonadota; class Alphaproteobacteria; order Rhizobiales; family Rhizobiaceae; genus Rhizobium. The sequence continues at coordinate 2,856 of NZ_JAELTU010000062.1, forward strand.
GCAGCAGGTCGGCAGGAACCTCATCCGCAATCCTCTGGTCATCGGGCTCTTCTGCGGCCTGATCGTGCATCTGACCAGCCTTCGCATCCCCTCGACGCTTGCCACCGTCATCGACAATATCGCCAGTATCGCTGGTCCGGCGGCGCTGATCTCCCTCGGCATGGCGCTGCGTCAGTACGGCCTCTCAGGCAATCTCGGCATCACCAGCGTCATTTCTGCCTTCAAGCTCCTTCTGTTGCCGGCATGCGTGCTGGCGGCCGGTTATCTCCTTGGCCTCAGCCCGGAATGGCGCACCGCACTCGTGCTCACCGCCGCAGTTCCTACAGGTGTGAACGCCTGGCTGATTGCCAATCGCTTCGGTGTCGGCCACAGTCTCGCCGCCTCGACCATCACGCTGACGACAGCGCTCGGGGCGTTCTCGGTGTCGCTATGGGCCTATCTGCTCGCGTAGCTCAGACTCTGCTTCGCCGACCCAAAAGCATCTCTCCGCAAGCGGAGAAGCAGGCACGAAAATGGTCATATATTTTGCGCATACCGGCCTTCCCAACCGGAGCGCAGCAAAGGATGGCACATGAATATTGCAGTTCCACTGATCAATTCCGCTTCGGCCTATTCGCAGAAAGTCTTCGTGCTGCAAGGTGGCGGTGCGCTGGGCTCCTACCAGGCCGGTGCCTTTGAAGCATTGCGCGAACAAGATATCGAGCCGGACTGGATCGCCGGCATCTCGATCGGCGCCATCAATGCCGCGATCATGGCCGGAAACGTGCCCGGCGAGCGGCTGGCGCAGCTGCGCTCCTTCTGGAACAAGGTCACCATCCAGCTTCCCGTCGATGTCCTGATGGAGCGACAACGCGAAACCAGCTCATTTTACCGCACGGTCAGCAGCTGGTGGGTCTCGACCTTCGGGGTGCCTGGCTTCTTTTCCCCTTGGGCGATCCCTGCGTGGTTCCAGGCACGCGGTTCGGCCGGCGCAACCAGCATCTACGATACCGAGCAACTGCGCCAGACCCTGCTCGACCATGTGGATTTCGACCGAATCAATCATGGACCGGTGCGACTGAGCCTTGGTGCGGTCAACGTCCGCACCGGCAACTTCGCCTTCTTCGACAACAGGGACACCAGGATCACGCCGGAACATATCATGGCGAGCGGCGCGCTGCCGCCGGGATTTCCGGCGATCAAGATCGGCGGCGAGCACTACTGGGACGGCGGTCTCGTCTCGAATACGCCGCTGACCTATGTGCTGCGCAATGGCGCCGACGTCGATACCGTGGTTTTCCAGGTTGACCTTTTCAGCGCCGTCGGGCCACTGCCACAGGATCTCGAAGAGGTCGAGGAGCGGCGCAAGGACATAACCTATTCCAGCCGCACGAGACTGAACACCGATCTCTTCCTTGAGCGGCATCGCCTGCGACGCGCCATATCGGACCTTTACGCCCGCCTTCCCGAGGAGGCCAAGGCCGACCCGGAGATACGCAAGCTGGAGCAGCACTGCTCCAACTACGGCGTCACCATCATCCACCTGATCTACCGCAGCAAGGAATTCCGCGCGCATTCCAAAGACTATGAGTTTTCCTCGCTGTCGATGCGCGAACATTGGGAGGCCGGCTTGCGCGATGCCCGCAAGGCATTGGCCGCAGAGGATTGGCGCACGCCGCCGAGCGCCGAAGACGGGCTGAAGGTCTTCGACCTCGATCGGAGAAGCCGTTCACGCCGGCACTCGATCTGATTCGCAAACACGAAAAACCCGGCCTCAATGGCCGGGTTTTCAATCCATTATCAGGACTGCCTTAGTTGGTGGCGGCCGGTGCGTTCGGATCCGGCAGCGGAACCTGCGTATCGGCGAGCGTACGCAGATAGGCGATCACGTTGGCGCGATCCTCTTCCTTTGGCAGACCGGCAAAGCCCATCGCCGTTCCGGCAACGAACTTCTTCGGAGCCGCCAGGAAGTGATAGAGATGATCGTAGGTCCACTTCTCCGCGCCGCCCTTGGAGAAGTCCTTCATGCCAGCCGAGTAGGCAAAGCCCTCATGCTCGGCGACCGGACGGTCGACGATGCCCCAGAGATCAGGGCCAACCTTGTTCGGCCCTCCCTTCTCTCCGGAATGACAGGCCTGACACTTCTTGAAGATCGTCTCGCCGACCTTCGCATCAGCCTTCTGCAGCAGCTGAGCGATCGGCGTATCCGGCTTGGCGGCCGCAGCCTTCTCGCCGCCAGCCGGTTCTTCGGCGGCAACGATGGCAAAACCGGGCTTTTCCGGTGTTTCCGAATGGAAAATAAATCCTGACGCGAGCGACACGGACTTCAACACGAACAGCGTGGCCAAAAGTGCCCCCACTCCCATGTTCACGTAGGATGAATTCATCTGCTATGCTCCCCTCGCCGCCAGCATCCTCAGCCGGCCCATCTTGAATTCGCGCGAAACCTATGTCTTTTGGCTGTTTCTTGCAACTCTGTAAACGGTCTCCACCGTGAGACGTTTTGACACTTTTCCCTCGGGAATAGAAGGCCCAAGAATGACAGATCCAAATTTAGACAAGACGCTGGTTCTCATTCCTGCCCGAATGGCCTCCACCCGCCTGCCCGGCAAGCCGCTTGCTGACATTTGCGGCCTTCCCATGATCGTACAGGTTGCCAAGCGCGCGCGCGAGGCGGCGATCGGTCGCATCATCGTTGCCGTCGACGATCAGGATGTCTACGACGCAGTGGCCAATGCCGGCTTCGACGTCGTCATGACGCGTGGCGACCATCAGTCCGGCTCGGACCGCATTTACGAGGCGCTACAGGCTGTCGACCCACAGGGGCGCGCCGAGATCGTCGTCAACGTGCAGGGCGACCTGCCGACGATCGATCCCGAGACCATTCGCGCCTCGCTGCGGCCGCTCGAAAATCCGGCCGTGGACATTGCGACGCTGACCGTCGAGATCAAGGACGAGGAAGAAAAGACCCTGCCCAGCGTCGTCAAGGTTGTGGGGTCGCCGATCTCGGACAGCCGGTTGCGGGCGCTCTACTTTACCCGCACCACCGCCCCTTATGGCAATGGGCCGCTCTATCATCACATCGGCCTCTACGCCTATCGCCGTTCGGCCCTCGAGAAATTCGTCAGCCTCGGCCCATCGACGCTGGAACGGCGCGAATCGCTGGAGCAGTTGCGGGCGCTGGAAGCCGGCATGCGCATCGATGTGGAGATCGTTGACACGGTCCCGCTCGGTGTCGATACTCCCAAGGACCTCGAAAAGGCCAGACGCATTCTTTCCGCCGCCTCTCTCTGACGGCATTCCCCCAAAGGCAGTCCCATGATTTCCAAGACCAACAAGATCTCCTTCCAGGGCGACTACGGCGCCAATTCCGATATGGCAAGCCGTGACATGTTCCCGACCATGGAGCCGCTGCCCTGCCAGACCTTCGAGGATGCCCTCACCGCAATCGACAATGGCGAGGCTGATCTCGGCATGATTCCGATCGAGAACACCATTGCCGGACGCGTCGCCGACATTCATCATTTGCTGCCTGAATCCCGCCTGCATATCGTCGGCGAATATTTCATGCCGATCCGCTTCCAGCTGATGGTCCTGCCAGGCGTGAAGAAGGAAGAGATCCGCACGGTGCACAGCCATATCCATGCGCTCGGCCAGTGCCGCAACATTGTGCGCGCCAACGGCTGGAAGCCTGTCATCGCAGGCGATACGGCCGGTGCCGCCAAGCTCGTGCAGGAAACCGGCGATCGCAGCATGGCGGCGCTGGCGCCGCGGCTGGCGGCCGATCTCTATGGTCTCGAAATCATCGCCGAGAATGTCGAGGATACCGAAAACAACATGACGCGCTTCGTCGTGCTATCTCGCGACGAGGATTGGGCGGAGCGCAGCGCTCCCGACGAAAAGATCGTCACCACCTTCGTCTTCAACGTCCGCAACATTCCGGCCGCGCTCTACAAGGCACTCGGCGGCTTCGCCACCAATGGCATCAACATGACGAAGCTCGAAAGCTATCAGCTCGGCGGACGTTTCGTCGCGACGCAGTTCTATGCTGACATCGAAGGGCATCCCTCCGATCCGCATGTGCGCCGTGCACTGGAAGAACTGCGCTTCTTCTCCGAAAAGGTCCGGATTTTGGGTGTCTACAAAGGACATCCGATGCGGGGCGATCTTTAAGCCCAGCGGGTTGAAGAACCGGCTGTCCGTTGACGCCTCACCCTGCCGGCTTTGTGCCTCAGAGTGAGGAGGAGCAAGCGACACGAACGACGGATTATCCCGCGTCCTTGGCAACGACCTCGATGTGATATCCATCGGGATCGACGATGAAGGCAGCGAAATAGTCGGGCGCGTAGTGCGGCCGAAGGCCTGGCGGCCCGTTGTCCGTGCCGCCATGAGCCAATGCGGCTTCATGAAACAGAACGACGGCTTCCTGGCTTGGTGCTGAGAAGGCGAGATGGAAGCCCAGGCCCGGCGGGCTTGCCGCATCTCCTCGCAACTTGATGGCAAATTTATCGCCGCCGCCCGGCGGACCGTAGCCGACGGCCTGATCAGGATCACCAGGGTTCAAGTCATCCCAGACCCGGACATAGCCCAATGGTGCAAATGCGGCGTCATAGAACGCGGCGGCCTTCTCGATATTCGAGACACCAAAAGAAATGTGATGTAGCAATTGACCCTCCCTCGGCCAAATCGTTTCCCTGAAATTCGCCTTTAGCCTGGCAAGAGCCATCGCCCGCAACAGGATGTCGCGGGCGATCGGTTTCCTAGGCGCAGCCGTCAGCAAGTGCTGCGGCTCATCGCTCGGCGGCGCTTACTTATCCGGCTCACAAACGCGAAGACGATGGCCGTCCGGGTCGAGCACGACGAAAGTCGGACCGAAATCCATGGTCGTCAGCTCCTGCGCAATCGGCAGGCCTTTCGCCTTCCAATCCTCGTAGTGCTTTTCGACGGCACCGGCGCCCTCGACCATGAAACCCAGCTCGCCGCGATTGCCGATGGCGGAAGGCTGCGGCTCTACGCTGCTGCGGCGCCACAGGCCGAGATTGAAACCGTTTTCGAGCGAGAAGGCCACGAAATTCGGCGATGTGAAGGTCGGCTCGTGGCCGAGCAGATCCCGGTAGAACGGCGCGCTCTCGGCAGGATCCTTGACGTAGAAGACGATGAGATTCGGGGTCATCATTTGGATATTCCTCTTGCTTGAGATGGATACTGAGGCATGGGTAGGCGATCCGGCGGGCGTTGCGACCCGCCGGGGAAAGATCTGTCGATGGTCGGTCAGGCGTTTACTGACATGTGTTTCCCAAGAGCATCGCGATCCTCGGATCGGCTGCTTGCGCTTGGGATTTTGATTTTGCGGGTGTCGTTATCGCGGAAGTGCGAGATGCCTTAGCGCATCCGGTCTTCCTCGCGATAAGGGGCATGACCGTCGAGAAAGCCCAGATCGCGCTTCACGGAATTCGGCGTTTCCTCGAGATCGAGACGGTTCCAGCGGCGGCCGAAATAGCCGCTCGCAGCCTGCATGAGGCGCGCCGGCCATGCCGGCATCAAAACATTCCTGTCTGCGCGCGCCTCGATGCCGTCGCGATGCGCCTGCTTCGTCATGGTGAAAACGTTGCCTGCCATGATCGGTCCTCCTTCCTGCTTGGATGGTGCGGATAATAGCGAAGCCTACTGACAGTTTCTGGCAGTAGCGTTACGCTGGCAGCTTAATTGTGGATCACGCCCTCCCTGGCCTGCCATTCCCTTGCGAGCGCGACGCGGCGGCGCGGGTAGCGCGCCTCCAGCACGGCAAAGTCAACGATGCGATCGGCGCGGAAATGGCGATAGTCCTGGCGCAGCTCGCACCAGGCCATGACGATGCGTGAATTGTCGAAATAACCGAGCGCAAAGGGCCAGATGCGGCGGGTGGAAATCGTGCCGTTCACGTCGCCATAGGTCAATTGCACCATTCGCTCCGTACGGATCGCCTTGCGCATGAGGGAAAGGTCAGCCTTGTCTTCGGTGATGCGCCGCGTGCCGACGACAACGGCCGCCTGATCGATCGCCTCGCGCATTTCCGCGGGCAGCACGGCGGCGATCTTCGCGAGCGCATCGGTTCCGGCTGCGGCCAGACGAGCGTCGGTCGCGCGAGCCACCCATCGCGACCCCAGGACCAACGCCTCGATCTCGTCCTGCGAAAACATCATCGGCGGCAGCATGAAGCCTGGCTTCAGCACATAACCGATGCCTGGTTCGCCTTCGATCATGGCGCCCTGCGACTGCAGGCTGGCGATATCGCGGTAGAGCGTGCGCAGGCTGACGCCGGTTTCCTCGGCAAGCACGGCACCGCTCACCGGCCGGCGGTAGCGCCGCAACGTCTGCAACAGCGTCAGCAATCGTTCCGAGCGGGCCATGGCAAGATAGAACCTATCGCTTCCACTCCACCCAGTCGCGCATCAGGCGATGAGCAATGGCACCCTTGGGCGGAGAGGTGTTGCCTGACGCAGAGACGCGATCGAGCATGGCAAGCGTCTCCTCCGGCGTGAACCAGCGGCAATCGTCGAGTTCTGCGCCATCCATATGGATTTCCGTCGACTTCGCCTCGGCATAGCAACCGATCATCAACGAATGGGGCATCGGCCAGGGCTGCGACGCGTGGTAGCGTATACGGCCGGTGTGAATGCCTGATTCCTCGAATGTCTCACGGCGTACGGCATTCTCGATCGTTTCGCCGGGCTCGACGAATCCGGCGAGACAGGAATACATGCCAGGCGCGAAGTGATGGCTGCGGCCGAGCAGGCAGAGATTTCTCTCTTCGTCGATCGTCAACATGATCACCACGGGATCGGTGCGCGGGAAGATCATGTGTTCACAGGCCGTGCAGACCCGCTTGTAGCCACCGATTCGGCTCTCCATGACCGAACCGCAGCGACCGCAGAAGCGATTGTCGCTGTTCCAGCGGATGAGGCTCATGCCCTGCGCCGCCTCGCCGAGAATTTCCCCCTCCAGCAGGAGGTCGCGCCAGAGCGAGCGCATATCTGCCGGCTTGTACTGGCTGGCGAGTTCATCGGCATTGATGCGCACCGGCACTGCCAGGCGCGGCTCACCGCTCTTGCGGTAACCGAGAAGGACGGCTTCCTCCCAATTCGGATCGAGCCCTTCCAGTTCATAGCGGGCAAACAATGGGTCGAGCACTTGCCCGTCATGCTTCAAAACAAGCTGGTCCTGAGCGAAGGCAAGGATGTGCGTGCCCTCTTTGGCAAGCGCATGCTTGATCGATTCCTCGTCGCGATGCTCGGCATCCCGGTTGAGCTGGTTTTCCGCAAAGGCGGTTAGACTGCTGGCTTCCGGATGCGGTGCATCCGAAGAAAAGATGGAATGGCTCATTGTGAAAGCGTTTCTCGCAACTTGGCTATGAGGCTGTTCATGTCTTCGTCAGAATAGGGTTCCGCCTTGCCGTAACCCCAGATCGGGCCGGGCCAGTTGGCATCCCCTTCGGATCGCGCAATGACATGAACATGAAGCTGACGGACGATATTTCCAAGTGCCCCGACATTGATTTTTGCGGCGCCTGTCAGCGTCTTCAGCGCGCTTGCCACCTTATCCGTTTCAAAGGTCAGCAAGACCCGGTCGAGTGGGGTGAGGTCGAAAACCTCGACTTTGTCGGGACGGCGGGGGATCAGCACGAGCCAAGGCCAGCGGCGATCCTTCATCAGCCGCACGTCGCAAAGACCGATAATGGCGACGGAAACGCTGTCGTTGGCGAGGCGGTCGTCGAGCGTGAACTCCTTCAAGGGGCTTCCTCCATTGTTTTTTCAAATGTTTAGCAGTTTTTTTTGGCCTTGGCTTGCTTTTGATGGCGATATTGCCGATATGTGCATCCGGGAGGTTGGTGGTGGACGAGCCACTCGCCAACCGGGTCAGGTCCGGAAGGAAGCAGCCCTAACGAGCCCGGCACGGGTCATCGTGCCAGCCTCCCACCCTTTCTGAAAGCAAGACCCGGCTTTCGCCGGGCGATAGCTGGGCACCGGGCAACAAGCAGGGCGATGAGCGACAGCGAGCGACAAGCAAAAGATGCCGCCTCGACCGGCACCGGTTACCGGGTGCTGGCCCGCAAGTACAGACCCAAGGACTTCACGGACCTGATGGTCGGCCAGGAGCCGATGGTTCGAACGCTGACCAATGCGTTCGAGACCGGCCGTATTGCGCAGGCCTATATGCTGACCGGCGTGCGCGGCGTCGGCAAGACGACGACCGCCCGCATCCTGGCACGCGCCCTCAACTACAAGACCGCTGAAGTCGATCGTCCGACGATCGATCTGCGCGAACCCGGCGAGCACTGCCAGGCGATCATGGAAGGGCGGCACGTCGACGTCATCGAGATGGACGCCGCCTCCCATACCGGTATCGACGATATCCGGGAGATCATCGAGCAGGTGCGCTACCGTCCGGTTTCTGCCCGCTACAAGGTCTACATCATCGACGAAGTGCACATGCTGTCGACGGCCGCCTTCAACGGCCTGCTGAAGACGCTGGAAGAGCCGCCGGAGCATGTGAAGTTCATCTTCGCCACGACCGAAATCCGCAAGGTGCCGATCACGGTATTGTCGCGCTGCCAGCGATTCGACCTGCGCCGTATCAGCGCTTCGGATCTCGTCGGGCTGTTCACCACCATCGCCGGCAAGGAAGGCATCGAGGCAGAAGCGGAAGCGCTCGCCATGATCGCCCGCGCCGCTGAAGGTTCGGCGCGCGACGGCCTGTCGCTGCTCGACCAGGCCATCGCCCATGGCAGCGGCTTCGTCGCGGCAGACGCAGTGCGTGCGATGCTCGGACTGGCCGATCGCGCCCGCATCGTCGATCTCTTCGGCCACGTCGTCAAAGGCGATGTTTCGGCAGCGCTTGCCGAATTCAACAGCCAGTACGAGGCCGGCGCCAATCCTGTCGTCGTATTGACCGACCTTGCCGATTTCACCCACCTCGTCACCCGCCTCAAATATGTGCCTGACGCCGCCGACGATCCGTCGCTGAGCGAAGTCGAGCGTACGAAGGCAATGGAATTCGCCCAGAATGTGGCTGTGACGGCGCTGTCGCGCATCTGGCAGATGCTGCTCAAGGGCATCACCGAAACGGAAAACGCCTCGCGCACCGCCGGTGCTGCCGAAATGGTGCTGATCCGGCTGGCGCATGCCGCTCACCTTCCGGCGCCTGAAGATGCCGCACGCAGGCTTGCTGAGTTTTCCGAGAGCAATGGCGGCGCGCGACCGCCATCGGGCGCGCCCATCGGCAATGGCGGCGGCGCTTCGGTTTCCTATCAGGGCAGCGCCGTGGCAAGAGCCGTGGAAGCCCCGGCGCCCCGGCCGGCTCCTTCCGCGCCGGTCGCCATGCTGCGCGCCGTGCCCAATACGCAACCGGATTCGCAACCCGTTGGCCGCATCGAATCGAAGCCAACCCAGGCACCGAAGCCGCTGGTGGCCATCAATTCGATGGCTGATATCGCCGAGCTTGCCGGGCAGAAGCGCGATCCGAAGATCAAGGCGCTGGTGCGCACCTTCGTTCGCCCCGTAAAGCTCGAGCCGGGCCGGCTTGATGTCAACCTCACGCCCGGTGCACCGGGAACGTTGCTGAACGAACTGGCCGTCAAGCTCAAGGAATGGACCGGCATTCACTGGATCGTCAGCCTCAGCCGCGACGAAGGCGAGCCGACGCTGGTGGAGGCCGAAGCGAACGCTCAGAAGCAGCGCGTCGCCGATGCACGCCAGGACCCTGATGTTGCGGCGATCCTGTCGCAATTTCCCGGTGCCAAGATCATCGACGTTCGCGTGCGGGCGCCCGACGTGGAAGAGGAAGAAGAGCAGACCGCTGCTCCCGCCATCGCCGAATCCGTCGACGGCGATATTCTGCCGGGCGACGACATAGAATTCTAAGGGTAAGATGGGTGACATCTGACCCGCTCGGCTAGATAACCGCAGCGGCTGGCGAGAGATCGTGGCCGTTGGGGAACAGAAACATGCAGAAGAAGGACCAATGACGATGCGCGACATCATGGGCATGATGGGCAAAGTGAAGGAAATGCAGGCCAAGATGGAGAAGATGCAGTCGGAGATCGCCGACATTCGCGTCGAAGGCAAGGCCGGCGGCGGCCTCGTCACAGCCACCGTCAACGGCAAAGGCGTGATGCTGGGCATCAAGATCGATCCGTCGCTCTTCAAGGAAGAAGATGTCGAGATTCTCGAGGACCTGATCGTCGCCGCCAACAAGGATGCCCAGGACAAGGCCGAGGCGATCACCGCCGAAAAGACCCGCGAACTCACCGCTGGCCTGCCGATCCCGCCCGGCTTCAAGATGCCGTTCTGAGGCTGAAGCCTTTTGGCTCCGCTACCGGGTGATTGTCTTGCGGATCAATTCGCGGCCAATCGCCTTTGGTGGCTCGTTGCGCAGTACGAGCGACGTCGTCACTGTCCCGTGGCGAGCGATGGAGTCGACGATGGTTTCAAGGTTCTCCGCCGTCGGCACCAGAACCTTGAGCAGGAAGCAATCCTCTCCCGTCAGCCTGAGAACCTCGATGATCTCAGGCATTTCCGAAAACTGCTTCAGGCAGGGGCGAATATGCTCGTGCGACGTACGCAGCCGGATGACCGCCATCATGCCGAGGCCGACCGCAGCGGCGTCGATGACGGCACGATAGCCCGCAATAACACCCTTTTCTTCCAGCCGCTTCAGCCGCTCTGACGCCGCGGGCTGCGAAAGACCGACGCGGCGACCAAGCTCCGAAACCGAAATTCTCCCATCCTGCTGCAAGATCTCGATCATCGACATATCGGTCGGATCCAGCCCCTTCTCCATGCCTTCCATGTTTCACCTTCAATTCATCGGTCCTTGAAGGATTTTCCCGATGGATTGCAATGTCAATTGCTTGAGCCGCATGTCAGTTTTCTCCGTCAGATATCGAGAGAGGACAGAGATGAGCGACATCATCATGCTGCCGGGGCTTGGTGGCTCGGGCAAAGACCACTGGCAAACACTGTGGGAGCAACAGGATCCAAGCATTCGCCGATTCCAGCCGTCGAGTTGGGACAGACCGATCCTTACCGACTGGATCGGGGCGCTCGAACGGGAAATCGCCCGCTCGGAAACGCCACCCATCCTGATCGCGCACAGCCTCGCCTGCCAGCTTATTGCGCATTGGGCGCTCCTCAGGAAAACAGCGATCCTTGGCGCCTTTCTGGTGGCGCCGCCCGAACCCACGGGTGAAATCTATCTTGCCGAAGCAGGCAGCTTCGCCGATCCGCCACGGCAAAGGCTGCCCTTTCCAACCCAGCTGGTCGCAAGCAGCGACGATCCGTTCTCCTCCCTCGACTATGCACGCGATAGCGCCGAGATATGGGGGAGCGCCATCGTCGATATCGGGCCGCATGGCCATATCAATGCCGTATCGGGACTGGGAGATTGGCCTGAGGGCAAGGCGATATTCGAACGTTTTCGCGCACAGCTTCGGTAGGGGCAAAGCCGACGTTTGGAAAAGGCGCGCCGGAATGCTATCTCTGACATTCTTCTTCCAGAGATTGTCTGGCCTGTCCGTTCGGAGGAAATGCCATGAGCCTGTCGACGCTGCTGGTTTTTGCCGGTGCCCTGTTCATTGCGGCGGGATCGCCGGGGCCGAACATCGCCGCGCTTGTGGCGCGCGTGCTCACGAAGGGTGCACGCAACGTGCTGCCCTTCCTCTCCGGCATGTGGCTCGGCGAAGCGATCTGGCTGACTTTTGCCGTCGCCGGTCTTGCGACGATTGCCGAAACCTTCCATGTCGCCTTCGTGGTGATCAAGTGGGTGGGCGTTGCCTACCTGCTCTATCTCGCTTGGAAAATGTGGTTTGCCTCCTCCGACACGGCGGGGGAGGAGTTGCCAGACGAGCAATCGGCCACGCGCCTCTTCCTGGCCGGTTTCACGGTGACCATGGGCAATCCGAAGATCATGGTGTTTTACGTGGCGCTGCTGCCTTCGATCATCGACCTGCATGGCGTCACGCTGTCCGGCTGGGCCGAGTTGGTCACGACGATGTTCGTTGTGCTCGTTGTCATCGACCTCACCTGGGCGATGCTTGCCGCAAAGGCGAGAACTTTCCTCAAGAGCCGCCGCGCTGTCCGCATCGCCAATCGCACCAGTGCGGCCACCATGGCTGGTGCCGCCGTGGCGATTGCCATGCGCTGAGACTAAAGCGCCTCGCTTTCCAGCGTGGCGCGCAGCTTGTCGTGGATCGGTGCAGCGAGATAACGCGTCCGATCCGCCGAAGACAACCGTTTGCCGAAAGTTGCCATCATCTCAGGCATCGTGACCGGGTCGCCCGAATAGGGCACATACTCAACCGGCATGCCGGCGCTAACCGCGCCGCTTGAGAGCACTCGGCAATAGATGCCGGGACGCCCCGCCTGCACATAGCGCTTCACGAATTTGGGATCACCCATCTTCGCCGCGAACGTGGCGCAAGGGATGCGGGCGCAGGTCACTTCCAAAACCAGATCGCCGGCCATGAACCTATCCCCCACGGACACGGCACAGTTATCGAGCCCCTCGACAATGAGATTTTCACCGAAGGCGCCTGGCTCCAAAGCTTGCCCAAGCTCCTTTGCCCACCAATCCAGCGTCAAGGAACCCTCGACATAGACGGCCTGGTCTTGACCGCCGTGATGCTTACGATTGCAGATGGCGTCGCCGAGCAGCCCCTGCTCATCAATCATCACGGCGCCGTTAACGGCATGTTTGTTGATGCCGGTCTTCGCTTTCCTTCCGGGAAGCGTTTCGGGGACACCGAGGCAAACGGCCAGAATTTTCATCGTTCAACCATGTCTTCCGTGATTCCGTTCCGCGAGCTTATGAGCTAAAAGCCTCCCATGGCAAAGCGAGTCACCGGCCCTGAAATCGAAAAACTCATCCAGCTTCTGGCGAAGGTGCCGGGCCTCGGGCCGCGTTCGGCTCGGCGGGCGGCGCTGCACCTGATCAAGAAGAAGGATCAGCTTCTCGGGCCGCTATCCCACGCCATGGGCGAAGCCTATGACAAGGTGAAGATCTGCTCGCGCTGCGGCAATGTCGACACCGTCGACCCCTGCACCGTCTGCACCGACGACCGGCGCGACCAATCCGTCATCATCGTCGTCGAGGATGTCTCCGACCTCTGGGCGCTGGAACGCGCCGGCGCGATGAACGCCGCCTATCACGTGCTCGGCGGCGTGCTGTCGCCGCTCGATGGCGTCGGGCCGGACGACCTCAATATTCGCGGACTGATCGCGCGCGTCGGCGAAGGCGGCGTCCGCGAGATCATCATCGCTGTCAACGCCACGGTCGAAGGGCAAACCACAGCACACTATATAACGGATCAGCTGGCCGGCCTCGAAATCAAGATCACACGTCTTGCCCACGGCGTGCCTGTCGGGGGCGAGCTTGACTATCTCGACGAAGGCACGCTGACGGCGGCGCTTCGGGCGAGAACGGCGATTTGAAAGGATTGCGCATGACGCATGGATGGGATGTATCCAGAATGATCGCAATGAAGATCAGATATTCTCTGTCCTTGCTCTGCATCTGCCTCCTAGCCCTCCTCCCCCTGCCCGCATTCGCCGCCTCGAAAGCGGATGTCGAAGCGCAGTTTCAGACGTGGATCCAGAAGGATATCTGGCCGGAAGCGCGCAAGGCCGGAATTTCGGAGAAAACCTTCAAGGCCGCTTTTGCGGGCATCACGCTGAACTGGGATCTGCCGGATCTGGCGCCGCCGGGCTTCCCGAAGCCCAAGGAGCAGAAGCAGACCCAGGCCGAATTCTCCTCGCCGGCCCCCTATTTCAATGAGGGACGGCTACAGAAACTGGCCGTAACCGGGCGAGGCCTTGCATCGCAATATGCGCCCGTGCTGCGCCGGATCGAGAAGACCTATGGCGTACCGGGCCCGATCCTCCTGGCAATATGGGGCCGCGAGACCGGCTTCGGCGTCGCCAAGCTGCCGAATTCAGCGATCCAGGTACTGGCGACCAAGGCTTTCATGTCGACCCGCAAGGACATGTTCCGCACGGAGCTCATCGCGGCACTGCGCATCCTCGAACATGGCGACGTGACGCCCGATCAATTCCGGGGCTCCTGGGCCGGCGCGCTTGGCCAGCCGCAGTTCATGCCGACCAACTATCTGAAATATGCGGTCGATTTCGACGGCGACGGCCATCGCAACATCTGGACCTCGGTGCCGGATACGCTGGCATCCATAGCCAACTATCTGGTCCAGAAAGGCTGGCAGCGCGGCCGAGGCTGGGGCTATGAGGTGACAATCCCGCAGAATGTCTCCTGCGCCCAGGAAGGGCCCGACCTCGCCAAGCCGATCTCGCAATGGGCCTCGCTCGGCATCAAGCGGGTTTCGGGCAAGGCGTTTGCGTCCGATGAGCTGCGGGCCAGCGGCATGATGCTGGTGCCGGCCGGCCGCGACGGCCCCGAATTCATCGTCACGCCCAACTTCTACGTCATCAAGGAATATAACAACTCCGACCTCTACGGCCTCTATATCGGCAATCTCGCCGATCGCATCGCCTCCGGCAGCGGTGCCTTCGAGGAAAAATGGGGCGATGTCGGCAAGATGCTGCGCTCGGATGTCGCCGGCATGCAGAAGACGCTGGAACGCAAAGGTTACGATGTCGGCGGCACCGACGGCCTGCCCGGCTACAAGACCAGACGGTCGATCGGCCAGTGGCAGGAAAAGAGCGGCATGAAGCCCACCTGCTATCCCGACAGCTCGATGCTCGGCGTGCTGAAATAGGCCCGGAAAAGGCCTTTCGGCGTGAGCGCCTTGCAATTCCCCGGAAAGGGGCTTATATCGGCATCAAATTCTTGATCGTGTGATGAAGAGTGGGCCGCAAGGACCCGCTCTTTTTTATTAGCACGATCTCCGAATGCAAAGACATTGCAGGAGTGAATGCTTGTCGGACGTGACAAACGCAGACAATACCAACGAACCCAGGCTGATCGTCGAAACCGGCCTTGATCAGCGCGTCGCCGCCATCATCGAGCCCGTCCTTGTGGGCATGGGCTACCGCCTGGTGCGCGTGCGTCTCCTCAACCTGAACGGTCTGACGCTGCAGATCATGGCCGAGCGCAACGACGGCACCATGACTGTCGAAGACTGCGAAGAGGTCTCCTCGGCCGTTTCGCCGGTTCTCGATGTGGAAGATCCGATCGATAAGGCGTATCATCTCGAAGTGTCCTCGCCGGGCATCGACCGCCCGATGGTGCGCAAGTCGGATTTCCAGCGCTGGATCGGCCATCTCGTCAAATGCGAAACGTCGATCCTCGTCGAAAACCGCAAGCGTTTCCGCGGCAAGATTGTCGCCGTCGATGCCGATGGTTTCACCATTGAGCGTGACGAAGCCACCCGCGGCGAGGAACCGAAGGTAACCATTCCGTTCAGCACCCTGGCCGAAGCCAAGCTGATCCTGACGGACGATCTCATCCGTGACGCGCTGCGCGCCGACAAGCTGGCGAAAGCCGAGGCAGCGAACCAGAACGAAGCGGACGAAGACGAAGAATAACCGATCAACGAACCGCCTGACGGGACGGGAACCCCAGGGCAGGAAGACGGAGACTAAAAATGGCAGTCAGTGCGAACCGGCTAGAACTTCTGCAGATCGCAGATGCAGTGGCGCGCGAAAAGGTCATCGACCGCGAGATCGTGCTTGCCGCAATGGCGGACGCGATCCAGAAGGCCGCGCGCTCGCGTTACGGTACGGAGTCGAACATCCGCGCCGACATCAATCCGAAGACCGGCGAAATCCGTCTGCAGCGCCTGCTCGAAGTCGTCGAGAAGGCCGAAGACTATTCCACGCAGATCCCGCTGGAACTGGCCCGCGACCGCAACCCGGACGCCGCTCTTGGCGACTTCATCGCCGATCCGCTGCCGCCGATGGATTTCGGCCGTATCGCCGCCCAGTCGGCCAAGCAGGTCATCGTGCAGAAGGTGCGCGAAGCCGAGCGTGACCGCCAGTTCGACGAATTCAAGGATCGCGTCGGCGAAATCGTCAACGGCACGGTCAAGCGCGTCGAATACGGCAACGTCATCGTCGACCTCGGCCGCGGCGAAGGCATCATCCGTCGCGACGAGATGATCCCGCGCGAAAACTTCCGCTACGGCGACCGCGTCCGCGCCTATGTCTACGACGTCCGTCGCGAACAGCGCGGCCCGCAGATCTTCCTGTCGCGCACGCATCCGCAGTTCATGGTCAAGCTCTTCACCATGGAAGTGCCTGAAATCTACGACGGCATCATCCAGGTGAAGTCGGTTGCTCGCGATCCGGGTTCGCGCGCCAAGATCGCCGTCATTTCGAACGACTCGTCGATCGATCCGGTCGGCGCCTGCGTCGGTATGCGCGGTTCGCGCGTTCAGGCCGTCGTCGGCGAACTGCAGGGCGAAAAGATCGACATCATTCCCTGGTCCAGCGAGCCGGCGAACTTCGTCGTCAACGCGCTGCAGCCGGCTGAAGTCGCCAAGGTCGTCCTCGACGAAGACGCAGAGCGCATCGAAGTCGTGGTGCCGGACGAACAGCTGTCGCTGGCCATCGGCCGCCGCGGTCAGAACGTTCGCCTCGCGTCGCAGCTGACCGGCTGGGACATCGACATCATGACGGAAGCCGAGGAATCGGAACGCCGCCAGAAGGAATTCAACGAGCGCACCAACCTGTTCATGGACGCGCTCGACGTCGACGAAATGGTCGGCCAGGTTCTGGCGTCCGAAGGCTTTGCCGCCGTCGAAGAGCTGGCTTATGTCGAGCTCGACGAAATCTCCTCCATCGACGGTTTCGACGAAGACACCGCTCAGGAAATCCAGACCCGCGCCCGCGAATATCTGGAGAAGCTCGAAGCCGAGATGGACGAGAAGCGCAAGGCGCTCGGCGTCTCCGACGAGCTGCGCGAGATCAACGGCATGACCGCCCAGATGATGGTTGCCCTCGGTGAGGACGGCATCAAGACGATCGAGGACTTCGCCGGCTGCGCCGCCGACGATCTCGTCGGCTGGAGCGAACGCAAGAACGGCGAGACGAAGAAATTCGAAGGTCTGTTCTCCAAGCTTGAAATCTCGCGCGTCGAAGCCGAGCAAATGGTCGTGCAGGCTCGCCTGCTCGCCGGCTGGATCACCGAGGCCGATCTCGCCGCTGAGACCGAAGAGGTCGCGGAGGATGAAACCGAGCAACAAGCATGACGATCACCGAGGGGCCTGACGCACCGGCCGAGGACAATGACCTCGGCGGTGACGGCGAAAATGGCCGCATGTGCATCGTAACACGCGAAAGCGGATCGCCCGACGAATTGATCCGCTTCGTAGCCGCTCCTGACGGGACCGTTGTTCCCGATCTGAAGCGGCAGCTGCCGGGACGCGGCTGCTGGGTCAAGATAGACCGGGCGCTCGTCGACAAGGCAGTGGCGAAGAAACTGTTTTCCCGCGCCTTGAAGGCGGACGTGACGGCACCGGCAGATCTCGGCGCCATCGTCGACCGCCTTCTTGTGGCGCAACTGGCCGGAATGATGCACATGGCGCGCAAAGCGGGCCGGTTCATCAGCGGCTCGTCGAAGGTTGATGGCGCCGTTCGCAACGGCTCGGCAATTGCCGTGTTCCATGCGATCGCCGCCGCCGCCGATGGCGTCCGCAAGATCGACCAGGCACGAAAGGCCTGGCATCTCGGCATGGAAACCGAAATGGAAATACCCTCTTTCCGCGTCTTTACGGAGGTGGAAATGGAAGAACTGATGGGCCAGAACGCTTTTATCCATGCCGCAGCGCTTGCAGGGCAGGCGGGTGAGGGTGTAGTGAAGCGCGCAAACCTGCTCGAACGGTACCGCAACGGCGGTCAGTCCCGGGCAACGGGCGGCGCTGGCCGGCGAAAACAATGACGCGGTCACCGGCCTATGCCGGACGCCTCATTAAGGTACATGCATTGAACGACAGGGTCTGACGGACGTTTCCGAGCCCTGTCCGAAGGAACGGGAACGGAATGACCGACAATCAAGACGACAAGACGCTGAATGCATCGGGTAAGAAGACCCTCACCTTGAAGCCTTCAGGCGTAAACCAGGGCACCGTGCGCCAGGATATGGGCCGCGGTCGCACCAAGGCGGTCGTGGTTGAGACCCGCAAGCGTCGCCCTCTACGCCCAGAAGACGAAAAGCCGATCGTTGGTTCGACGACGACAGCCGCAGCGCCATCGGTGACGCGGGTTGCCGAACCGACGCCGCAGCCGCCGCGCCCGCCGCAGCCGGCTCCGCGCATTCATCAGCCAGGTGGCCAGCAGCAGCGGCCGGGACAGTCCCAGCAGCGCCCGCAGCAGGAACGCTCGTCGCGTCCGGTGGTTTTGAACCATCTGTCCGCTGATGAAATGGATGCCCGCCGCCGCGCACTCGCCGACGCCCAGGCCCGCGATGCCGCGGACGCCGTGCGCCGTGCCGAGGAAGAAGTACGTCGCCGCCAGGAAGAAGAAGCACGCCGCATCGCCGAAGAGGCCGAAGCTGTCCGCCGCGCTGCCGAAGAGGCCGCCCGCGCCGCTGAAGCCAAGGTAGAAGCACCCGCCGCAGTGGAAGCACCGAAGCCGGCTACGCAGCCAGCAGCGGCTCCTGCTGTTGCGCGCCGTCCGGACGCGGCACCACAGCCGGCACGTCCTGGCGCTCCTGCCGCCGAGGCACCGGCCAACCGCCGCCGGGTCAATGAAGAAGAGAGCGATCGTGGCCCGCCGCGCGGCGCTCCCGCACGCGGCAAGGTCGTACGGCCGGAACCGGCAAAGCCGGTTACAACCCGCCCGAAGACGGAAGACGAGCGTCGCCGTGGCAAGCTCACGGTCACGACGGCCAATGTCGACGAAGATGGCAGCGCTCGCGGACGTTCGCTTTCGGCCATGCGCCGCCGCCAGGAAAAGTTCCGCCGCAGCCAGATGCAGGAAACGCGCGAAAAGATTTCGCGTGAAGTCATTCTGCCTGAGACCATCACCATTCAGGAACTGTCGCAGCGCATGTCCGAACGTGCCGTCGACGTCATCAAGTACCTGATGAAGGAAGGCCAGATGATGAAGCCGGGCGACGTCATTGACGCCGATCTGGCCGAACTGATCGCCGGCGAATTCGGCCACACGGTCAAGCGCGTTTCGGAATCCGACGTCGAACAAGGCATCTTCAATGTTGCCGACGAGGCAGGCGAACTGGTTTCGCGTCCGCCCGTCGTCACCATCATGGGTCACGTCGACCACGGCAAGACCTCGCTGCTCGACGCCATCCGCCATGCGAACGTGGTTGCCGGCGAAGCCGGTGGCATCACCCAGCATATCGGTGCCTATCAGGTCGAGCAGAACGGCCAGAAGATCACCTTCATCGACACCCCCGGCCACGCCGCCTTCACGGCAATGCGTGCCCGTGGCGCCCAGGCGACCGACATCGCGATCCTGGTCGTTGCTGCCGATGACAGCGTCATGCCGCAGACGATCGAATCGATCAACCACGCCAAGGCGGCGGGTGTTCCGATCATCGTGGCGATCAACAAGATCGACAAGCACGAAGCCAATCCGCAGAAGGTCCGTATGGAACTGCTGCAGCACGAAGTCTTCGTCGAATCCATGGGCGGTGAAGTGCTCGACGTGGAAGTCTCCGCGAAGAACCGCACTAACCTCGACAAACTGCTCGAAGCCATCCTGCTGCAGTCGGAAATCCTTGATCTCAAGGCCAATCCGAACCGCACGGCGGAAGGCACCGTCATCGAAGCTCAGCTCGATCGCGGTCGCGGCGCCGTCGCTACCGTCCTCGTTCAGAAGGGCACGCTGCGTCCCGGTCAGATCGTCGTTGCCGGCGATCAGTGGGGCCGTGTGCGCGCACTGATCAACGACAAGGGCGAGCATGTGAAGGAAGCAACGCCGGCAACGCCGGTCGAGGTTCTCGGTCTTTCGGGCACGCCGGCGGCAGGCGACAAGTTCGCCGTCGTCGAAAACGAAAGCCGCGCTCGCGAGATTTCCGAATATCGTCAGCGTCTGGCCCGCGACAAGGCCGCTGCCCGTCTGTCGGGCCAGCGCGGTTCGCTCGAACAGATGATGACCCAGCTGCAGACCGTCGGCGTGAAGGAATTCCCGCTGGTCATCAAGGGCGACGTGCAGGGCTCGATCGAAGCCATTGCCGGCGCACTCGACAAGCTCGGCACCGACGAAGTCCGTGCCCGCATCGTCCATTCGGGCGCAGGCGGTATCACCGAGTCGGATATTTCGCTCGCAGAAGCTTCGAATGCGGCCATCATCGGCTTCAACGTTCGCGCCAATGCTCAGGCACGCCAGTTCGCAGAACGCGAAGGCATCGAGATCCGCTACTACAACATCATCTACGACCTGGTGGATGATGTGAAGGCAGCGATGTCGGGTCTACTCTCTCCGGAGCGTCGCGAAACCTTCCTCGGCAACGCCGAGATCCTCGAGGTGTTCAACATCACGAAGGTCGGCAAGGTCGCGGGTTGCCGCGTCACCGAAGGCAAGGTCGAGCGTGGCGTCGGTGTCCGCCTGGTGCGCGACAACGTCGTCATCCACGAAGGCAAGCTCAAGACGCTCAAGCGCTTCAAGGACGAAGTCTCCGAAGTCAACATGGGCCAGGAATGCGGTATGGCCTTCGAAAACTACGAAGACATCCGCGTCGGCGATACGATCGAGTGCTTCCGCGTCGAGCATATCACTCGCACACTCTAAGCAGCCCCTCGATTTTCAGGATATAAGAACCGCCGGCCAAAACCGGCGGTTTTTTGTTGGACACCACCAAACAGCGATGTGCTACCGACATGAAGACAGAACCCGAAGACGATAGCTCCATTACGGTCTCCTTCGTTCGCCAGCCGGCGGAACATGTCGCCGTGATGCAGCAGGCCGCGCAGCGCTTTGCCGTTCGCCGGCCTCCAAACGCCCATAATCAGGCCGCCTGGTTCTTCGTCTCAGCCATCGGTGTCGGCGCGGGTCTGCCGGTGCTGTTCTATTTGCTGCGCGCATATATCTTCGTACCTGTCTTCGGAATGCCGGGATCCATGGATCTCGGCGACATGGCAATCATCTGGCTTGTCCCAACCCTGATCATCTATGTGCTCATCCGGATTTACTCCCGCTGGGCCACGCAACGGCGTCTGGCCGCGTTGCAATCGCGCCTACGGCCCGACGTCGCCATCACCGTGACGATCACGCCCCGGGGCGGCTCCTGGGATTCGGCGCAGACGTCGATCTGGCTTGGCTGGTCCGAGATCCGCGCCATCGGCCGCCGCAACGGGCGCATCGAATTCGACACCGAAACCTTCGTCACCTATATTCCGGCCTCGGCTTTCTCCGATCGGGGCGCGCAGGATGCCGCATTCGAAAGGATTCTCGGCTTCTGGCGGGCCGTAAACCCTGCACAGCCTTGACCTTTGCGCCGGATCGAGTCATTTGACCCCCTTTATCGCGTCCATAGGACGCTGCTAACGGAACAACCATGACCAGACCAACTTCTTCCGCGCCTTCGCAGCGCATGCTTCGCGTCGGCGAGCAGGTGCGCTCAGCGATCACGCAGGTTCTGCAGCGTGGCGAAGTGCGCGACGACCTGATCGAGCGCACAGTAATCTCCATCTCCGAAGTGCGCATGTCGCCGGATCTGAAGATCGCCACTGCCTTCGTGACACCGCTCGGCGTCTCCGATCACGGCGCCGTCATCGACGCGCTGAACCGCCATGCAAAATACATTCGCGGCCGTCTCGGACCGCAGCTCCGGCAGATGAAATACATGCCGGAAGTCCGCTTCCGCGATGATACGAGCTTCGACAATTACAAGAAGATCGACGCATTGCTGCGCTCGCCCGAGGTCAGCCGTGACCTCGAAGACGACAACGACCAAGATCAATAATAGAGACAGAGAATGTCCAAGCCACGCAAGCCCAAGGGCCGCCCGATTTCGGGCTGGCTCATCCTCGACAAGCCGGTCGATTTCGGCTCGACCGAAGCCGTTTCCAAGATCAAGTGGCTATTCAAGGCCCAGAAGGCCGGCCATGCCGGCACGCTCGATCCGCTTGCCTCCGGCATGTTGCCGATTGCGCTTGGCGACGCGACCAAGACTGTTCCCTATGTCATGGACGGCCGCAAGGTCTACGAATTCACCGTGACCTGGGGCGAAGAACGCGCCACCGACGATCTCGAGGGCGGCGTGACCGCCAATTCCGAGCAACGTCCAAGCGAAGACGATATCCGGGCGCTGCTGCCGAAATATACCGGCGTCATCAATCAGATCCCGCCCCAGTTCTCCGCCATCAAGATATCAGGCGAACGCGCCTACGATCTTGCCCGCGAAGGTGAAACAGTCGAAATCCCCTCGCGCGAAGTGGAAGTCTTCCGCCTGACACTGCTGGCCTGCCCGGATGCGAACACGGCGCATTTTGAAGTGGAATGCGGCAAAGGCACTTATGTGCGTGCGCTTGCACGCGATTTCGGTCGCGAGCTCGGCTGCTATGGCTATATTTCCGGGCTGCGCCGCAGCTTCGTCGCCCCGTTTGCCGAAGAGACGATGGTGCCGCTCGCCGATCTGGTGGCGCTGGAAGCGATCGAGGATGCCGACGAGCGGCTCGCCGCTCTCGACGCGTTGCTGATCGACACCGCGGAAGCACTGTCGTCGCTGCCGCATCTCGTCATCAACGACGATCAGGCGCACCGCCTGAAGATGGGCAACCCGATCCTGGTCCGCGGCCGCGATGCACCTGTCGCGGAAACCGAAGCCTATGCCACGGCCCGCGGCAAGCTGATCGCCATCGGCGAGATCAGCCAGGGCGAATTCCGTCCCAAGCGCGTCTTCGTCTGACTTTCGATCAGCGGGAAAAGCCGGCTATTGCCGGGCAACAGCGATACGATATGCTCCCGACGGGTCATCATGGCCCGTTCAAGGGGCAAACATGCGCAGAGTTGCATTCGGAATACTGGCATTCCTTTCCCTGTTCCTGACAGTTACGAGCGCCCAGTCCGCCGAGCGATGGGCCTCGCTACCGTCATTTCCGCCAATGCCGCAGCCAAAAGCGAGCGGTATGGCCGATGTCAACGACATCAAGATGTACTATGCCGAATATGGCGAGGGTGACCCGATCCTCTTCATTCATGGCGGACTTGGGAATGCCGATATCTGGGGCCATCAGGTTGCCGATTTCGCCAGGGATCATCTGGTCATCGTTGCCGACAGCCGTGGTCACGGCCGCTCGACACGCAGCCAGCAGCCCTTCGGCTACGATCTGATGACCTCCGACTACGTCGCGCTACTTGACCATCTGAAGATCGACAAGGTGACGCTCGTCGGGTGGTCGGACGGCGGCATCATCGGCATCGACATGGCGATGAAACATCCCGAAAAGCTGACGCGCGTGATTGCTCAGGCTGCAAATGTCACGACGGACGGGGTGAAACCCGATGTCATGAACAACAAGACTTTCAACGACTACATCAACGTCGCTGGCGACTATTACAAGAAGCTGTCGCCGACGCCGAACGAATACGATGCCTTCGTCAACCAGATCTCGCAGATGTGGGCGACCCAGCCGGCATGGACGGCAGCCGACCTCGGAAAGATCACGGTACCGGTGACACTTGCCATCGGCGACCATGACGAGGCGGTCAAGCTCGACCATACCCAGATGATGGCGAAGGAGATCCCGGGCGCGAAGCTCGTCATTCTGAAGGATGCCAGCCACTTCGCGATGCTGCAGGATCCAGAGGGCTACGATGCCATGATCCGGGATGCCATGGCGGGGCGCTGAAAAGGGCCTCGGGGAGAACCCTCTTTCCATTGGCGCTCATTTGGTTTATAGGCAGCGCCAGCATCGGGCATGCCTGATTGCATTCGCGGCCAATGCTGGACGACATCCCGGCGTTTGGCGACTTTAATTTCCTCTCATAGAAAGGATCACCCGATGTCGATTACTGCTGAGCGCAAGGCTGCGCTGATCAAGGAATACGCTACCGTCGAAGGCGACACCGGTTCTCCGGAAGTCCAGGTTGCGATCCTGACCGAGCGCATCAACAACCTCACGGACCACTTCAAGGACCACAAGAAGGACAACCACTCCCGTCGTGGCCTTCTGACGATGGTTTCCAGCCGCCGCTCGCTTCTTGACTACCTCAAGAAGAAGGACGAAGGCCGTTATACCAAGCTGATCACCAGCCTCGGTATCCGCCGCTAATAGAATTTCCGGCGGGCGTTCACATGAACGTCCGCCGGATGCTTATGAAGGGTATGAACCCTTGAGACCAGCTTTCCTCGCGCCCTGCGTCTGCGCGATGCGAAGCTGCCGGCAGCCCGGATGGGCCGGCGCTGCCAACAACAACCGTTGACCTGTCATGGGGCAGGATTGCCGGATGCTTTCAGCCGAAGTTTCACGCTTCGGCCTGACTTCGAAAGCCTCTCGTTGTCTTGCCCGTGATGCGTCACATTTCGTGCGGTTGAAGACGTGCCTTGCCGAAATCGTCGGCGACGGCGCTTTTTCCCGCACAATGTAAGGACAAGATATGTTCGATACCCATACCGTCGAAATCGAGTGGGCAGGCCGCCCGCTGAAGCTCGAAACCGGCAAGATCGCCCGTCAGGCCGACGGCGCCGTCGTTGCCACCTACGGCGAGACCGTGGTTCTCGCCACCGTCGTTTCCGCCAAGTCGCCGAAGCCGGGCCAGGATTTCTTCCCGCTCACCGTCAACTACCAGGAAAAGACCTACGCAGCCGGCAAGATCCCCGGCGGCTACTTCAAGCGCGAAGGACGCCCGAGCGAAAACGAGACCCTCGTTTCCCGCCTGATCGACCGTCCGATCCGTCCGCTCTTCCCGGAAGGCTACAAGAACGACACCCAGGTCGTCGTTACCGTCATCCAGCATGACCTTGAAAACAATCCCGACATCCTCTCGATGGTTGCCACTTCCGCAGCGCTTACGCTGTCAGGCGTTCCGTTCATGGGCCCGGTCGGTGGCGCTCGCGTCGGCTACATCAACGGCGAATACGTGCTCAACCCGCATCTCGACGAGATGGACGAATCGAGCCTCGACCTCGTCGTTGCCGGCACGCAGGACGCAGTGCTGATGGTCGAGTCGGAAGCCAAGGAACTGCCGGAAGACGTCATGCTCGGCGCCGTCATGTTCGGTCATCGCGGCTTCCAGCCGGTCATTGACGCGATCATCAAGCTCGCCGAAGTCGCTGCCAAGGAACCGCGCGACTTCACGCCGGAAGATTATTCCGAACTCGAAGCCGAGATGCTCGGCATCGCCGAAGCCGAGCTGCGCACCGCCTACAAGAACACTCAGAAGGCTGAGCGCTACGCTGCTGTCGACGCCGTCAAGGCAAAGGTCAAGGCACACTTCCTGCCGGAAGGCGTAGAGCCGAAGTATTCTGCCGAAGTCATCGGCGCCGTCTTCAAGCACCTGCAGGCCAAGATCGTTCGCTGGAACATCCTCGACACATCAAGCCGAATCGACGGCCGCGACCTGTCGACCGTTCGCCCGATCGTTTCGGAAGTCGGCCTTCTGCCGCGCACGCACGGTTCGGCGCTGTTTACCCGCGGTGAAACGCAGGCAATCGTCGTCGCCACGCTCGGCACCGGCGAAGACGAACAATACGTCGACAGCCTGACCGGCATGTACAAGGAGCGCTTCCTGCTCCATTACAACTTCCCTCCCTACTCGGTTGGCGAAACCGGCCGCATGGGTTCCCCGGGTCGTCGCGAAATCGGTCACGGCAAGCTCGCATGGCGCGCTATCCGCCCGATGCTGCCGACGGCTGAACAGTTCCCCTACACGCTGCGCGTCGTCTCCGAGATCACCGAGTCCAACGGCTCGTCCTCGATGGCAACGGTTTGCGGCACCTCGCTCGCTCTGATGGACGCCGGCGTTCCGCTGGCCAAGCCGGTTGCCGGTATCGCCATGGGTCTGATCCTGGAAGGCGATCGCTTCGCCGTTCTCTCCGACATTCTCGGTGACGAAGACCACCTCGGCGACATGGACTTCAAGGTCGCCGGCACTGCCGACGGCATCACCTCGCTGCAGATGGACATCAAGATCGCCGGCATCACCGAAGAGATCATGAAGGTCGCTCTCGGCCAGGCACAGGGCGGTCGTACCCACATCCTCGGCGAAATGTCCAAGGCAATCACCGAAAGCCGTGGTCAGCTCGGCGAATTCGCACCGCGCATCGAAGTCATGAACATCCCGGTCGACAAGATCCGTGAAGTCATCGGCTCCGGCGGCAAGGTCATTCGCGAAATCGTCGAAAAGACCGGCGCGAAGATCAACATTGAAGACGACGGCACCGTTAAGATCGCCTCGTCCTCCGGCAAGGAAATCGAAGCGGCTCGCAAGTGGATCCACTCGATCGTCGCCGAGCCGGAAGTCGGTCAGATCTACGAAGGCACCGTTGTGAAGACCGCCGATTTCGGCGCCTTCGTCAACTTCTTCGGCGCCCGTGACGGCCTTGTCCACATCTCGCAGCTCGCTTCCGAGCGCGTTGCCAAGACGCAGGACGTCGTCAAGGAAGGCGACAAGGTCTGGGTCAAGCTGCTCGGCTTCGACGAACGCGGCAAGGTTCGCCTGTCGATGAAGGTCGTCGACCAGGCCACCGGCCAGGAAATCGCCGCTGAGAAGAAGAAGGACGATGCAGCCGAATAAGCTGCGCCTTCATCCAAGTTCCGGGGCGCGGGATTTTTCCGCGCCCTTTTTATATGATCGTCGTCGGCTTCATCCGACGGCCGAAGCCCGTTAGTTTGCCACGAGATCACGCCCTATGAGCCGCGACGCCCTGAAGACCCTGTTCCATCCCTTTGCCTCCGGCACCGTTGACGCGCCCGGCGAGGGCCAGAGGCTGCTGTTTCTCGGCGCCGAGGCCGGCTTTGCGCTGCCAGGCGACTTTGCCGCCGAGCTTTCCGCCGTCCAGGGCTTCCGCCCCTTCTATCGCCAGCTGCAGGCGCAACGGATCAATGTGACACCGGAGATCGAGGGCGCTGATTATGACGGCGCACTGGTACTTTGCGGCAAGCACAAGGGCGAGAATGAGAGCAATATCGCCGAAGCACTGTCGCGCGTTAAGGAAGGCAGCCTCATCGTCGTTGCTGGTGGCAAGGAAGACGGCATTCAGCCGTTGCGCAAGCGCCTCGAGGGTTTTGGTCTCACAGTGGAGCACATGCCGAAATATCACGGCGTCGCCCTGTGGTTTTCCCGCCCCACCGACGTCACGGCACTGACGGCGCAGCTGACAAAGCCGGAAACCCGCGTCGAGGACCGCTTCACGACGGCAGCCGGTATGTTCTCGCACGACCGGATAGATGCCGGCTCGGAGTTGCTCGCCTCGCGCCTGCCGACCGACTTTTCCGGCGATGCCGCCGATTTCGGCGCCGGCTGGGGTTATCTCTCTGTCGAGCTTGCGACCAAGTCGCCAAGGATCGCGCGTATCGACCTCTATGAGGCCCACTACGGCGCACTGGAGGCCGCCCGCGCCAACCTGCTTGCAAACTGCCCGAAAGTCGCTCAGCGCTTCTTCTGGCACGATCTGGCGAGCGAGCCGGTCAAAGACAAATACGATCTGATCATCATGAACCCGCCCTTCCATGAGGGCCACGCCGCCGAACCTTCGCTTGGTCAGGCGATGATCAAGGCAGCGGCCTCGGCGCTGCGTGGCGGCGGCCGCCTGATGCTGGTTGCCAATCGCGGCCTGCCCTACGAGCCGGTATTGGCGGAAAGCTTCAGGGAGCATGGCGAGGCCTGCCGCAATGCCCGCTTCAAGGTGCTCTGGGCGAAGAAGTAAGTCACAAAGGCGGCCATTGGTCGCCTTTTTTCATGACGGGAAACGGGTGGCTCAGCGCGAACGAGGCACCAGGCGATCGCGCAGATGCAGGAAGCTTCTTTCGACCAGGAACCAAAGCGCCGCCGCGACGATGAAGCACGTGGCAAGATAGATCACGAAGCCGGACAGACCCTGCAGGTTCTCCCTGCCAAACACCATCATGTCGAGATGGTAGACGCCCTTGTGGGTCAGATACAGGCTGTAGGATAGCGTCGCGATGCCCGTGACGGCGGGCATATGCAAACGCCCGATCTTCGGCTGCAGATCCAGCAACCCACCCAGAACGAACGCCACACCTGCTGAAAATAGCGGAAACCCGACAACGGCCCCGGGAAGAGACTGCAGGACGAGCGGCAGATTGATCTCTGCAAACGGCTCTCGCCCGGAGAAAAGCATGAGAGCGGCCATGACGAGAATGCTGCCGATGGCCAGCGCGATGTAGGGCGGCATATACCGCTCCCACAGCAATGGCCTGAACACCCTGATAGCAGCCAGAGCAACGCCGAAAGTCAGGCCATCAAGCCGATTATATGTCGGATAGTAAACATCCCTCAGATAGGCTGCGAAGGCTTCCCTGTAGTCGCCCGCCTCGGTCGGCATGCCGACCTGGCTTTCCCATATCGCGAACCGCAACCCCATGCCGGCAAAGATGATCGCGGCGATTACGCATAGGAGGAGAGCCACAGTCGCCCTGCGCCTCAGAAAAAGAACAAGTACCGGCAGAGCAAGATAGAAATGCTCCTCGACACTCAGCGACCAGGCTTCGGTAAACGTTCCGCCATAGCGTGGATCAAGCCCGAAATTGACGGTGAAGGTGAGGAACCGCCAAGCCGATTGCATCGTCTCGGCATCGCGAAGCGCCGGAACGAATATGTAGAGGGCAAGCACAACGAGAAACGCCGGCAGAATGCGAAACGCCCGGCGCAGGTAGAAACCCTTGAAATCCACGCTGCCGGTGCGCGCGACCTCCGCCATCAGTTGCGCGCAGATGAGGTAGCCGCTGAGCACGAAGAATATGTCGACGCCGATCCACCCATAGGGCCTGATGCCGACAAGCGGCAGCGGGGTCGCTTCCGCAGGCAGATGCACCAGCATGACCAGCAGGATGGCGAGCGCACGCAACAGATCCGGCCCGAGTGCCCTCGTAGCGGCGATGGTCAGCGATCCCGTTTCTGCCGATGGCTCGGGCGGTCTGGAATTGGCAACAGTTAGGGTGTTCACGGCTGGGGTTCCCGTAAATGGTCAATGAATGCCGATGGACATGCAGGAGATACTGTTGAATGCGCGCCTTGTATCGGAATTCCGGCCGGTCGTAACGGACCATCCCCGGCAAGGTAGAATTAACCTAAAATTTTCGTAAAATTTTATCGAATGCCGGTTAACGCGGCCGATTCGTTGCCGTTGCCATCCCCTGGAGTTCCGCGTCGTGCGAGCGATGCAAGAAGGGCGCGCTCGAAATTCTACCGCCGCGTGAACCACCCATAGATTCGCCTCGTTTCAAAGTGAGGCTCTCTCTCGATTCAAGAGGCTTTTGCCGCGGCTGTCGTAAGAGGGGGAACGAATGGTGGATGTGACGCGCCGCGTGGTGCTGCAAACTGGACTGGTGGCTCTCGCCTCGACAATGCCGGTGGTGGGCAGAGCCGCTGTGGCTGCGCCGGCGTGGCCGTCATCCCTGGTGCAGGCGGCGAGAACGCAGATTGGCGTTACCACGCGTTACGATCCCACCTATGTCCGAATAGCCTATCCGGGCGGAGATGTTCCTCCGGATCGAGGCGTTTGCACCGATGTCGTCATCCGTGCCTATCGACGCGCCTTCGGACTCGATCTGCAAAAACTGCTGCACGAAGACATGAAGGCCAATTTTGCCGCCTACCCCAAGGCGTGGGGCATGAAGGCACCCGATCCGAATATCGACCATCGGCGTGTGCCCAATCTGGCCGCTTATTTCACGCGGCGGAAAGCGGCGCTGCCATTGACCGAGGATTTCGCGGCCTATCGTTCCGGCGACCTCGTCACCCAGATGCTTCCGGGCAATCTCACCCATATCGTCATCGTCTCGTCGAAGACCTCCGCCGAGGTTCCGGGACGGCCGCTGGTCATCCAGAACATCGGCGCCGGGGCAAGCGAGGACGACACCCTGTTTGCCTATCAGCGGACGGGACACTATCGATTCGCTCCCGCCTGATCCAGGCGCAACGCGGACGGTATGGCGCGATCCATTCGACATTCGTGAACCCGGTCAGCCAAAACGCTCACGCATTCCGGACGGAAAATCGCTGCGCACGCTGTCCTGAGAATGCTCTATCGACTACTGCGATCCGGTCGGCCCTCTCTCGGACCACTCTTGCCGCAGGATCGCATAGACGTACTCGTCACCCCAAATGCCGTTGAAGCGATCATTCTGGATGAGATGTGCCTCGCGCCGAAGGCGGAGCCGCTCGACGACACCGACGGAGCCGGTATTCTTGGCATCCAGCCGCGCGAAAATCCGATGAAAGCCGAAGTTTTCGAAACCAAGAGTGATGACGGCCTCGACTGCTTCCGTCGCATATCCTTTGCCGCCATAAGCCGGATTGAAGACATAGCCCACTTCGGCCTGCAAAGCTGCCTTGTTGGCGAGAATCAGGCCAGCATCGCCCAACAAGGCGCCGTCATCCCGCCGAACGACCGCGCAGCGCAGGTAGTCACCGTTTTCCGAGAAGGGTGCGGTCAAGCCGGCATCGAAACGCTCTCTCAAGACCTCCGGCGAAGGAGGATCGCGATACAGGAAACGATAGACCGACGGCATGCAGCGATAGGCGCTATAAGCCTCAAAATCCTGAGCAACGAACTTGCGAAGGAGGAGGCGGTCGGTGGAGGCAAGGCATTCGATGTCCGTGGGCGTCATAACCTATCCTGAAATGTTTATAGCCGCATACGCGCTCAGCCGGGTCGCGCGGCCGGCAAATCCCCCTCGCCCGATCGGCGCGGAATGAGATGGACATGGGCATGAAAGATCTTCTGGCCAGCCGCACGGCCGATATTTGACCCGAAATAGAATCCGCTGACGGATGGGTCTTCGTTGCCGATTGCCTCCCGGCACTGCAGGGCGAGTTCGTGAATGGCTTCCCGCTCATCGGCATGGGTCGCGAAAATATCCGTCACATGGCGCTTCGGAATAATCAGGGTATGCAATGGCCGGACCGGGAATTTATCCCTGATCGCAAATGCCAAGGGATTTTCGGCAAGAATGGTCAATTCCCCCATCCGGCAGAAGATGCAGTCCTGATGCGACAAACCAGCCTCCACCAAAGTTTAGGGCCGCACGCGGCGACCCCAACCCATTACAAATTTGCACTCGACGAGGTCGTTTCAACCCCTAGCGCCGAGGATCATTCCGCATCCGCGCTCGACAGCGCTTCCAGCGTCGGCATCGAGGTGATGTTGTAGCCGGCATCGACGAAATGGATCTCGCCGGTAACGCCTGCCGACAGATCCGACAGCAGGTAGAGCGACGAGGAGCCGACCTGATCGATGGTGACCGACTTGCGCAGCGGCGCGTTGCGCTGGTTCCACGACAGGATGGCGCGGGCATCGGAAATGCCGGCGCCGGCCAGGGTGCGGATCGGGCCGGCGGAAACGGCGTTGACGCGGATACCGCGCGGGCCGTAATCGGCGGCGAGATAGCGAACGGACGCCTCGAGCGCGGCCTTGGCGACGCCCATGACGTTGTAGTTCGGGATCACGCGCGTCGAGCCGTTATAGGTCAGCGTCAGCATGCTGCCGCCTTCCGTCATCAGTTCGGCGGCGCGCTTGGCGATCTCTGTGAAGGAGAAGCAGGAAATCACCATGGTGCGGGTGAAATTGTCCCGCGTGGTGTCGGCATAAAGCCCCTTCAACTCGTTCTTGTCGGAAAAACCGATGGCGTGAACGATGAAATCCAGCTTGCCCCAGCGTTCCTTGATCGCCGAGAAGGTGGCATCAACGGAAGCGAGATCCTCGACGTCGCATGGGAGGATGAAATCCGAGCCCAGTTCGGCGGCGAGCGGCTTGACGCGCTTGCCGAGCGCGTCACCCTGAAAGGTGAAAGCAAGTTCCGCGCCTTCGGCGGCGAGCGCCTTTGCAATGCCCCAGGCAATCGAATGATTGTTTGCGACGCCCATGATGAGGCCGCGCTTACCCTGCATGATTCCGGTCATTGCCTTATCCGTTGTAGCGCTGGAATACGAGCGTGGCGTTTGTGCCGCCGAAGCCGAAGGAATTCGAAAGAGCGATGTCGATCTTGGCATCGTCGATGCGCTTGCGCACAATCGGCACGCCTGCGAATTCCGGATCAAGCTCGGTGATATGGGCGCTTTCGCCGATGAAGCGCTCCTGCATCATCAGGATCGAGTAGATCGATTCCTGAACGCCCGCTGCGCCGAGCGAATGGCCCGTCAGCGACTTGGTCGACTGGATCGGCGGGATCTTGTCGCCAAAGACTTCGCGGATCGCGCCGATTTCCTTGCTGTCGCCCACCGGCGTCGAGGTGCCGTGGGTGTTGATGTAGTCGATATCGCCCTTCACGGTAGCCATTGCCTGGCGCATGCAGCGAATCGCCCCCTCGCCCGACGGCGCGACCATGTCGTAGCCGTCCGAGGTAGCGCCGTAGCCGACGATTTCGGCATAGATCTTGGCGCCGCGAGCCTTGGCATGCTCGAGCTCTTCCAGAACCAGCACGCCGGCGCCGCCGGCGATGACGAAGCCGTCGCGCTTGGCGTCATAGGCGCGCGAG
Organism: Rhizobium sp. ASV20; assembly: GCF_016429015.1. Lineage (GTDB taxonomy): Bacteria > Pseudomonadota > Alphaproteobacteria > Rhizobiales > Rhizobiaceae > Rhizobium. The sequence continues at coordinate 35,404 of NZ_JAELTU010000062.1, forward strand.
GCGGTTTCCGGATGGTTTTCGTTGAAGTCGGAAGACATCGCGCCCATGGCGTCGAAGAGGTTCGACATGGTCCAGTCGAGATCCTCGTGGCCGCCGGCGAACATGACGTCCTGCTTGCCCCACTGGATCATCTCGGCGGCGTTGCCGATGCAGTGTGCCGAGGTCGAGCACGCGGACGAGATGGAGTAGTTGACGCCGTGGATCTTGAACCAGGTCGCAAGCGTTGCCGACGCCGTCGACGACATCGACTTCGGCACGGCGAAGGGGCCGATACGCTTCGGGCTGTTGTTCTTGCGGGTGATGTCGGCGGCTTCGATGAGCGTGCGGGTCGACGGGCCGCCGGAGCCCATGATGATGCCGGTGCGCTCGTTGGTGATGTCGCCTTCCTCGAGACCGCTATCCGCGATCGCCTGCTTCATGGCGACATGGTTCCAGGCGCCGCCCTGCGACAGGAAGCGCATGGCGCGGCGGTCGACCAGATCGGTCGTATCGATCTTCGGGGCGCCCCAGACCTGGCACTTGAAGCCATGCTCGGCGAAATCCGGAGAGAAAGAAATGCCGGACTTGGCTTCGCGCAGCGAGGCAGCCACTTCCTGAGCATCATTTCCGATCGAAGAGACAATACCCAGACCCGTAACAACTACCCGTCTCATATCGATGACCTTTTCTTAAACAGTCTGTCTTGTTGGATGCAGCAAAGCCGCAAATCAGGCGACCTTGTCCTTGGACAGGCCTACACGCAGGTCTGTCGCCTGATAAATGGTCTCGCCGTCGGCCTTCAACCAGCCATCGGCCGTGCCGAGGACGAGGCGACCGCGCATGACTCGCTTGAAGTCGATGCCGTATTCGAGAAGCTTAGTGTCCGGGCGAACCATGCCCTTGAACTTCACTTCGCCCGTGGAGAGCGCCATGCCGCGACCAGGTTCGCCGAGCCAGCCGAGGAAGAAGCCGGTGAGCTGCCACATGCCGTCGAGGCCGAGGCAGCCGGGCATGATCGGATTGCCGGCGAAGTGGCAGGGGAAGTACCAGTCATCCGGGCGCACATCATACGCCGCGCGGATGAAGCCCTTGTCGAAGGCGCCGCCGGTCTCGGAAATTTCGGTAATGCGATGGACCATCAGCATCGGTGGCAGGGGAAGCTGTGCATTGCCGGGACCAAATAGCTCGCCGCGGCCACAGGCCAGGATTTCCTCGTAATTGAAGCTGGATTGTCTCGTCGTCATAAAAATTCCGTTTCCCCCGCAGGAATGCCGATGGATTTGAAGCTTTAGTGCAAGATGGATGGAAAATGAAGCGAAAGCATTGCAGCTTCATTCATCCTTCCGATCGAAGGCACTAGCCCTTATGTGGTGGTCGCATACAGGAACGCCAGAGCCGCTACCAGAGCCAAATGCGGCAAAAGCCCGATTTTTCCGGCTTTTGGGCACCTTCCCACCCCATTGAAACTATTGAAAGCAATCAAGGCAAAAGTTATATGGCTTAGTAAAGATTTATAGAGATCAGGAATCCGGAGTCCCTGAATGGCGGAAGAAGCCGAAATCGCGATCGAGAGCAGGCTGCGCAATGTGGGCCTAAGGCCGACCAGGCAGCGGATCGCGCTGGGTGATCTTCTTTTTGCCAAAGGCAATCGTCACCTGACCGTCGAAGAGCTTCACGAGGAGGCGGTTGCCGCGGGTGTTCCGGTTTCGCTCGCGACCGTCTACAACACGCTGCATCAGTTCACCGAAGCTGGCCTGATCCGCGTGCTCGCCGTCGAAAGCGCCAAGACCTATTTCGACACCAACGTCTCCGACCACCATCACTTTTTCGTGGAAGGGCACAACGAGGTGCTGGATATCCCGATCAGCAACCTGACGATCGGGAACCTGCCGGAGCCGCCGGACGGCATGGAAATCGCTCATGTCGATGTGGTGATCCGCCTGCGCCGCAAGCAGCAGCGTTAAGACATCTT
>NZ_JAELTU010000601.1 GCF_016429015.1 Rhizobium sp. ASV20
GAACCATAACACCGGGCCAGAGCATCCAGTAGCGAGGAGAGTATTTTTCTGCATCTTTGATACCCGACATCTTACCGAAGCCAGCAATGACTCCCCATCGGTCCTGTACCAGCGGTGGAACGTCATCACTGTTAAGGTAAGGTCGTGTGCCGACACACTCTCCATAGTGAATCAAGAGCGGGCCGATAATGCCATAAGCCGCGATGGTACCTCCAAACCAAGACAGGGCAGTATTAAGACCAACTAGAATTCCGGAACCGAAGAAGGCAGGCGTCAGTTGAATGTACCAACCCCAGTTGTCAATGTTTTGGGCCCAGTTGGTGTAGCCGCTCCAGGCGTAGAACCAGCTGAACATGTGCCAATTGTGCAAAATGCCATCAGCATATTGTGCTACAATGATATGGGTGAAGGCGCCGAGGAATGCATAGAAT
>NZ_JAELTU010000602.1 GCF_016429015.1 Rhizobium sp. ASV20
GTTTCCACGGTTCGAAAATTTAACGAAGGAGAAAGGAGCTAGGGACGTTTAACTGACGTGGCACTCTGGAAGTAGCTGTAGAGGTATATGAAGGTGATAAGACATGCCAAATGCCAACGGCGATATAAAACACTGTATCAATTGCTGGTGCTGAGAAAAAACGACGTTTTTACGGAACGAAGCAAAATGGACTGCTTCGAAGTAGAGTCGAACAGTTGTCAGATCTGTTGCTGTGTATAAATTGGAAAAACATGCAGCACAAGTTGGCTGTAAGTAGCGGCATTGCTCTCAGGGTATTGCCATAATGTGTATTGATACTCGCTAGCATATCCTTACTTTGTATTCAACTATCGCATAGAGATTTCTGTGGACAAGTTTATATCCGCGCTGCGCATGCATGGATTCACGCTTCATACGTTTGCTCTGCTAG
>NZ_JAELTU010000603.1 GCF_016429015.1 Rhizobium sp. ASV20
GCTTTGAACCTCAAGCTTATGGGCGAGGAAGATGATGACATGGCCCGCAACTTTGTCAAGAATGGTAGGTGCTTTTGTGTCTCAGTTTATATCCGGAAATTGCTAACGTCTGTGCAGTAAATATGTTTGCCCTGCCATACTTTGAACATCAGCTGGTCATGTATGTGACTTCGGAAGACAAGGAAGGCTTCGAGACGGCCTTTGACATTTCCAAGATTCCTGTCGTCACCCGAGAGCAGGCCGACGCTGAGGACAGAACCAAGAAGCTTACGGCCACTGCACCAACACTCAAGGCACCCAAGGTTGGCCCTACAAAGCCTACACCAACCAGTTCCGAGGCGGCTGCCACTGCCACTGCCCAAGTCCAAAAGTACAACGAGGAACTCATGCAGATCCCCGAAATGAAGGAATTCGGCAGTGTGCTCAAGTC
>NZ_JAELTU010000604.1 GCF_016429015.1 Rhizobium sp. ASV20
GTGTAAGTGAGGATATGGGTGCAAAAGGCTGTCGCGATAGAGATGAAAACAGGTGGTGGCGGGAAAGTCGAAATTTTAATTTTTTAGGGCGTTACGGAGTAAAGCTCTAAAAACTGTACTGAGCAGAAAATGAAGAAGTTGCGTAGGGTGATGGATTTGGATTGGAGTGAAGTGAAGTGAAGTGAAGTCAGAGTTCAGAATGGGCGGCGAAGCAAACGATGAACGCTCCAAGGCAAGTCACTTGCACAAGGCATGCAAAGTGCAGGTCGAAGAGCTCCATCGCGGCTAAAATAAAGATTACCTTCTTAATAATCCAAGACGGTCAAATTCAACTCAATAATGCTAGTCTAACTGCGCTCTCGTTTGTCATGACATCGGTCTTCATTTACGTCCCAAACTCCACACCATCATCGGTTCCTGTGTCACTTTG
>NZ_JAELTU010000605.1 GCF_016429015.1 Rhizobium sp. ASV20
TCGCCGATGTCTCGTGGGCTCGGAGATGTGTATAAGAGACAGAACATAGACGGTAAGAGTGTCAGGGTTGCCAGAAGCAACAGTCCCAGAGGCATTCTCACTGCCATCAGGATTGACATCATCATAAGAAAAGGCGTAACCCTTGCCGTCAACTTCGTGCTTGTGTACCAAGCGGCCGTAATGACTCGTAGGATCAACCTTGTAATAGTAAGCAGAACCCAGACTTGGTGTGACATTGCCACCATCAAGCAAGAGAGTAGAGCGGTAGAAAGCGGCACACAGACGAGCGAGGTTGGCCTTGTGCAGGTTGCTGCCGGTGTTTGCAAAAGGACCGCCGTTGCAGCCCCAGATATCCCTGGCGGAAGGCTTGTTGTAGGCAAGCTCGTCGCCATCGCATCGCATCGTGTTTCCAGAAGCGTAGCATTTGAC
>NZ_JAELTU010000606.1 GCF_016429015.1 Rhizobium sp. ASV20
CTCTAAAAGAAGGTAGCGTTGCCAGAATCACGACTGGCGCTCCCCTGCCGCCAGGTGCCACGTCAGTAATCATGGTTGAAGACACAATCTTGAAGAGCATGACAGACGATGGCAGGGAAGAGAGAGAAATCGAAATACATGCTGAAGGTGTCAAAGACGGCCAAAACGTACGCGAAGTGGGCAGTGACATTAAAACAGGAACGAGCATCTTGCGAAAAGGAGAGCAAATTTCAGGAGTGGGAGGTGAAATTGGCCTTCTTGCCGCCGTGGGCGTCGCAGAAGCACTTGTCTACAGAAAGCCGGTCATTGGAGTGCTTTCCACAGGGGACGAAATCATCGAACACAACAGGCCAGGACAATTGAAGCTGGGTGAGGTTCGCGATACGAACCGCATCACTCTGATTTCTGCGGCGAAAGAATGGGGGTTTG
>NZ_JAELTU010000607.1 GCF_016429015.1 Rhizobium sp. ASV20
GGTCTGGCTTGTTCTTGGAATCGTGGCTCAAGTTATTCCCGATCCCAGTGCTGGCGCCGTGGCCGTCCTGTCGCTGCTTTTTACTCCCTGTAACTTTGTCTTTTTCGTTACTTACATTGCTCGCTACGAGAGAGAGGCCTTGTCGACGAATCTGCTGCATGCGCATGATGGCAGCCCCTGGAAGCTTCCCGGCATTGTCTTGTGGGTGTTTCTTGCTGTTCAGATCTTGGTGTATCCCTTTATTGCTGCTTTTCTCGAGAAGGCCTTGCATGGCGTCACAAGTGGTGTCCGCCACAACGACTCGGCCAAGGCAGATGGCTCTGGGTGCACTGATGCAGTAAAGATTGCAAACATGACCAAAATCTACCGACCCAGTCTCCTCCGTCGCTTCTTCTCATTTGTATCCCCGCCGCGACCTGAGGTCGTTGC
>NZ_JAELTU010000608.1 GCF_016429015.1 Rhizobium sp. ASV20
GGTCCAATTCCTCCCCAAGAATAGCATATCAATTTGAAAATAAAAAAGTGGATTAATCGCTAAACTAGCCTACATATAGCTATTGATTTCAGTCAACCACGGCAGGTGTGTGGAATACCCAATGAAGGCCTCCTCCTTTCGCATCGCCACCTCTTTGAACCAAATCGTTCGCTTCCCATCGTCCGAAGTCATTTGCTGAGCTGCCCTGAGAACCTTTTGTCCGATTTGTGCTTCTTGTTAAACTTTTCAGCAGAGATTTGCCACTGCTTACTTGAAATTGTTATCGTCTTCAGCTTGTTCAACCTGTCCTCCCAACAGTCCGGCCCAGAGTGGTTCAAATAGGCCTTGATGATTGAGCGCAGCACGTCAATGAGATTTATGTACCTGGGGTCATTTTTATCGTAAATCCATCGAAGCTCGTACGTGTTG
>NZ_JAELTU010000609.1 GCF_016429015.1 Rhizobium sp. ASV20
GCCCTCTCCTCCGCCTGTCTTTCAATAATACTGCAGGCGAGATCGAGGTTCGAGTTCACACACATGATGATGGTGCCCTCAGGAAGCCCGGATGGGAGATCATTGGAGAGGTTCCGCATGTAGTTAGTCAGGTTTGCACGGAGCGGCTCTTTGGATGTGACCAGCGCAAGACTGCCCGCAGTCGCCTTGACCATGTTTATGGCGGATGTGCGTACACGATTTTCATCTGGTTCCGCAATGAAGTCCTTTCGGATCATCTGCTGCGTTGATATCGCCGCAATGGTGACCGACCTATCCACAACCGGTTGAATAATATCTTGAAGAGCCCGGGTAACGGCACTCCGCACAATCTCATGCAACCGGGTGGTGCTAACCACCATCTCGTTTGTAGGTGGAATGGTGATCAAAGGAGCGAGATCTGGTATGGTT
>NZ_JAELTU010000063.1 GCF_016429015.1 Rhizobium sp. ASV20
CGGATAGGCGCCGTGATCCATGCCGAATTCGAAAACGAAGCGATCGATGGCGTCGGTCGGCACGCCGGGTTCGACGATGGCGGCGAGTTCATCGAGGCAACGGGCGGTCAGCTGGCATGCTTTGCGCATCCCGGCAAACGCATCCTGTCCGTAGATGCGGATAGCGCCCGTGTTTTTCGCCGGCGCCGTTGCCGCTTCGATGTAGTTCACCATGGTTAGCCTTTAGCAGAAATCTTCATACTGGTATCTAATGCAGCTATGCCGGGTTCGTCTATCGGGATCAACCCGGCAGGCGCTAATTCCGTCGGCGAAACCCTGCATTTCAGTGCGTATACCTCTACGCCACGCGTCAGCGCACGGTCGAAGGCTTTCGCATAGACGGGATCGAGATCGCCGCAGATCCGGAAGCGATCGCAATCATATCGCTGGATCACGAAGAGCATGACCGCGCGGTGACCTGCCTCCACCATATCGCCCAGCTCTTCCAGATGCTTGGCGCCCCGGGCTGTCGCTGTATCGGGAAATTCGGCAAGCCCTTGTTGTCGCATGAAATGGACGTTTTTCACCTCGACATAGGTGGTTGTCCGCAGAGGATCGGTCAAGAGCAGGTCGATACGCGAGTTGCGGCCGTAATTCTGTTCACGCCTGACTGTCGTATATTCGCCGAGGTCTGATACTTGCCCGAGGGCGATTGCCTCGGCCGCGATCCGGTTCGGCATGGCGGTATTGACCCCGACCGTCGTCCCATCTGCCTCGATCAACTCGAAGACATGCCGATATTTCCGCTTGGCGCCCTCGTGCTCGGAGAGCCAGATGCGCGAGCCGGGAGCGGTAAGCCCCAGCATGGAGCCGGTGTTCGGGCACGAGCCGGTGATGAAGGTTCCATCCTCCAACTCGGCATCGAATAGGAAACGCTTGTAGCGCGCAATCAGTCGGGCGGGAACGAGGGGGGAATTGAACAACATGTGTGTAGGACCGGCTAGGCTCGTTCCATCACATAGCTGCCGGGCGCCTCCTCAAGCGCATTGAGCGCCTGGCCGCCGGGTTGCCGCGCCGGCGCCATGCGATGGTCCTGCGAGAGGATCCAGGCATGCCAATGCGTCCACCACGAGCCGGGCGTTTCTTTGACACTCTCCAGCCAATGCTCGTACTCGCCCTTGACCGGGCCGCCGGTCCAGAACTGATACTTGTGCTTGTCCGGCGGGTTGACGACGCCAGCAATGTGGCCGGAGCCCGTCAGCACGAATTCCACCGGACCGCCAAAGCACTGGCTGCCGACAAAGACGGATTTGGCGGGAGCGATATGGTCTTCGCGCGTTGCCAGATTGTAGACCGGAATACGCACGTCCTTCAGCGACAATGTCTTGCCGTCTAGCACCATCTTGCCCTGGCTCAATGCATTGTTGAGATAACAATTACGTAGGTAGAACGAGTGGTTAGCCGCCGCCATTCGAGTGGAATCTGCGTTCCAGAATAGAAGATCGAAGGGTAGGGGATCCTGGCCCTTCAAGTAGCTGTTGATGAAGTAGGGCCAGATGAGCTCGGAAGCGCGGAGCATGTTGAACGCGGTCGCCATCTTCGAGCCTTCGAGATAGCCAACGACATTCATCTGTTGTTCGAGAGACGCGATCTGTTCCTCGTCGACGAAAACCTTGAGGTCACCGGCAAAGGTGAAATCCACCTGTGTCGTCAGGAATGTCACCGTGCGGATGCGCTTGTTCTTCTCCTTGGCATGGAGGGCGAGCGTCGCGGCGAGCAGCGTACCGCCAACGCAATAGCCGATTGCATTGACCTCCTGCTCGCCGGTGGCCTTTTCAACCGTTTCCAAGGCAAAATCGATGCCCTCGCGCGCATAGGACGTCCAGTCTTTTGCGGCGTGGCGCTGATCGGGGTTGACCCACGATATGACGAAAACGGTATGTCCCTGTTCCACGCACCATTTTATGAATGATTTCTGTGGGTTGAGGTCAAGAATGTAGAATTTATTGATCCAGGGCGGGCAGATGAGCAGCGGCCGCTTCAGCACTTTTTCCGTGGCTGGCTCATATTGGATAATCTGGCAGACATCGCTTTGCGCAATCACCTTGCCGGGAGTGAGCGCCATGTCGCGCCCGACGGCGAATTTGGTGATGTCCGTCTGACGCAGCCGCAATTCACCACGGCCGAGATTGATATCTTCAGCGAGCATCCTCATGCCGCGCACGAGGTTCTCGGCATTGGAGGCGACGGTTTCTCGGTAAAGCTGCGGGTTTGTCGCAATGAAATTGGTGGGCGAAAAGGCCGCCGTGATCTGCTTTGTATAAAACGCGGCCTTGTGACGCGTATGTTCGTCCAATCCTTCGGCGTCGCCGACCAGCTTTTCGGCCCAGCCCGCGGTCAGAAGATAGGTTTGTTTCAAAAAGTCGAAGAAGGGATTCTTTTGCCAGTCTTCATCGGCGAAGCGCTTATCCTTGACGGGTTCGGCCTCTGAGGTCGCCGACGAATCGCCGCTGAGGCGTTGCATCGTCTTTGTCCACAGGCCGAAATAGCCCGAGAGCAGATATGTTTGCGCTTCCAATGTTCGCCGGGGATCGGAAAGCCAGTACTCTCCGACCTTGGAAAGCGTCTTGACCATGTCTGTGATCGGATCGGCGACCGTGTCGACCTTCTCGCCGCGCTCGCGCGGAGCGAGCCATGCGGAAGCCGCTTTTCCGAGGTTTTCCAGCGCACGGGCAAAATTGACAGCCATCGCCTCGGGATCTTTAACGATGTAAGGCTCGACTGACTTTGGATCGAAACCCGCAAAGCCGCCATTTCCTTCACTGTTGTCCCGCTTGCTGTCGGTCACGCATCATCCTCCCGGCGGCAGCTGCATCCTGTTTTCCATTTGTACATCTTGCGGGAAACGGAATACAAGTCGAATGAAACGCAAGCCTGCTCTTGCTTTGCCGCTGCGACAAATTTAACAGTCTCAACCCACGGCAAGGAATTGGGCAGGGCGACAATTATGGGCGGCGGCATGGTGGCAAGACTGAACCGATATTCCGTACTTTGCGGAGCGATGTGCGGGATTCTCGCTTTGACGCTCGCAGGCTGCTCGACGCCTGAGGAAAAGGCGGCATACGCCAAGCGCAAGCAGCCGCCTCAAGCTGTCGTCGTGAAGCCTGCCAGAGGCACCGCGGTCAATGATGCCAGTACGCAGCAGTACTACAAGGATGGCTATCCTTCGTTCAATTCGCCGCCAACCGCCGCAAATGTGCAGATCAACGATCAGCAGGCGGGCGATATGGTCAAGCAGCTGACGGCGCTCGGATCGCAGCGCAAAGCGGGCACCATATCCGAGGCCGAGTACCAGCGGCGCGTTGCCGAGATGCGCAAGCTTGCCGCCGAGCATGGCCAGGATACGCTGCAGGAAATTCAGAAAGAGGGCAGCACGCAGCCAGGGCAGACGCAGAATTAGCCTTGCCTTTCAGGCGATTTGGACGCAAAGCGTTCGGGCAGGCCGAGTTTGGATGCGTCTTTTTCGGTTAAATGCACTCCGCGTGCATAACCGCCCAAGATTCACCGTATGTTTCGAGAAGACATTGGTTGCGGCGCCGCGAGTTCCAAGTTCGTATTGCGGCTGTCCGGGAGAGCAACGAACTTCAGTGCGGTTTTGAGGGCCGCTGTCCCATGGGGAAAGAAATGGAAGAGTTTCATAAAGTCCGGCGTTTGCCGCCCTACGTTTTCGAACAGGTCAACCGTTTGAAAGCCAGCGCGCGAGCGGGCGGGGCGGACATTATCGATCTCGGCATGGGCAATCCCGATCTTCCGACACCCAAGGCGATCGTCGATAAGCTGTGCGAAGTGGTGCAGGATCCGCGCACGCATCGCTATTCCTCCTCCAAGGGCATTCCGGGCCTTCGTCGCGCGCAGGCGGCCTATTACGCACGTCGGTTCGGCGTGAAGCTCAATCCGGATACGCAGGTGGTCGCCACCCTCGGCTCAAAGGAAGGCTTCGCCAACATGGCGCAGGCAATCACCGCGCCGGGCGATGTCATTCTCTGCCCGAACCCGACCTATCCGATCCATGCTTTCGGCTTCCTGATGGCTGGCGGTGTGATCCGGTCGATACCGGTCGAGCCGGACGACAGCTTCTTCCCGCCACTCGAGCGCGCCGTGCGTCACTCTATCCCGAAGCCGCTCGCGCTCATCCTGAACTATCCGTCGAACCCGACGGCTTATGTGGCGACGCTTGACTTCTACAAGGAAGTCGTGGCCTTCGCGAAGAAGCACGACATCATCGTGCTCTCGGATCTCGCCTATTCGGAGATCTATTTCGACGACGCGCCGCCGCCGTCGGTGCTGGAGGTTCCGGGTGCCATCGACGTCGCCGTCGAGTTCACCTCTATGTCGAAGACGTTCTCGATGCCCGGCTGGCGCATGGGTTTTGCCGTTGGCAACGAAAGGCTCATCGCAGCGCTGACGCGCGTGAAATCCTACCTCGATTACGGCGCCTTCACGCCGATCCAGGTGGCGGCGACGCATGCGCTCAACGGTGACGGCTCCGACATCGCGGAAGTCCGCAACATCTACAAGCGCCGCCGCGATATTCTGGTTGAGAGCTTCGGCAAGGCCGGCTTCGACGTGCCGCCGCCGGCTGCAACCATGTTTGCCTGGGCGAAGATCCCGGAGAAGTTCCGTCATCTCGGCTCGCTGGAGTTTTCCAAGCTGCTGGTCGAAAAAGCCGATATCGCGGTTGCACCGGGCATCGGCTTTGGCGAGCAGGGCGACGATTATGTCCGCATCGCGCTCGTCGAAAATGAGCACCGCATCCGGCAGGCAGCGCGCAATCTGAAGCGTTTCCTCTCTTCGGCGGATGAAACGATGCACAATGTGATTTCGCTGAACGCACATCGTTCGTAATGTTCCGCGGCAGCCGCTTCGGCGGCTGCCGCTCCAATATACATATACTGATCAGGAATTTTCCATGGCAGATGCCCTCAAAATCGGCATTGCGGGCTTGGGTACCGTCGGTGCCTCGCTCGTCCGCATCATCCAGAGTCGCGCCAAGGAGCTCGCCGCTACCTGCGGTCGCCCCGTCAAGATCGTCGCAGTTACGGCGCGCGACCGCACCAAGGATCGCGGCATCGACCTCACGGGCATTGAGTGGTTCGGCGGTCCGGTGGATCTCGCTCAGAAGGCCGATATCGATGTGTTCGTCGAGCTGATCGGCGGCTCCGAAGGCGCTGCCAACGCGGCGGTGAGGGCAGCACTTGCTCGCGGCCTCCATGTCGTCACCGCCAACAAGGCACTGCTTGCCTATCATGGCGTCGAGTTGGCCGAGATCGCCGAGGAAAAGGGTGCGCTGCTGAATTTCGAAGCGGCGGTCGCGGGCGGCATCCCCGTTATCAAGGCCCTGCGCGAATCCCTGACGGGCAATACAATTTCGCGCGTCTACGGCATCATGAACGGCACCTGCAACTACATCCTGACCCGGATGGAGAAGGAAGGCCTGTCTTTCGCGGATTGCTTGAAGGAAGCGCAGCGCCTCGGTTACGCCGAAGCGGATCCGGCTTTCGATATCGAAGGCAACGATACTGCTCACAAGCTGGCCATCCTGACGACGCTCGCCTTCGGCAACCGCATCGCGGCCGACGACATCTATCTCGAGGGCATCACCAACGTTTCCATCGAGGACATCCGTGCTGCAGCCGACCTCGGCTACCGTATCAAGCTGCTGGGTGTCGCCCAGCGCACGGAAACCGGCATCGAACAGCGCGTGCATCCGACCATGGTGCCGCTCGATTCGGTCATCGCCCAGGTCGATGGCGTCACCAACGCCGTCGCGATCGAATCCGACATTCTCGGCGAACTGCTGATGGTCGGCCCCGGCGCCGGCGGCAACGCCACCGCATCGTCCGTGCTCGGTGATATCGCCGATATCGCCAAGAGCCGTCCGGGCGAGCAGCGCGTGCCGGTGCTCGGTCACCCGGCCAAGACGCTCGAGCCCTATCGCAAGGCGCAGATGCAGAGCCATGAAGGCGGCTATTTCATCCGTCTGACGGTCCTCGACCGTACCGGCGTTTTCGCAAGCGTCGCGACCCGTATGGCAGAAAATCACATCTCGCTGGAATCGATCGTCCAGCGCTCGACACAGCACCTGTCGCCCTCCGCGCATCAGACGATCATCCTCGTCACCCATGCGACGACAGAGGATTCTGTGCGCAAGGCAGTCGCGGCCATCAAGACCGAGGGCTACCTGGTCGGCGAACCGCAGGTCATCCGCATCGAGCGGCCGAAGGAATAGGCTGACCGGCAGCGTCCCTGGACGCTGCCGCCCTCATGATTTGGGAGAGATGGTGGAGCAACCGGTCGATCCAGTTCAGCGTGCCTTTCTGGGCGTAGAGCGTTCCGTTTCCGGCAATCGCTGGGTTTCCCGTCTCGATCAGGCTGGTCAGAACAGGGCGCTTGCGATCGCGCAGGTCCATGGCCTGCCGGAACTGATTGCCCGCGTGCTTGCCGGACGTGGCGTCGGCATCGATGAGGCCATGGCCTTCCTCGACCCTACCATCCGCGCTCTTATGCCGGATCCCTATTTACTGACCGATTGCGAGAAGGCGGCAGAACGCCTCTTGCGCGCGATTAAGGCGGGTGAGACCGTTGCGATCTTCGGCGATTATGACGTCGATGGAGCGGCATCGTCGGCGCTGCTTTATCGTTTCCTCACGCACTTCGGCGTTCCCGCGAGCATCTATATCCCGGATCGCATCTTCGAAGGCTACGGCCCCAATCCCAACGCCATCAATCAACTCATCGACAATGGCGCGAAGCTGATCGTGACGGTCGATTGCGGCTCCACGAGCTTTGAGGCGCTGGAGGCGGCGAGGGCGCGCAACATTGACGTCGTGGTCATAGATCATCATCAGGTCGGGCACGAACTGCCGCCATGTCAGGCATTGGTCAATCCGAACCGCGAGGATGATCTATCCGGGCAGGGGCATCTCTGCGCCGCGGGCGTCGTCTTTCTCGTTCTGGTCGCGGCCCTCAAGCAGTTGCGCGAGGCGGGTGATTCTCGCGTGCGTTCCATCGATCTGCTTGCCTGGCTCGATATCGTCGCGCTTGCGACCGTCTGTGACGTCGTGCCGCTCAAGGGGCTTAACCGCGCCTATGTCGTCAAGGGGCTGATTGCGGCCCGGCATCAGGGTAATCCCGGCCTTGCGGCTCTCTTTCGCAAGGCCGGGCTCGGCGGCCCGGTCACGCCATATCACTTCGGCTTCCTGATCGGCCCGCGCATCAATGCCGGCGGTCGCATCGGCGACGCCGCGCTTGGAGCACGCCTGTTGACGATGGATGATACCGGCGAGGCCGAGACGATCGCCGGCAAGCTGGACGAACTCAATCGGGAACGTCAGGCCATGGAGGCCGCCATGCTGCAGGAAGCGGAGGCCGAAGCGCTGGCGGAATACGGCAATGGCGATGGCGCTTCCGTTATCATCACGGCGCGGGAAAACTGGCACCCCGGTATCGTTGGCTTGATCGCGTCGCGGCTGAAGGACAAGTTTCGTCGGCCGGCCTTTGCCATCGCTTTCGATTCGTCGGGCAAGGGCACCGGGTCAGGCCGCTCGATCAATGGCTTCGACATGGGGCGGATGGTTCGTGCTGCTGTGGATGCCGGTCTGCTGGTCAAAGGGGGCGGCCATGCGATGGCGGCCGGCTTGACAGTGGAGCGAAGCAATCTCGGAAAGATGCGTGCCTTCTTCACGGAAAAGGCCGAGAAGCAGGTGGCTGGCCTGGTGGCGAATGAGACGCTGAAGATCGACGGCGCAATCGGCGCAAGCGGCGCGACCGTGGAGCTGATAGATCGCCTCGAAACCGCCGGTCCCTATGGCTCCGGCCATCCGCAGCCCATCTTTGCGCTTCCCAGCCATCGGCTGCGTGATTCCCGTCTTGTTGGCCAATCGCATATCAAGATCACCCTGGAAGCTCAGGATGGCGGTCGCGTCGACGGCATCGCATTCCGCGCTGCAGAGACACCACTCGGCCAGCTTCTGATGTCGTCCCGCGGCGCTCAGATCCATGTCGCAGGCACGCTCGGCGCCGATCACTGGCAGGGAAGCCGCCGTGTTCAGCTTCGCGTCACGGACGCTGCAAAGGCCCCCTGATCGACCACAAGAACAGCCCAAGCGTCAGCTTCGGCGATAGCAATGAACTATCGTCTCGCAGCGTTCGACAAATGCGTCCAATTATTGCCATTTCTCCAGAAATATTCGTTCAAGTCACGCAGCACTGCGATCGATGATCTTGGATGGTGCCGATGTCTTTCAGAGTTAGATTCGTGATGGCAGGTCTTGTTCTGGCGTCGCTCACGACATCGGGGGCTGCCGGCTGGCTATGGGCGCGCAATGGTGCCTACGGTCTCAATACTCTTTTGCGGCGTGGTGGCACCTACTGGATTTCGGTCAAGCCGGACGACTGGCGCTTGTCACCCTCCATGCGGCCGGCGCTCCACGATCCGCAGCCGGTGGCCCAACCGGGCCCTCTTGCATGGCAGGAGCCTCGGAAAGGCTTCGAGGTTGCTGAACTGCCAGTCATGGTGAACGGGAGTGAAGCCGATCGCATTCTGTTGAATCGCATAGATCCCGCGCTCTATCGTTTCGTGGCGAGAAATGCGCCGGACGGAAGCAGAGGTATCGATGAATGGGAGCGTGTATTGCCGGAAGCGCTCCTCATTGTGAATGGCAGCTACTACGACCTCAAGGGGAGGCCGGATACGCCGATCATAAGCAATGGTATCGCTATGGGGCCGGCGACATATGATGCAAGGGCCGGCGCATTTATCGCAGGCGATGGATTCGCCGATATCAAGGATCTGGCCCATCAGAATTGGCAGGCGGCGTTCGCAGGCGCGGCAAACGCCATGGTCTCTTACCCTCTGCTGATTGGTTCGGATGGACAGACCCACGTTAACACCAAAAGCCGTTGGCTGGCCAATCGCACCTTTGTCGGAAAAGATGGTGCTGGCCGCATCATTGTCGGGACGACAAAGGAGGCCTTCTTTCCGCTCGCTGCATTGGCAGAGTTCTTAAAAAACTCCTCTCTGGATTTGAAGATCGCGCTGAATTTTGATGGCGGGCCGATTGCCTGTCAAAGCGTCCGTTTGCCGGGCTTCCAGAGAAAGTTTTACGCGCGCTGGGAAGCGCAGGTTCAAGGTGATGACGTTCAGCTACTGAGGTGGCCGATATCAAGCGCTACCTGGGCAATGCCGATGGTTTTAACCGTCGAGCCAAAGTAGCCGAGATTTTGAAATTGCTTGATAATTCGGAAGGAAACAGTGGCACGCCCTAGGGGAGTCGAACCCCTCTTTACAGAATGAAAATCTGTCGTCCTAACCGATAGACGAAGGGCGCGTGCTGTGGCGCCCTTATAGTCAGCACCTTTCATTCCCGCAAGCGGAAAATCGCGAAAAATCTCAGAAAAATCCATGACTAGAGAAAGATTTTTCGAGGCCTTGTGGAAAACTTTGAAACACGGGGATCTGGTACGCCCTAGGGGAGTCGAACCCCTCCTTACAGAATGAGAATCTGTCGTCCTAACCGATAGACGAAGGGCGCATGGCGCAGAAACTAAATAGGGACGACCAATTGCATCTGCAAGCGGTGGCTCATTTGATTTGCTTTGGGAGAAAAGACAACAGTGGCACGCCCTAGGGGAGTCGAACCCCTCTTTACAGAATGAAAATCTGTCGTCCTAACCGATAGACGAAGGGCGCGTGCAGCTGTTGTGTGGCGCGCTTATAGCGGGGTGATTTCATTCCTGCAAGCGGCAATTTTGCTTTTTTGTGGAAAAAATGACAGATGGATGAAATTGCCGCCGGCCTTGAATAAGCGTGACTTAACAGGAGCTTGCCGGCGATGCCGTAGATTCCCTGCAAACGCGGGCTCTTTATTCTCCCGCCGCACCCTTTGCGGGTTCCACCAGCAGCTTGCCGTTCTGGGGCTGGTTTTTCGAGGCGACGAACTGCGCCAGGATCGCCGCCTGCTTGCTGTTCAGTTCGCGGACATTCGGGTTCGGTGTGGCCGATACCCCTGATGCTGTGACCTGCGCAATCGGCTGCGGCGAACTGGTTGCGGGGGTGGTTGCGTTGCGAATGACGGGCGGGGGCAACACGTCCGCAGAGGTTAGGCCTTTCGCGGCGGCGGGGTCGGGCGCTTGCTGCGGCACAGGCTGCGCCATGCCGACCGGAGTGCTGTAGACGCTGCGCATCATCGGCGTGATCGCCTGTGTTCCGTCAGGCTGGTTCTTGGCGAGTGTACCGTCCGGGCTGGCAGCGATGGGTGGCGGCGCGGCAAAGATACTGCTTCTGCTCGCATTGACGCCGGTTGGCTGCGTCACCAGGCCGGCGATGCCGGTCTGTGCGTCCGTGGGCGCTGCTGCCGGGGCAGGATAGAATGCTTGATTCTGCTGGGCGACGATCTGCTGGCGTGTATCGTTGACGCTGTGCACCATCGGGTCGCGATAGGCGAGATCGCCCTTGCGTCGCCGGGCGTCGGCCTTGTTGTTCATGTCGGCGGCGAGCTGTTCTGCTGCTGTCGGTTGAGCGACCGGCGCGGCGTCCGACGTTTCCATCGGCTTCTTGCTCGTTGTGGCGCAGCCTGCGATCATCACAAATGAGGCGATGACGGCAATAGTACTTGCGAGCTTTTTCCCGCGGTATAAAGTCTGTTGATCGCACATAGGACGTTCCCCGCAAAAAAAAATGCTTGCATCGGAACGGCCTCTGGCGAGGGACGGCGATATAGCACGTGCTCACTGGGAACAATGACCGTGCCATATCCGATGCATGATGCTTCGAGTCGTCCAAGCATGCCGGAGGATGGGCATGGGCGGCAAGCGCGAAACGGATGGTCCCGCGCGTGCCGTAAGCCTCGCGAAAGTTTCGGTCTTACCAGGCGCCGGTGTTGGGCATGGAAGCCCATGGTTCGGCAGAAGGAAGGTTGGGACCCTTTTGCAGGATTTCGATGGAGATGCCGTCCGGCGAGCGGACAAATGCCATGTGGCCATCGCGCGGCGGACGGTTGATCGTGATGCCGTTGTCCATCAGATTCTGGCAGGTCGCATAGATATCGTCGACCTCATAGGCGAGGTGGCCGAAGTTACGTCCGCCGGTATATTCCTGCGGATCCCAGTTGTAGGTCAGTTCCAGGCTGGGCGCGCCGTTGCTTCGGGATGATTCGGCATCTTCGCTGGCTGCAAGGAAAACGAGTGTGAATCGACCTTTCTCGTTTTCGTAGCGGCGGGTTTCGACAAGGCCGAACAAGGTGCTATAAAAGTGCAACGAGGCGTCGAGATCGGTGACACGAACCATCGTATGGAGATAACGCATTCTATTTCCTCTCTTAATGTGGGCTGGCCAGATCTTCGGACAAAGCACCAGCTTCGCGCAAGTCTTGGAGCGATAATCTTAGGGTGGGAATAAACGAAAACTAGGACTTGCGCTTTTCCGTTACCAAGATGTTAATCTTGATATCAGGGAATCAGTTAAACGTAACAGTGTGACGCGTAATCGAGGGCTGGCTAGGATGGGTGACAGAATTTCGTCGAAGGGAATTATCGACTTCGAAGAGATGTCGGGTGATGCCGTCGAGCTCATCGAAATCTCCGGCGTCGTCAAGTGGTTCGATGTTGCCAAGGGCTTCGGTTTCATCGTGCCTGACAACGGCATGCAGGATGTGTTGTTGCACGTCACCTGCTTGCGCCGCGATGGTTACCAGACGATCCTTGAAGGGACCCGCATCGTTGCGCTGATCCAGCGCCGGGAGCGCGGTTACCAGGCCTTCAAGATTCTTTCCATGGATCAGTCGACGGCGGTGCACCCGTCGCAGATGCCGCCGGTGCGCACGCATGTGCAGGTTACCGCGACGAGCGGCCTTGAGCGCGCGCTGGTCAAGTGGTTCAATCGCACCAAGGGCTTCGGCTTCCTGACGCGCGGCGAGGGCACAGAGGACATCTTCGTGCATATGGAAACGCTGCGGCGCTTCGGCCTTGCCGAGTTGAGACCCGGCCAAGTCGTGCTCGTGCGCTTCGGACCCGGCGACAAAGGCCTGATGGCTGCCGAGATCCATCCGGATGCACCAAGCCCGGCAACGCGGCCTCATTGATATGAGAAGAGATATTGGTCTCAAGGTTTTGAAAAGCGCCATTTTGGCGCTTTTTATCGTTGGTGCGGATGTCTGCGGTGCGTTTGCAGCACAGACGACAGAGACGCAGTCGGTAAAGTTCGGATCGGAGCCGCTATCGATTGCGTCGCCCAAGGGCGGGACGCACAAGTTCACAGTCGAGTTGGCCGTAACGCCACCACAGCTGGAATATGGCCTGATGTATCGCGACAAGATGCCGGCCGATCACGGCATGCTGTTTGATTTCGGCACGTCACGTCCCGTGATGATGTGGATGAAGAACACCAAGCTGTCGCTCGACATGCTGTTTCTGGACCAGAAAGGTGTCGTCTCCCATATCCAGGAAAATGCGGTGCCCTATTCGGAAGCGATCATCAGCTCCAATGGGCCGGTTGCCTATGTCATCGAGCTGAACGGCGGGATCGTCAAGAAGCTCGGCCTCGCAGTGGGCGACAAAGTGACGAGCGCCACCATTTCGGCGAAAGTCACCAAATAGATTTTCACCGGGGAAGATTTCCCCAGCGTGATTTTAGCTGTTGCAGCGAGCGGGTGAACCGTGTATCTCCCCACTCGTTCCGCCAGACAACTATCTGGCGGTGCAAAGTAAAGACATAAAGCCGTTTGCCTGAAGGCAATGCTCAGGCGGTTATGTCGACGGTACGGAGTGTAGCGCAGTCTGGTAGCGCATCTGGTTTGGGACCAGAGGGTCGGGAGTTCGAATCTCTCCACTCCGACCATTGCCTTTCCATTGAAATGGCTAGGTAACTGATCTTGTTGAGTTTTGCGCGAATCGCCTTGGTACACAAAGGTGGCGCACATGGTTCTCATAATGCCTTCCCCCGTCTTAATTGGTAGCATTTACTATCTTCGCGTTCGTGTCCCCTCTGACGTGCCCAATCCCTCCAAGCGTCGGAGAATAACGCTCACAGTTGGCGGAAGTCCGCGAGTCATTACGATGACTGATTTCGTGAAGGTGTCGCTGGAAACCCGTGAGCCTCGACTGGCTAAGGAACGCTTTGCGGAAACCTACTCAGCCCTGCAAGCCGTGTGGCGATCGCTTAAGGAAGGCCCCAAGCCGCTGAGCCAAAAGCAATCCCTTGCCATAGCGGGTGAGATCAGAGTGGCATTCATCGACGCCTTTGATGATGACCCAGGGTCGCCCCGAACATGGTCGCAGGTGCTTTCCGCGAATGCCGCAGCAAGGAAGGGGCGACTAAATCCCCTGACCATCCCGACGCTGGAGCAACAGGCAAAGGACATGGAAAAGCGGTTCGGTGGGATTGCCGACGCTCGCTTAGCTGCTCATGGCATTGTCCTCGCTCCCCAGTTTCGACAGCGCCTCCTGCTACAGGTTGCCGAGGGGCTGGATGATATGGCACGGGTGAATCTGGCCAAGGCCGAGGGCGACTACTCCGACAGCGGGAAGACACAACGATATCCGGTATTCGAACAGCAACGGGCCACGCCTGAGGCGAACTCTCAGATAACGTCACTCACCTTCTCTATGGCCATTGACGAGCGCGTTCGTCGTCGGGCGGCTGGCAAGGACGCAGCGCCACTTCGAGATGAGACAGTCGGTAAGTATCGCCTTGCTTGCGATGAGTTCTCCGCTTTTAGAAAGTCAAGTGACATAGCCACAGTGACTGCCATTGAGGCCGATCAGTGGAAATTGGTAATGTTGGAAGCGGGGACACTTAGCAACCGCACAATTGGGCAACGGTTACAGAACGTCAGGACGGTAATAGAGTGGGCGCGGGGGGACAGCCTTGGCAGTCTTTTCCCACACGGCAATCCTCTTGAGTTTGTTGAACGTCCCAGCTTTCAGCCGAAGCCGAGCTACCTACGCACCTACACATTGGAAGAAGCAAAAACTGTACTGACCGCCGCACGCAAGGAAACCCGGTATGACCGGCGTTGGTTGCCTTGGCTATGTGCCTATTCGGGGGCACGCATTGAGGAGGTAGCGCAGCTTACGAAAGACGCTTTTTTCCAGATCGGGGACGACTGGTTCTATCGATTGACCACCATGGGCGGCAAAACCTTAAAGACACGGAGCAGTGAACGCCGAGTACCTGTTCATCCCGCGTTGGTTGATGAGGGCTTCGTAGATTTCATCACGAAACTCCGTGTCGGTGATGGAGAGCGCATTTTCTCGACGCGTTCCCAGCAGGAGATCGGTGAGTGGGTTCGAGGCTCCGTTGGCATCACGCGGGAGTAGTTGGCCCCAAGCCACGGGTGGCGTCATCTATTCGACGATCTCTGCATGGTCGGAGGCGTACTGGATTCTGCTAAAGAGTATATCACGGGGCGCAGTAGCGGAAAGTCCAGCGCGGGCTACCCGCGAGAAAATATCGGTATTCGTGTCTTCTGCCCTGATTATGTGTTTTGGGTTTTCTCGGAAACTCTGGGAAACAGCTGCGGCCACGTTGGAAATTCAAAGGCACGCTCTGGATACCACCATCACTCCTCTGCCGCATGCAACACGCTGCGAAAACAATAGGCCTCTCGTTGGCATCAACCGAACTTGACTGCCAAAAGCATTGGCGTCATGCGTGATTTGGTGGAGCAAGAGGTAGCTAGTGGTTGATCGGATTTCGCCTGAGAGGCGGTCATGGAATATGGCACAGATAACGGGCCGCAATACAGGCCCGGAGGTCAGAGTCCGCAAGGTACTCCATCGACTTGGTTATCGATTTCGTCTTCACCGTAGTGATTTACCAGGATGCCCCGACATCGTTTTGCCGAAGCATCACACCGTCGTTTTCGTGCACGGATGCTTCTGGCATCGCCATGCTGGCTGTAAGCTCGCGTACTTGCCGAAGAGTCGAACGGAATTCTGGAACAAGAAGTTCGAAGCCAACATTCACCGCGATCAGAATGCAGTTGAAACATTGGTTCATCTCGGCTGGAGGGTTCTCGTCCTATGGGAATGCCAAACCAAGGATGATACGGTTGTGGAAACAGCGATTCACGAATTTCTTAATGGACATGCTCGATGATGAAAGAATTGGCTAGCGAGGTTCTCCAGAGGAAAATCGAGCGGCTTTCCGCTGGCTATGCACCCCGTGTCCTCGACCTCTTTGCAGGTTGTGGCGGGATTTCTTTGGGATTCCACGCCGAAGGCTACAATATCGAGGCGGCTGTGGAAATAGATCCAACTGCTGCAGCTACCCATGCTCTGAATTTTCATAATGGAAACTCATTGCATGCTCGCCCAAGAGATATCACCAAGATAGAACCGCATGAATTGACAGAGGAGTTGGGCCTGGGGGCGGTAGAAAACGCTTTCGACGTCGTTGTTGGTGGCCCCCCGTGTCAGGCGTATGCTCGGGTTGGTCGAGCTAAACTTCGTGATGTTGCCGAACATCCTGAAGCTTTTAAAGTTGATCCCAGGGGCAATCTAT
Organism: Rhizobium sp. ASV20; assembly: GCF_016429015.1. Classification (GTDB taxonomy): domain Bacteria; phylum Pseudomonadota; class Alphaproteobacteria; order Rhizobiales; family Rhizobiaceae; genus Rhizobium. The sequence goes on from NZ_JAELTU010000063.1 coordinate 15,542, forward strand.
ACCTACGATACCTACAGTATGTTCGAGCTGCACAACCCCTGGCCGTACTTGTGGAGAATGTCCCTGACGTACTGAACTACGGCGGTCACAATGTGATGGGCGAAATCGCTGAAGTCCTAGAAGGCTTGGGATATGATGCGCGCTATTCACTGGTTAATACCGCTTTTCATGGTGTGCCGCAGCTTCGGGACAGGGTTTTTTTGATCGCGATTCATCGCGTCGTAGGAACTAAGGTGTCATTTCCAGACGCTGAACGGCATTTAATCCTTTCACAGGGATACGAAGGAACTCGCGCGGTCGCCCTAAAGAACATTTCTACAGACCCTGGCAGCGCTTTCATCAGTGCGGATTTAGGCAATGAAAGCCTCGAAGGCCCTATAACTGCTGCTGAAGCGATTGGCGATTTGCCGCCAATCACCCTCCACCTAGAGGGTCTATTGAAACGTGGTGCGCGCCGCTTCAATACAGCCGTTAGCTATAATTCTGATGTTCCACTTTCACAATTTGCACATTTGATGCGCAACTGGCCCGGCTTTGGTGCACGTCCAGATGGGCTTACTGATCATGTGATTCGATATCTGCCAAGGGACACTGACATCTTCAGAAACATGCCAAATGGTGGCGAGTACCCCGCCGCTCATGCGACAGCTATGGCCCTGTTTGAAAAGCAAGTTGCGAAGATCGAGCGTGAGACAAAACGTAATTTGGACGAAGTACAGCGCGCGAAACTCCAGCGGGCAATGGTGCCACCCTATCCAGTACACAATTTCCCTAATCGCTGGTGGAAGTTACGCGCAGATCGGCCTTCGCGCACTCTTCTCGCTCATATCGGGAAAGATACCTATTCCCACATACATTATGATAGCGCGCAGGCGCGCGTCATCTCGGTTCGCGAGGCGGCCAGACTTCAGTCGTTTCCTGATGGATTTAGGTTCGCAGGTGCAATGAATGCTGCCTACAAGCAAATTGGGAACGCCGTGCCGCCTGTAATGGCAAGACGCCTGGCGGCGCAAATCCGAACGCTATTGTACGCTGTGCCGAATTCTAAGCCCCACGCGATTGCCGCTGAATGATTAGTCGTCAGGGTCATCTTCAAAACTGATCGGGAGCGCGTCACTCCACGGCGACAAGGCGTCAACGGAAATTGTCCATCCTGTGGGAACGGCACCGTCTGCCAAGCTTCTGGCTGCTAACAGTTGCTTTGCAAGGTGTTGTAAATTCAAAGATGTTCGGACTTCCGCATGCCCATCAGCCATGTTGGACAGCCGCCAGACCTCCAGACCGGGCATTGTGGCGGCAAATTCGATCTCCGCGTGCGAAAACATAAGCCCGCGATTGTGGTCTCCCTCCGTGGACTTTACTTCAACGCTAGTAAATGCCCCCTCTGTTCGTTCCAATGTAAAATCGAAAGGATGGGTGGCATTAACTTCTGCTTCCCATCTGAAGCCGGCGATACGCCCGCTCTGAAGAAGGCCCTTTAGATGGCCGTTCACAAGAGCCTCGCCATCCCGTCCAACACGCTCAGCCTTGGCACGTGCTTCAGCAAGTGCTTTGTGCGTCGTCCTGCGAAGGCCACGAGAACGCAATGTCTCAACAGCGTTGGGAGACCCCATGGCTGCCTCAGCAAGCGCCTCGTCAAGCTCCCTATCAAGAAGTTCCCGAATTGGATGGTTCGCCTCGGATGCTTCAACAGCACTCAGCATTTGCGCTTCCGAGAGAGCCACCATCCTGGACGAGCCAATAATTGTGTTAAGGACATTAAAGACAGCTGCGTCTAAGGGCGCAGTCCCTGACACCAATACCATCAGCGCTTCCGTAGGGACTTCACCGCCTGTGAAACCAAAAACTACCAGATCGCCGGCTTCCAAATCGCGATAGCGATCTGGATGGGGTTGGTCGGTCGGAGCGTGGACAGTCTCTCCGTTTAACCGCCAATTTTTCTGTGTACCGCCTGCGGCGATAATTTTTCGCATAACGGTGGTGGGTGTCGCTATCGCGTTAGGCCCAAAAATCTTAAGTTCACACGGGAATTGAAGTGCGCGCCCTCCGGCCAGCACTCGTGCTGAAGGGTAGAGCAAATCAATAAATATTCTCCGATTTAGATTGATTGCCTTCTGGTTTCCGACGTTGGATTGGCGATATTTATCTTCAAAGAACGTTAGGTCTGACGGAGTGAGGCACTTTAGACTATAGAGCATTGTTCTAACCGTGGTTTATTTCTTAGATGTCGTCACTATACCGCGCCTTTTGAAGGCGTTGGGCCTCATCGGGATCATTAAGAAGCTCGATTAGCTCGCGCAGGCAGATTGCGTAAAACCGAGAGTTCGCGGACCTGATCAAATGGGTTATGCCGTGATGTGGGCGGTGGTGAATATGGTCGAAATCAAGGAGCGAGGTTACCGAATAATCCCGCTTGTATTCCTGGCCGAAGTCCCAAAAAACGGCAAGTGACACGTCACTCTCTAGTTTGTAGCCGCTCTCAAATTCTCTGATCAGACCGTCCAGCGAGTATTTATACTCAAGGATTTTGGGTGGGCCAACATACTCTTTCTGTAACTGCTCTTCGTAGACCCCTAGCGGATTGGTCTTCTTATCGAAGGTCAAATTCGCAAAGGGCTTTTCAGCTACATAACGCAAGGCTCCATCGTATTGAGAAACTTGTGATGTCGCGAGCAGCCGAACCCCGCGGATGACCCCTCCCGCCACAAGCTGATTAAAAAGTACGATCACGTCTTGTTCTGATAATGGCTCGGACTGCACCGAGATCTTTCTCATTGGTAGAAAGAAGTTTTCGCTCGTTAGAACCAGAGGGTGGGACTTTTCGTGGCTTTCCTGGTCCCGTATCCAATCATGAACTTTGATCTCGCGATCAATATCAGGGCGCTCTCCGCTATCGCCTTTTAAAATATCTCTCCGAGCCGACAATTGGCCAACAATGAAACCGGCAATCTTCTAGGAAAGAGTACGAAGTTCTGGCTGAAAGCCCTTGCGTCCGAGGTCTGGTTCCGCACCGGAAAAATGAACTACCACATGCGTTTGATTTTGGTGGCCGATGTTCTTCGATAGAGGAATTGTAATCAGGTCCCCCTGCGCCATGCTATTGTTGGCCATCTGGAGACCGCCCCGCAGGACGCGATAGCCTTTCCGCAACTCAGCCTTGGTATCGTTGAGATGGTCCCAAACAGAGGTCGAATAGACGAAATACCCGTAGGCATGGACGTTATAGCTCTCAACAGATTCTGCCTCCTCGGCAGATAGGGTCCTAACAAACGAGAGAACATCTTTGGGCTTATAGAATTCATAGATTCCATTTGAATTCCTAAATTTGTCTATCGCTGCTGACGGGTCCTTCCCACGCTCTACGGCCTGGAATTGCGCAGTCTTGACATCCGACAGCCTCTGGCTGGCTTTAATTTCCTCATGTGGATATTTGTACTTCGCCGCACAATCACGGCTGGACAGCTCATTTCCCGTTGCATCTACAACTATAAGATCAAACGCTACAGCGCTCACAACGCCGTTTTCCAAATTAAGATATCCTAGCGGTGTCTTTAGCAGCAGAAGATATAGCCACTGCTCTGGCGTGGTGGCTTGATACCAATTGAGATTTAGTGGCCGAGTGTTCTTCCCGCCAAAGCGAATTTTAAAGCTGCTACCTTGGTCAATTTGATCAAAAATCACGTCGTGCGAAGTGGTTACCTCGACCTGAGGACGGTGGATGGTTCCAGACGTATCCTCAACCCATTCTCTACCGTTTCGAAACTGCCCTTGAAATTTGAACTCGCTATTTCGTGTGCGAATTTCCAGATGATTGAAGCCATATCCAATGTATGTCGCTCCCACACCTTTATTTCCTCGGGTGGTCGCCTCCCGTTTAAAGGAGATGTTTGGAGCAATGAAGGCTCGAAACTGATCACGGGTAAAGCCGACGCCGTTGTCCACCACCTGGAATGAGTTTTCGCAAAGATCAATCTTAATGATCAGTTTGGGAGAAAAAGTCGCCCCGGCTGTCTGACGCCGTTCAACCGCATCCATTGCATTTTGAATGAGCTCCGACATCGGATCGTAAGTTCCAACATAGGATTTTAGGATATTCTTGATTTCCCGCTTCTTGGCAGCGGTTAGAATCTCCTGATCTGACCCATTCACGGCCTCCAGGGGGTCCCACACCTGCTGTTGGGTTTCAAACAGATCATTCATCAATGCTGCCCTACGTTCGAGATTGAATAAAGACGACGAATCGTCGCTTTGGATATCAACCTAAGGCAGTATTCACTATCCAATCAATCGCGATTTTGTTGTACTCCTGCTGGCTAACACTTGAACGCACTGGACAAGGTAGAGACGGCAATAGCGCTACAAATCTGTTTCGTGCGCTGACGAAAAATTCTTTGAAATCAATAACAACGAGCGAAGCAATGGTCCTCTGTCATCCGCACCAAAGTCAAGCGCCATCGATATGGAAACTAATAGGACGCGGCGAAAGCTGTGCCTTTCTCATGGGTAAGGCAATCGCCGCTGCTCCCGATACGAGCATGATTACCCAACTCAGTAGCACGGAGCCCGCGTCTCCGAGCTGCAACGCACGATAAGCCAACGCTTCCACGAATACGCCCCACCCAAATAAACACTCTTGCTTGTGCCGTGGAGCTTCGTATCACAACTCTCGTGTTTTATTCTATTGCCTTGACCCCCTTCAAACCATCGAAGAGGAAGACGAAGCACCGCTCAGGAGGCATTTCTCGTCTCGGCTGGCGATGGTTGGGCGGAGCAATAGCCCACTGGCAGGAAAGTGTCCGTCAAAAACTTGACGTAGGGGCACGCCGTTGGTACACAACGTCTCGATTTAAGTGCGAAAAACCCAGCAAATCTGGCGTATGATGCGAAGTTATACAGACTTCGAATCTCTCCACTCCGACCATTTAAATAATTGATATAATTCCCAAAAAGCAGGTTCCGGCGCTCCAATTCGATTGGAGGTTGCCGTATCGCGCCAGCTGCGCCCCTTTTGGTATTTCCTCATTGCGCGTTCCGTCTTACCCGGATCCTCTGCGCATCTTCATCGTCGGTTGTTCCCGGCGTCTACTGCCCACCATCGGCGACATGCCCGTGAATGGGATGCCGTGCAAGGATCCAGTAGTCTCGTCCCGTTACCTTTTCGAAGCAATGGATCTCGTCGGTGAAGCCCAGTCGCCGGTAGAAGGGCAGGCTCAGGGGATTGAACGTCTCCAGAAAGCATGTTGCATCTTGGCGATCGGCCCGGCTCAGCGTTATTTCGAGAAGGCGCTGCGCCAATCTCTTTCCTTGTGCTTGCGGCCGCACGCCAAGAATCGAGAGATACCACCCCTCGAAGAGTTGATGAGGGACATGCTCGGCCATGGATTCGGATATCCGCAAATAATTGTCAAATCCCCGGGCTCCCAACAGCTTGGCTAGCGCTTGCTTGCGGGCTGCGACGTGGATCTCGATGTCGCTATTGCTTGCTTCATTGGTATGCCACAACGCGGCACCATCGGTATCGGCATATTGCACTTCGCCGATTCCCTGCGCTTCCGCGATGGCAAGATTGAAATATTCGGCAAGAACGATCTGCCTGCGTGCCTCGTCTTCGCCGGAGTCGATTGTCACGGCACGGTAAAACGGATCGCCAATCAGGGCTTCGGCAAGAGACATGCAAACGGGCGAAATCTGGCTCACAAAAAACTCCGGGAATGAACAGTCAGCGCTCCCGAGTCGATTCGATCCGCTTGAGGAGCCTCGCACCGCTATCTTAGGAGGCTTGTAAGCGAGGTCTACTTCGAAATGGCGCAATATACCGTCTTCCGCCTCTAGCCTTGGGCCATTCTGCCCGATGTCATGAATCCATGGGTAGATGCTGGTCTCGTCGACCCATGCCGCGAAGGCCTGATCCGTCTCCTGGGATAGGCGGCGATGTAGGTTGCGGAGTGACGTGGAGATATCGCGGCATGACATTCACCTGATTGGAGGCGTTTTGGTGATAGGCCTAGATATGAGATTGCCTCTGCAAACCAAGCGAAATGCCAAATTCCAGCAACATTCGATCGTCAATTTCCAGCATGTTTGGAGCCTGGGCCGTGCATGTCGCCAGTCTGGGAAACCGTTGTCACGTCCATGCATTTGCGCCGGTTTCCGCGGTCTTTTCGCTTGAAACTAAAGGGATTCACAGCTAATCAGACGTCATGACGCGCTCGATGTGTAGTGTCGTCGCAAGACAAGTGAAGCACAAGGCGGGTCGCTCCCGCTTTATTCGGAGGCGCTGCAGCGATGCCTGCCAAGATTTACCGTCCCGCAAAGACCGCCATGCAGTCCGGCAAGGCCAAGACCAACATCTGGGTTCTGGAATTCGATCAGGAAATCCCGCGCAAGATCGATCCGATCATGGGCTATACCTCGTCGGCCGATACGCGCCAGCAGTTGAAGCTGACATTCGATACTCAGGAGCAGGCGGAAGATTACGCCAAGCGTGAAGGCATCGACTATCGCGTCATTGCGCCGAAGGATCCTATCCGCCAGGTTGTTTCCTATACCGACAATTTCCGCTTTAACCGCATTCAGCCTTGGACTCACTGAAGGCTGGAACTTATTGAACGCTGCCCATTGAGTTGGGCGGCAGTTTCATGCATGTGTTTGCCGCCGCAAGAAAGTGCGGCAGGCTCTGCGGCCCCTTAGCTCAGCTGGATAGAGCACTTGCCTTCTAAGCATGTGGTCACAGGTTCGAATCCTGTAGGGGTCGCCATTTGTTTATTTTTGCCGTGCTGCGGCGCGATTGAAGCATCGGGGACATCCTCCGGGAATGCTCGAATCGGCTGTGATTTTAGTTCACTGCCGTCGGCCAGCCTCCCACCGCAGCTGGCCTGGTTGCGTCTAGCGCCATCTGGAAAAGATCGTAGCCGAACATTGCCCCACTGAGTTTGATGACGATGATGGCGGCGCTCAAAAGAGCAAGTCCGCCGATAATCCTGTCGCTTCTCTTCACAGCCCGCTTCCCCTAACGCTTTGTGAATGCTCCATATTTCGCGATTGTTGGGGCAGTATATCGCGTTTTGCGCGAAGCGCCACATGGCTCGTTCACGTCGCCAACCGTCCGGCGGCGATCAGCAGGAGGGTACCGGCGATGCCTTCGATCCAGCGGCGGCGGCGATCGCTGCCTCTTGTTCGAGAGCCAAGCATCGCGAGGACGACGCTGAGGCAGGCATAGAACACACCGCAGAGAGCGATGAAGACGGTGGAGAGCAAGGTTGCCTGCAGCGCTATGCTTCGGCCGTGATCGATAAACTGCGGCAGGATGGCGAAATAGATCATCATCCCCTTCGGATTGAGGACGGCTGTCAGAAAGCCGCGCCGCAGCGCATCCGCGGCGGCCATTGCTCGTGTCGGAGCTGATGTGCCAGCTTTCATGGAGGAAATGAGCAGGCGAGCGGCAAGATAGGCGAGATAGGCAATGCCGAACCAGCGCAGCAGCATGAACAGGGCCGGCGAGGCGGCAACAATTGCGGCGACCCCTAGTGCGGCAAGCGCGGAATGGACGATGTAGCCGGTACAGATTCCAGCCGTCGAGCGCAGCCCGGCGCTCGCGCCGCCGGACATTGCCTGAGATGCTACAAACAGCATATCAGGCCCTGGCGTACAGATGAGCGGCAGGACTGTGCCTGCGAAAAGAAGGATACTGGTGTTTTCCATAAATGGAAGCTTAGATGCTTGCAGGCGCAATCGGCTTGCGTAGATGCTAATTAAAAGGAGATAGTTGGCATCGGAATTCAATGCTCGAATTTTTTTAGCAGGAGATGCCAATGCGACTGGATGAGATCGATAGGCGCATCCTGCGCGCGCTGCAGCGGGACGGGCGGATGCAGAATGTGGAGCTCGCCAAGGAAGTGGGGCTGTCGCCATCGCCTTGTCTAAGGCGCGTGAAGCTTCTTGAGGATGCAGGCATCATCGATCGCTATGTGGCCGTGGTGAACCCCGTCAAAGCCGGCCTACCACTCTCGCTCTTTGCGCGCGTCTGGCTGACGGCCCAGGATGCCGAGACGATCGATCACTTCATCGCCGCGATGAAGAAACTGCCAGAGGTTATGGAGTGCTACATCATGCTGGGTGAAAGCGATGCTCTGTTGCGCGTCGCCGTGTCCGATCTCGATGACTACAGGCGGTTCCAGTCGACCCATTTGACGAAGATCAACGGCATTCAGAACGTCAAGACGGATGTGCCGAGCCAGATCGTCAAGCAGACGCACGCCTTGCCGCTGCGCTGAGTGGGGCTGCCTGGCTGAACGCTCAAGGAGCGCGCATAAAAAACCCGCCAGCTGTGTGACAGCGGCGGGTTCTTGCATTCGATTTGAACCGGATCAGTGCAGGATCTGGCTGAGGAAGAGCTTGGTGCGCTCATGCTGCGGATTATCGAAGAATTCCTTCGGAGAATTCTGTTCGACGATCTGGCCCTGATCCATGAAAATGACTCGGTTGGCGACCTGGCGGGCAAAGCCCATTTCGTGGGTCACGCACAGCATGGTCATGCCTTCTTCGGCAAGGCCGACCATCGTGTCGAGCACTTCTTTGATCATTTCCGGGTCGAGTGCCGAGGTCGGCTCATCGAACAGCATGATCTTCGGGTTCATGCAGAGCGAGCGGGCGATCGCCACGCGCTGCTGCTGACCGCCGGAGAGCTGGCCCGGATATTTCTTCGCCTGCTCGGGGATCTTGACGCGGGTGAGGAAGTGCATGGCGATCTCTTCCGCCTGCTTCTTCGGCATCTTACGGACCCAGATGGGTGCCAGCGTGCAGTTTTCCAGAATGGTCAGGTGCGGAAAGAGGTTGAAGTGCTGGAACACCATGCCGACTTCGCGGCGCACTTCGTCGATCTTCTTCAGGTCGTTCGTCAGTTCTGTGCCATCGACGACGATCTGGCCCTTCTGATGTTCTTCCAGACGGTTGATGCAGCGGATCATCGTCGATTTGCCCGATCCCGAGGGACCGGCAATGACGATACGCTCACCGCGCATGACCTTCAGGTTTATATCGCGCAACACATGAAAGTCGCCGTACCACTTGTTCATGTTGACGATATCGACCGCGACTTCCGTCTCGGAGATGGTCAGTTTTTTGGGTTGGGCTTCAGCCATATTTCTAGTTCCCTCACTTCTTATCGTTTGTGGCCGGTATCGAGATGGCGCTCCACAAAACCTGAATAGCGCGACATTGCGAAACAGAACAGCCAAAAAATGAACCCGGCGAAAATCAGCCCCGTCATCGGCGTCACGGCGGTTGCCCACTCCGCATCTGCGAAATTCTGCCTAACGATACCGAGCAGGTCGAACAAGCCAACGATCGCAACCAGCGACGTGTCCTTGAACATGCTGATATAGGAATTGACGATGCTTGGGATGACGAGCTTGATGGTCTGCGGCAGGATGATCAGCCGCATTTTCTGCCAATAGCTGAGCCCGAGCGAGTCGGCGCCTTCGTACTGCCCTTTCGGAACGGCCTGCAAGCCGCCGCGGAAGACTTCCGCCATATAGGCCGACGTGAAGATCGCAACGGCGACGATCGCGCGCAGCAGATTGTCTACTGTCCACCCCTTCGGGAGGAACAGCGGTAGCATGTAGTTGGCCATGAACAGTACCGTGATCAGCGGCACGCCGCGGATGACTTCGATAAAGATCACGCTCAGCATTCGCAAGACAGGCAGTTTCGACCGGCGGCCGAGCGCGAGCACGATGCCGAATGGAAAGGAGACGGCGATCGCGACGAAGGACAGCACCAAGGTCACCAACAGACCGCCCCATCGCCCTGTTTCCACGACTTCGAGACCAAAACCACCATGAAGGAGGAAGAACGACGCAATCGGCAGAACGACGAACGCGATGAGGAGGTTCAAGCCCTTTCGTGGAGCCGATGGTGTTACGAGCGGAACGAAGATCCCGATCGCCAGAATGAGAACCAATATTGGCCGCCAGCGTTCGTCGGGCGGATAGATCCCGAACATGAAGATCGCGAATTTTGCCCGGACGAAGGCCCAGCAGGCCGCATTCCAGCCGTCGGGCTGCATTCCGCCCTGCGCCGTGGTTGCGCAGGCCGCACGGCCGGTCCCGCTCCAGGCGGCGTTGATGAACAGCCAGTTGGCGAGATGCGGTATTGCCCACGCGATGAGGGCAATGGCAAGCACGGTTAGAACGACGTCCTTCGGCGTTGCCAGCAGGTTTTTCCTGATCCAATGCCAGGTACCAGTCTCACCGGCCGGTGGAGGCAGTGGCGCCAGGATTGTCTTACTGACGAAGCCCTTGTTGGAATTCTGCATCTTATCTATCCACCAGAGCCATTTTGGCGTTGAACCAGTTCATGAACAGCGACACGCCGATGCTGATGGCCAGATAGATGACCATCCATATGAGGATGATCTCCACCGCGTGGCCCGACTGGTTGAGGATGACGCCGCCGACGGCAACGAGATCGGCATAGCCGACGGCAATGGCGAGCGACGAGTTCTTGATCAGGTTGAGATACTGGCTCGTCAGCGGTGGAATGATGATGCGCATGGCCTGCGGAATGACGATGAGCCTGGTGATGGCCGACGAGCGCAGCCCGAGTGCGCCTCCGGCCTCTGACTGGCCCTTGGCGACGCCGCGGATGCCGGACCTTACGATTTCGGCTATATAGGTGGCGGTATAGAGAGACAGGGCCAGGAGTAGCGCCATGAACTCCGGCGCGATCAGAAATCCGCCGGTAAGATTGAATTTGCCGGCGATTGGATAGTTGAATGACAGCGGCTGGCCGACCGCAAAGAAAACCAACAACGGCAGGCCGATCAGGATGCCGATCGATGCCCAGATGGTGTGGAACTGCTGGCCGGTGGCGACTTGACGCCGGTGCGCCCAGCGCGCCACGAAAAACACGGCGACGATGGCGACCAGCAGGGCAACGCCGACGAGCCAGATGCCGGCCCCGAAGATTGGGCTCGGAAAAGCGAGGCCGCGATTGCTGAGGTAGATGGAAAACGGCAAATGCAGGGCGTCGCGTGCCTGCGGCAACAATACAAGAACGCCGCTATACCAGAAGAAGATGACCAGCAGTGGCGGGATATTGCGGAAGAATTCGACATAGGCCTGCGACAGTTTCGCAACCAGCCAATTGTGCGAAAGCCTGCCGATGCCGATGATGAAGCCGACGATCGTCGCGATGACGATTCCGACGACCGAGATCAGCAGCGTATTGAGCAGGCCGACGACGAGCGCCGTGGCATAGCTGGAATCGCTGGTGTAAGGAATGAGCGCCTGGCCGAGATTGAAGCCCGCACGGCCAGATAGAAAATCGAAGCCCATACTGCGGTTCTGCGCATTCATGTTTTCTATCGTATTGTGGACGATAAACCAACACAGGAACACCAAAATGCAGATGGTGAGGGCTTGATAGAAAATACCCCTGACCTCGGGGTTGTTAATGAACGATCCAGATGACCGTTCGCCGTCGGGCGAATTTTCGGTAATTGCCATATGAAATTTTCCCCAATGCGCCTGTTTCAGGCTTGTTTTTTTAGGGGAGAGAGGCGGGTTCGCCGCCTCTCTCTAAAAGTCGGCTGCGCCTCGGTTCAACGCACCGGCGGGGCGTATTGGATGCCGCCTTTGTTCCACAGGGCGTTGAGGCCGCGGGCGATCTTCAGCGGGCTGCCCGCGCCGATATTGCGGTCGAAGACTTCGCCGTAGTTGCCGACACCCTTGACGATATTGTAGGCCCAGTCGTTGGTGAGCCCGAGGTCGGTGCCGATCTTGGAGCCTTCCTCGGCGCCGAGGAAGCGCTTGATGTCAGGGTTTGCTGACTTCTTCATCTCGTCGACATTCTTCTGCGTAATGCCGAACTCCTCGGCATTGACGAGCGCATAGGCCGTCCAGCTGATGATGTTGAACCACTGGTCGTCGCCCTGGCGAACGGCCGGGCCAAGCGGCTCCTTGGAGATGATTTCGGGCAGAACGACGTTGTCGTCCGGGTTCTTAAGCGTCAGGCGGAGCGCATAGAGGCCTGACTGGTCCGTCGTGTAGACGTCGCAGCGACCGGAATCGTAAGCCGTGTTCACTTCCTCGAGCTTGTCGAAAACAACCGGATTGTACTGAAGATTGTTTGTCTTGAAGTAGTCGGCAAGGTTGAGTTCAGTCGTCGTGCCGGACTGGACGCAGATGGCGGCGCCGGAAAGTTCCAGAGCCGATTTCACGTTCAGCTCCTTGCGAACCATGAAGCCCTGACCGTCATAATAAGTGACGGGACGGAACTTGAGGCCGAGTGCGGTATCGCGATTGATGGTCCAGGTGGTATTGCGAGAAAGCACGTCGATTTCGCCGGACTGCAACGCGGTAAATCGGTCTTTGGCGCTGAGAGGCGTAAATTTCACCTTGGTCGGATCGCCGAAGACGGCCGAAGCGACAGCGCGGCAGAAGTCGATGTCAAAGCCGGCCCAGTTGCCGGATGCATCGGGCTGCGCAAAGCCGAGAAGGCCCGTATTCGCACCGCATTGAATGAAGCCCTTGGCTTTGACGTCGCTCAGCGTCGAAGCTGAGGCACCAGAAACGGAGTAAGCCAATGCTGCGGCTCCGAGAAATGCGGAGAGAGCAAACTTGTTCATCTTTCCCAACCTTTGTTCTATTGTTTTATAATTAAAGCGCGTCGCTCCCGAAGCGGGTTCTTTGTGAACCTCGTTTCCTCACTCTCCAGAGGCGAGTGGTCCTATCACAGTCGTAAATGGATTGGCGGTCAAGAGATCGGCCCCAATATTGCCGGTTTATTCGGAGAATTCGCTTTTTGAGGCTGGGAAATGGGCATTTGGCGCCAAAATGAGCATCATTTTGCTAAAAAACTGTCCGAAAACGAGGTTTAACGCGCAACTTTCGTTATTTTAGCCTTGCAATAATATGCTGTGTCGACAGGATCGGGGTTGACCCAACTGGACTTGCTCGCCACAAAACCAGCTTCCTACAGCGCCAAAGGCATATCCGGACATGAAAGACAAAGACACATTCCTGCAGAACGCCGGCATCAACACCCGTTTGTCCCACATCGGCAATTCGCCATTCGACTTCCACGGCTTCGTCAATCCGCCCGTCGTGCACGCCTCGACGGTGCTGTTCCCCAATGCCCGAGTGATGGAGACGCACGACCAGAAATATACCTACGGGACCCGCGGTACGCCGACGACCGATGCGTTGTGCGAAGCGATGGACGCACTGGAAGGATCGGCGGGCACGATCATCGTGCCCTCAGGCCTCGCGGCGGTCACCGTACCGTTTCTCGCCTATCTGTCCGCCGGAGATCACGCCCTGATCGTCGATTCGGTCTATGGCCCCACGCGGTTTTTCTGCGACACCATGCTGAAGCGCCTCGGCATCGAGGTCGACTATTACGATCCATTGGTCGGCGCCGGCATCGAGCAATTGTTCAAGCCGAACACAAAGCTGGTCCACACCGAGGCACCGGGTTCCAATACCTTTGAAATGCAGGACATTCCGGCGATTTCCGCCGCTGCTCATCGGCATGGCTGTGTCGTGACCATGGACAATACCTGGGCGACGCCGCTCTATTTCAAGCCGCTGGATCACGGCGTCGATGTCTCCATCCATGCGGTGACGAAGTACCCGGCCGGTCATTCGGATATCGTCATGGGAACTGTTTCCGCCAATGCGGCGCATTGGGAGCGTTTGCTGGACGCGCACGGCCAACTCGGCATTTGCGGGGCCCCGGACGACGCCTATCAGGTGCTGCGCGGCCTGCGTACCATGGGCGTGCGCCTCGACCGCCATCAGGAGAGCGCGCTTGAGATCGCGCGCTGGCTCGAGGGCAGGGAGGAAGTCGCACGGGTTCTGCATCCGGCGCTGCCGAGCTTCCCGGGGCATGAGATCTGGAAGCGTGACTTCAAGGGCTCGAGCGGCATTTTCTCCTTCGTGCTGGCCGTCGACAGCCCTGAGAAATTCAAGGTCAAGGCGCATGCGTTCCTTGATGCGCTGCGGATATTCGGCCTCGGCTATTCCTGGGGCGGTTTCGAAAGCCTGGCACTTCAAGTCAACCTGAACGACAGACGCGTCACCAAGGCGCCGACCGAAGGACCGGTCATCCGCCTGCAGATTGGCCTCGAAGACGTGGCCGATATCAAGGCTGATATCGAAAAGGGCTTTGCCGCAGTCAGGCAAGCCTGATCAGCCGATGGCGCGATAGCCGTAGATCCAGTCCATATCCGCCGCAAGACTTTGCGGCGGGCGCAGGGAGAGGACGAGGTCGCGCGCCATGCGGATCGGACCGCGGGCATGGTAGGCGAATTGATTGAACGCGGCGCGTTGGCGCAGGCGGGCAATGCGCGGCGTACGATGTTTTTCGAAGAGGTCGAATGCCTCCGCCGGCAGGCGCGTCGCCAGCATACCGGCGAGCTCGAAGGCATCCTCGATCGCCATGGCCGCGCCCTGGGCGGCAAACGGCATCATCGCATGCGCCGCATCGCCGATGAGCACCGTGTCGACGCCATTGTGCCAACGGCCGGCTTTCATCTCATAGAGCGGCCAGAAGCTTGCCTGCTCCTGTTCTTCGAGCATGCGTATGATTTCACCGCTCCAGCCGGAAAAGCCGCGCAGCATCTGCTCGCGCTGCGCCTTGTTGCTGGTGGTGCCCCAATCGCGGTTGGAACTGCTGCCGGAGACGATGGCGACGATATTGAAGGCGGCATTTTCCCGGATCGGATAGCAGACGAGATGGCTGGCCGGGCCAAGAAATGCGGTGACACTCGTCCGGTTCAGGATCGCTGGCGCCGAACCTTCCTCAATGGTGAAACGCCAGGCAATATTGCCGGAGAAAACGGGCGAGGGAGAGGCTGGCACCATAGCACGAGCCTTCGACCACACGCCATCGGCGCCGATGACGATATCCACGTCTCGACCGGCGATGCCGGCCAGTGTCTGTCGATCTGTGATCTCGATTCGCTGGCCCAGATGAAGCGTGCAAAATGCATTGGCCGTAACAGCTTCAAGAAGGACTTTCTGCAGCGTGGCGCGATGTGCCGTGCCGTAGGGCGCCCCCCATCGTTCTCTGGCGAAATTTCCGCACGGGACGGACGCGACGGGCCGCAACGAGGAGGCGGAGACAAGCCGCACTTCTTCCGGCTCAAGCCAGATGGCGCGAAGGGTATCGAGTATGCCGAGCGTGTCGAGGATGCGGGAGGCGTTCGGAGAAATCTGCAGGCCAGCCCCGACTTCGGTCAGAGCTTCGGCCTGCTCGAAAATTTCGGAACGTATGCCATGCCTTGCCAGCGCCAGCGCCGTCGTCAATCCGGCTATTCCGGCGCCGATGATTGCGGCTGTCTTGATCGGCATTTCTCTATGTCCGATCGAGGGCTATCGTATCAGGCCGCCTTGAAATGGAAGACGCAGCCCGCAGGGTTGGTCTGATCGGCTTTCAGCGACGGATTGTAGCGATAGAGCGTCGAGCAGTAGGAGCAAACCTTCTCGTTATCGTCGCCCATATCGATAAAGATATGCGGATGATCGTAAGGAACCGAGGCGCCGGTGCACATGAATTCCTTGACGCCGATCTCGATAACGCTGTGTCCGCCGTCGTTCTGGAAATGGGGAATATTGTGACCGGCCATGATGATCTCCGAATGCGTCTTGCCGTAAGCGGCATGAATGTTGCGCCAGACTTGGTAGCCCCTCTTTATAATCCTTCTTATCGATTGTGTAGTGCGAAAGTCCGGCTCGGCGCAGAGATTTTCACCTTTGCGGGGTTCACCTGATATCGCCGATAAAATATGGTCCGGCATCAGGAAAACCCCTGTTCGCAAAGATAATGCCATGAATTTGAATGCTCCTTCGATGTCCCATTTCGTCAGGGACGGATTGAAGCTTGCCTTTTTCGACGAAGGTGATCCGAACGGTCCGCCCGTGCTGCTGATTCACGGCTTTGCCTCGACAGCGATTGCGAACTGGGTTCATCCGGGTTGGCTGAAGACGCTCGGCGATGCGGGCTATCGGGTGATCGCGATCGATAATCGTGGCCATGGAGTAAGCGACAAGCTCTATGACGCTGACGTCTACCATCCGTGGATCATGGCAGAAGATGCGGTTGCGCTGCTCGACCATTTGGGTATTCCGGAGGCCCACGTCATGGGCTATTCCATGGGCGCTCGCGTCGCGACCTTCATGGCGATCGCGCATCCCGATCGCGTTCGCTCGCTGGTCCTCGGCGGTCTCGGTATTGGTATGGTCGAGGGCGTTGGCGATTGGGATCCGATTGCGGATGCGCTCGTTGCCCCATCGCTCGATGATGTCACGCATCAGCGCGGGCGCATGTTCCGCGCCTTTGCCGAGCAGACCAAGAGCGACCGGCAAGCGCTTGCCGCCTGCATTCAGGGCTCCCGCGATCTGGCGACAAAGGAGGATGTGGCGAAGATCGAAGCGCCCGCGTTGATCGCCGTCGGCACCAAGGACGACATTGCCGGCTCGGCGCAGGCGCTTGCAGATCTGATGCAACATGCCGAGGTTGTCGACATACCGAACCGCGATCACATGCTCGCTGTCGGCGACAAGGTGTTCAAAACCGCAGTTCTCGAATTCTACAAGCGGATCGAGGGCCGGTAGACCCAGGTCTGGCTGATCAAGTCACTCGCCGGTGAAATGCGGTTTTCGGCGCGCAGCAAAGGCAGCGCGCCCTTCGGCATAATCCGCGCTATCGAAGGTTTTCGCGCCGATGATCTCCGCCTCGCGCAGCAGATCTCCGTTTTGTTCGAGCACCGCGCGGGCAGCGAGTTTCGAAGCATGCAGCGAAATCGGCGCATTGGCGGCGATCGCATGGGCGAGGGCGGAGATTTCTCTGTCGAACGAACCGGCTTCGATCTCCTCCAGCAGAAAACCGGAGGCCGCCATCTTCTCGCTCGACATGGGCGCACCGGTAAAGAGCGCAACTTTTGTCATCTGAGACCCGAGTGCGTTGATGATATCCTGCACGGCGTCGGCTGGATAGGCGATGCCGAGGCGAGCGGCGGGAATGGCAAAGCGCGCGCCTTGCTCGGCGATCCGCAGGTCGCAAGCAGCGGCGAGCCCGAAGCCGCCGCCGTAGCAGATGCCGCGGATCGCCGCGATCGTCGGCACGCGGCAATGGCGGACGGCCTCAAAGGCTTGGCTGTTCAGCGCTTCGTAGGCGACGGCAGTCTCGGAATTCTTGCGCACACTATCGAATTCGCTGATGTCGGCACCCGCGGAAAAGTCGGCGCCGATGCCGCGCAGGACGATCACATGGGCGTGTGCCTTGTCGGTCAACATGCGCAGGGCCTGAGGAATGGCTCGCCACATGGCAGCGGTCACGGCATTCTTCCTGCCGGGATTGTTGATCGTGATCGTGCCTATGGCATCACTGGCGTTGACACGAAGGAGACCGCCGGCAAAATCATGCTCCAAATTCATCCGCGCTCGATCCATTTGTCTTGTGTGCCAATTACTCTATATAATGTATTCCTGACAGCAAATCGGGAGACCGCCAATGGTCGCAGTAACGGATATTCGCCCTTTGGAGGGCATGGGTGCGGTCAAGGTCGTGGATCCCATTTGGGATAGCATGCGCGAGGAGGCTCGCACCGCCGCCGAGCGCGACCCGCTTCTCGCGGCCTTCCTCTATTCGACGATCATCAACCACCGTTCGCTGGAAGAATGCGTCATCTATCGCATCTGCGAGCGCCTTGATCATCCGGACATGCAGGCGATCCTTCTGCGTCAGACGTTCGAGGAAATGCTCGCTGACTGGCCGGAATGGGGATCGATCCTGCGGGTCGATATCCAGGCGATCTATGATCGTGACCCGGCCTGCCTGCGTTTCCTTGAGGCGGTGCTCTATTTCAAGGGTTTCCACGCGCTGCAGACCCATCGTCTCGCGCACTGGCTCTACAATCGCGGTCGCCGCGATTTCGCTCTTTATCTGCAGAGCCGCTCGTCCAGCGTTTTCCAGACGGACATCAATCCGGCTGCACGCATCGGCAAAGGCATCTTCCTCGATCACGCGACCGGTCTCGTCGTCGGCGAAACGGCCGTGATCGGCGACAACGTATCGATCCTGCACGGCGTCACCCTCGGGGGCACCGGCAAGGAGGGCAGCGACCGCCATCCGAAGATCGCCCATGGTGTTTTGATCGGCGCGGGAGCCAAAATTCTCGGTAACATCCAGATAGGCCATTGCTCGCGCATTGCCGCCGGCTCGGTTGTGCTGAAGGAAGTGCCACCCAAGACCACGGTTGCCGGCGTGCCGGCCAAGGTCGTTGGCGAGGCCGGTTGCTCCGAGCCGTCACGCTCCATGGACCAGCTATTGGCCGAGCAATTGGTCGTCGATCAGATCATGGGTGCCGGAATCTAGGGGAAATTTAGCCTGAATTTCGGAAACGTGCGTCGCTTCAAAAGGTGTATGGCGCGGTTCCGGTCTTTACACTGCCGCTTTTCCTATGCAAGAAGCGGCCAACCAGAGATCCTCACGGAGAAGCATTGTGAAGCCTGAAGAAATCAAGAAACTCGACGCCTATTTCAAGCGCACGTTCAACCCGCAGATGGTCGTCAAGGCCCGTCCGCGCAAGAACGACTCGGCCGAAGTTTACCTTGATGAAGAGTTTCTGGGCGTCGTCTATATCGATGATGAAGACGGCGATCGCTCTTACAATTTCTCGATGGCCATCCTGGACGTCGATCTGTAAGTCGCCCGCGCGATTCTCTATTTCAGTCGAATTTGCGACCCGTATTTCATCGAAATACGGGTTTTTCTATGATTTTTGCGGGAGAAGCCATGCTTCGTGAAGCGAAATGCCGATCGAACCTATGCTTGGCCCATGCACGATTTTCCGCAGGAATACCGATATTTCTGACAAAGCCTCTAGTTGCAGGGGTGATGATATATATTAGAGAAATCATAATGATGCAATGCAAACATAACCGCTGACACGGCATTGTTATCGAAATTGCAACCATTAATAGATGTTGCGTCGCACAAGACTACTTGACTAATTGTGCGTCGCATTTAAGTTTCTTGCCTGTAAACCGGCCATCGGCCGACCAACAAGGGACGGAGACAGATGTTCAATTTCGACGAAGCAAATAAGAAGGGCAAGGAAGCCATCGACACGGCGCTGAAGAGCTACTCCGATGTCAGCAAGGGTTTCCAGGCGATTGCCGCTGAAACTGCTGAATACTCGAAGAAGTCGTTCCAGGATGGTGTTTCGCACTTCGAAACGCTCGCCGGCGTCAAGAGCTTCGAAGCCGCTTTCGAACTCCAGAGCACCTATGTGAAGTCCGCCTACGAAAATTTCGTTGCCGAAGCCACCAAGCTCGGCGAAATGTATGCCGATCTCGCCAAGAATGCCTATAAGCCTTACGAAGCGCCGGTCGCCGCAGCGACGAAGGCTGCTAGCAAGGCCGCAGCAGCTGCAACTGCTGCCTGATCCCTAGCTGAGAGCTGAAATTTCCGGAAAGACCGGCTGCGCAACGCGCGGCCGGTCTTTTTGTTTTCGCATATCGAACCGACGTCGAAATTATGCCGCGACTTTTTCGGCTGGAGCCCGCTTTGTCAGCGAATTGTGATTGCAGTGTCCGGTAAGGGGCTTAAAATCACGCCAATATGAACTACCTTAGTGGTTCGGATATCTGGCCCGACCAAGTGAATGAACCAACCCCAGTGCCAAGTCGGAATGCGATAGCTTCTGCCGGATGATTTGAGGAAGAATGAAATGATCGCAGAGCCGATCCGGATGCAAAACAACAGCGAAAGGAACGGGGACAACGGAAATCGCGGGACCTCGGTGATCACACGCACCAAGCCCAAAACCAAGAAACCCAACCTGTACCGCGTGCTGCTTCTGAACGACGACTATACGCCCATGGACTTCGTGATCCATATCCTGGAGCGTTTCTTTCAAAAGGATCTCGAAAGTGCCACCCGCATCATGCTTCATGTCCACAACCATGGCGTCGGCGAGTGCGGGATATATACATATGAAGTAGCTGAAACGAAGGTGAGCCAGGTGATGGATTTTGCCCGGGAACACCAGCATCCGCTGCAATGTGTTATGGAAAAGAAGTGAGGATCTGAACGTGCCAACATTTTCGCCTAGTCTTGAGAAGGCGCTGCACCAGGCACTGACTTACGCGAACGAGCGGCATCACGAGTATGCCACGCTGGAACATCTGCTTTTGGCGCTGGTAGACGACGCCGACGCCGCAGCTGTCATGGGCGCGTGCAATGTTGATCTCGACGCGCTCCGTAAGACTCTGACTGAATACGTCGATAATGAACTATCCAACCTGATCACGGGCTATGACGAGGACTCCAAGCCGACCTCCGGCTTCCAACGCGTCATTCAGCGCGCCGTGATCCATGTGCAGTCGTCCGGTCGCGAGGAAGTGACGG
The DNA here is from genome assembly GCF_016429015.1 of Rhizobium sp. ASV20. Taxonomy (GTDB): domain Bacteria; phylum Pseudomonadota; class Alphaproteobacteria; order Rhizobiales; family Rhizobiaceae; genus Rhizobium. The sequence goes on from NZ_JAELTU010000063.1 coordinate 35,960, forward strand.
GCGCCAACGTTCTCGTCGCGATTTTCGCAGAACGGGAAAGCCACGCTGCATTTTTCCTGCAGGAGCAGGAAATGACCCGCTATGACGCGGTCAACTACATCTCCCATGGCATCGGCAAGCGCCCGGGTTCCTCCCAGACCCGCGCGCCGCGCGGTGCCGAAGAAAGCGAATCCGAGAGCAAGCCCACCGCCCGTGGTGAGCAGGAGGAAGGCAACGGCAAGAAGCAGCAGGATGCGCTGAAGGCCTATTGCGTCAACCTCAACGAGAAGGCCAAGAACGGCAAGATCGACCCGTTGATCGGCCGTCACTCGGAGGTCAACCGCACCATCCAGGTGCTGTGCCGCCGCTCGAAGAACAATCCGCTCTATGTCGGTGATCCCGGCGTCGGCAAGACGGCGATTGCCGAAGGTCTTGCCAAGCGGATTGTCGAAGGCAAGGTTCCGGAAGCTCTGGCTGACGCCACGATCTTTTCGCTCGATATGGGCACGCTGCTTGCCGGCACCCGTTATCGCGGCGATTTCGAAGAACGCCTGAAGCAGGTCGTCAAGGAGCTCGAAGAGTATCCGGGCGCCGTACTGTTCATCGACGAAATCCACACCGTCATCGGTGCGGGCGCCACTTCCGGCGGCGCGATGGATGCATCGAACCTGCTGAAGCCGGCACTTTCCTCGGGCGCGATCCGTTGCATCGGGTCTACCACCTACAAGGAATATCGCCAGTTCTTCGAAAAGGATCGGGCACTCGTCCGCCGCTTCCAGAAGATCGACGTCAACGAGCCGAGCATCGAGGATGCCATCGAAATCATGAAGGGCCTGAAGCCCTATTTCGAAGAGTATCACCACCTGCGCTACTCGAACGACGCCATCAAGTCGGCTGTCGAATTGTCGGCTCGCTATATCTCCGACCGCAAGCTGCCGGACAAGGCGATCGACGTCATCGATGAAACCGGCGCTGCGCAAATGCTGCTGCCGCCGTCGAAGCGCCGTAAGCTGATCACCGAGCGCGAGATCGAAGTGACAATCGCCACGATGGCTCGCATTCCGCCGAAGACGGTATCGAAGGATGACGAGATGGTTCTTGCCAACCTCGAGCAGGAGCTGCGTTCTGTCGTTTACGGTCAGGATACGGCGATCGAAGCTCTTTCGACCTCGATCAAGCTGGCACGCGCCGGCCTGCGCGAACCGAACAAGCCGATCGGCTGCTACGTCTTCTCCGGCCCTACCGGCGTCGGTAAGACCGAAGTCGCCAAGCAGTTGGCATCGTCGCTCGGCGTCGAACTGCT
>NZ_JAELTU010000611.1 GCF_016429015.1 Rhizobium sp. ASV20
TGTAGACTCTTTTATTTTATTATCTACGCCCATAAAGGAATCCCATTAAAGTATTGCCAAGATTATACGCCTCAAAATGCTAAGCTCTCCATATTGATCGCTTTTTTGTCTTCCCTTCGCCATGTCATATCTTGGGCAATGAAGACCCATGCACACTCTGTGAGCAATCCTGCACTCACCTCCAACGCCGCAATCGCCTTCACAACAACACCTCGCCCGCTCTTTAAACGTACATTATACAACCTTTCCATCGCATTGTTTTATATTACGCGTCCACGGCCATTTCTCCGTTGGCGTTGTGCCCGTTTGTTTCTGGTGCTTCAGCCGCAACGTTGCTCTGACACCCAGGACAGTTGTGAATGACCTCGTGCGCGTAGACGTCGCAGTCAATGCAAAAGTGATTGCCGCATACTTCGCATGCATATCTGG
>NZ_JAELTU010000612.1 GCF_016429015.1 Rhizobium sp. ASV20
ACTGATAGTAGGTCAACTTTTCCGCTTGGGGCTTAAAATCGCCATAGACCTTCAGAAACTCCGAGATCAACTCCTTACCGAAGTTCCGTTCGATGCTGATGCAAGCAAGCGCGATATCCTGATGGCGATCGGCAACACCGAGGCGGCCGCAATCGATATAGCCGCTGAACCTACCGCCATCGGCCATGAAATTCGGGAGGCAGGCGTCGCCATGAGTGACGACGAAATCCTCCGTTGCCGGCCGAATCTCCTCAAGTTCGCGGAAAAGATCCTGCGCGGATCTCCCGAGCCTTTCGTCGTCGAAGTCTTCCTCATCGACGCGGCCGGCAACCAGATGTGCCTTTGCCTCGGCAATCTTGTTGTCCAGGCGATGATCGAAGGGGCACGTTGCGATGTCGACAGCATGCAAACGCCGCAACGCATTCGCC
>NZ_JAELTU010000613.1 GCF_016429015.1 Rhizobium sp. ASV20
GAGCGAAGGCGGCTGCACGATCTTATGACGCGCGAAAAGTGTAAGATACCGATAAATAGAATAGACGGCTTTTCAAGGAGCTGCCGTATCGTCCATTGCCACGTCTTCGTCTGCGTTGCCATTGGCTTCGGTTTCATCGCCAGCCTCGACCCCGTTTTCGTGCGGAAACTCGCCCAGGACCTCGGCGATGATGGCAACCATTTCTTCTTGCTGCTCGTCGGTGTAGCGGTCAGTCATGTCCTCGAGAACAGTATTGAGAGCCGCAGTAGTAGCAGGACGAAGGTTAAGAATCATGACTGCCTCGCCCTTGGAGAGATCGTATGGCTGCAGCTTTTCGATGAGCTCCTTGACGCAGGCCGGGTGATAGGTTAATGGCTTCTGGCTGAGAGGACTGGGGCGGGTGCTAAGGTATTGAAGGAGCTGAGGAG
>NZ_JAELTU010000614.1 GCF_016429015.1 Rhizobium sp. ASV20
TGCTGAGGATATTATATAGACGTCGCTAACACGCGATCAGATGGGTCCGGGGAAATCGTCAATCCCATGGGGCAGCCCGCATAAGGCAAGACTGTCTCGGTTCAGCCCATGGCATATCACTTGCTGAAAGCTACAACGTCTGCTCAGGCTGTTGTATCTTGGAGGCCCTCAACAACGAAGCGTGGCGACAGCGAGATCAATTGCCGATTATAGCCTCACCTTGTTAGACCGGTGAGGCCGCAACCCGGACCGACAACGAGCCAATGAACAGTTGTTGCCAAGGTATGGGGAAAACCATGATAACCATTGCTGGACCGAAAGATGGCCAATCTCAGGCCTCCAAGGACGGCTTGGAGTCGGGAAGAACGCCGTGGTGTTTAAGCTAACGCTGTGGGGCGTTGGCTCTGTGGTGCCACCGGACATTTATT
>NZ_JAELTU010000615.1 GCF_016429015.1 Rhizobium sp. ASV20
GTCCGCATATTCCGAACACCGTTTTGTCGCGTGCCCCCGTCTTTGGCACAAATGGTACCACAGCCGTCGACTTCCGCAAACAGTACTCCACCGCCTGCCGTACTTCCTCGCAAGATAATGCGTCGAGGCCAAGAGGGAGATAGCGGCCTAGTCAGTGGTAGCCCTTCAAAGCCAGGTTCAGAAGCAGGCAGTGATAGCAAAGACAAACCGCCCCCGGCGAATCAAAAGTAAGTACCCCGAGCAACAAAGTAGGTCTATTAGCATACTAACTTGAAATAGGCTTACGAGAGAGCAACGAGAAGAGATGTATAAACTTGCTCGTGAGCGCATCTTTGGCAGTTCAGAAGAAAACACCACAGGTATGTCTCCTGCCAGAGTTTTATTTGCCCGATTCTGCTAACCAAATTGAAGCGGATACGGAAACTGAC
>NZ_JAELTU010000616.1 GCF_016429015.1 Rhizobium sp. ASV20
GTGCAGGAGGTGGGCCTTGCCGGCGCCGAGAGCCCAGTCTCAAATGGCCCCGCCCGGTGAGCCGAGGCCGCCGTCCTTCGTAACCACTTGACGGTGATCTGACTACCTCTTATTTTCAAGCCTGCATCTATAAGCTGTACTTTTACCCTGTAATGTAGCTAAACATTTTCCAAGCCGTTTCCTAATTTCAAAAAGCGTCTCATACCCACACATAATATTATCTCTCTTTATTACAATGCAACATCCGTTGTAGGGTAGGCTTCCAATACGTATTATCGTCTAACAGTATTGAGGACATTGTATCATTGTAGTGCATGTAAGGTTTAATAAGATATCAGGCAATACATAATGGCCTCGCCAGTACTTTCCCCACCCATCTCAACAAAGCCTGCGATGGATGGGCGCTTCGTCTCAACATGGAGCAACCC
>NZ_JAELTU010000617.1 GCF_016429015.1 Rhizobium sp. ASV20
GGCGTCGAACATCGCTCTCACAAGGGCCTGAACAATCGCGCGGAGACTTCACACGTGCCGCTTCGAAAACGAGAGCGAATAATGCAAGGCTTCCGATCCGCCGGCGGCTTGCAACGTTTCATCTCGGCCTTCTCAGCAGTCAGAAATCTCTTCGTGCCGCCACATCAGAAACGCTCAGCCCTGGCCACCCATATTCATCGCATCCGCGCAATGGCGCATTGGAACGTCGTGACCGGCGCAACTGCATAAATTCATCGGCAAACGCCTTATCGGGGATTAAGCGAACAACGTGACATCGCCGGTGCCAATGCTCTCGTCGGCGGCAATTCGAAGAATTTTGGCCTTCAGCCGCTGAGCGCTGAAGCCGGCACAGGACTGAATATCGCCGCAGGCATCGCTAGGCTGGAACTGCGCCGGACAAAATAAG
>NZ_JAELTU010000618.1 GCF_016429015.1 Rhizobium sp. ASV20
TGCATGTACTAAAAAAGAGCCCAACAAGACGCACAACTATATGCATACCCAAGGTAACCAGAAACACGTTTAAAAAATAAATAAAAAAAATCACTGCCGAGTATCCGAAAAAAAAAAAAACCAATGCCAGAAAACAAAACCAAATCGTCAAAAGTGCCGAGATAACATAGCAAGTAGAAGAGAATAACAAAAATAAAAGTCTAGTGGTTGCGGTCCGAAAAATGACTATTCGGCCGCTTCGATCATGATGGAGGTATTACCGAATCATCTGCATTCTCCTTTCAGTTCGCGCCATTCTTCTTGTGGTCCGCCTTTGGGTTTAATCGCGGGGTTTCCATCGTCTCACCATCTGTGACAGGGCTTTCTGTCGTATCTGTATTCGTGCTCTGTCCAAACGACGACACTACGCTTTGCCTTGGGGATGAGC
>NZ_JAELTU010000619.1 GCF_016429015.1 Rhizobium sp. ASV20
TCCATAGTTTCAGCTCAATTTCTTCATACATTCCAGTCATGGTATTTGGAATATTCTCGGGTCTCAGGTCATCCCACGTGTAGCACAGCGCATCCAGTTGGACTGGGATACGCACGAGACCTTGTATGACCCAACGCTCTTGAAGAGACGACTTGACCTTGTCAACTCGAGCCTGATCAATTTCTGCCGTTTTCGGGTTGGTAAAGGACCTTTCGATGTAGTCGTTGACCTGATCGGGCTCAAATCCAATCGTTTCCAATTCGAGGTGCAGATTCGACGGAGACTTGGCAGATGGTCGGGATGTGACGACGACGTTGGGTTGGCTTAGAAGCTCGGCAAGGAAGCGGGCCATACCGCTGTCGCCCGTCAGGTCCTGGGACACTTCATCTAGGCCGTCGAGGAGAAATAGTGTCTTGCTGCTGTTGGT
>NZ_JAELTU010000620.1 GCF_016429015.1 Rhizobium sp. ASV20
GATGGGTCTGTTGAAGGGCTGCTTCGTGTATCATGCTTGCGTTGGCAATTGCATAGTCACGTTCATCCCAGATCGCTGGCGGGTCAATAGCCAAGTCGTGATTGTACTCCCACGACTCCCACTTGTCGCAGCACTCCCATCCAGCAATGACCATAAGACCAAGCCGGTCAGCAATCTCGTACAGCTCAGCATGTTCATTCTTGCCCTCGAGGCGAATCGTGTTTAGGCCCATATCCAGCATGTACTGGGCAATCCTAGTAAAGTATTCGGGGTCCCAGCGGAGGAACATGTCGGCGCTATATCCACCACCGAGAACCTGGAAAGAGTTTCCGTTGATGTTGAAGATTGTGTCATTAAACGTGTTGACAAGGGATGTTACGGTTCGGATGCCAAACGAGGACTCTGCGGTATCTGACAGGTCCGAGTC
>NZ_JAELTU010000064.1 GCF_016429015.1 Rhizobium sp. ASV20
TTTGTGAACTGCACGAAAGGATGCGAGCTGTTGGCTTAACAGAAAAAGGCTCGTTCGAACTTCCACTCACACAATCAGAATTGAGTGACACTATGGGATTGTCAGTTGTGCACGCGAATAGAAGTTTGAAGGAACTGCGAGACGCAGGGTTGGTAATCCTTGATAAGGAACGTATCGTGATCCCGAATATTCTACGCTTGGAGGAATACGCCGGCTTTGATCCCAGCTATCTGCACCTGGGATGGCTACAGCATGAGTTATATAGCGCGGGAAAATGACCTGCAGATAGACTGGCGATCTAGAGGCCATGTCGATCCACTGAGCAGTTTACGCCGAACACGATGGTGTCGCTTGCATTAGTAACGATCATCTGCCAGGCTTGGCCATTCCATTTTTGTAGACCGCTGCTTAGCATCTGCCCAGAAGCTCGGATAGCCTCGGCCCGCACCTGGTCCATGTCGGCAAGCTCAATGCCAATATCGTCAAGAATAGCCTTGCCATTCATAATGTGAAAGAAAAACCGCTCCATAGCGTTGCCTCCTGTAATTTTCGCGGGAGTGCTCTGCCTCTCATCTATCGGTTGCGAGGAGGATACCGATAATTGACTATTAAACAGGTTAAGCTGCGTCGTCGCCATTACATATGTTAGGCTGATCCTACCGTTTTGCGGTTAAATGAATTATATCAGGTTACCTGTAGGTGAAAGGGCATCGTCAAGTTAACGGAAGTTGGACCTTGATGTGCGACTAGGGTTACGACCCATTGATTAGAACTGACGGCTGTGAATCAGACGGGCGTATAGGAGCCTGACTGATGAGTAATTTGGGCGATGTCACGTTGTCTGCAGCTTAACGGTTGGCGGATAACTAGGCGAGGATGAGCTCGCCGACGATCAGTTACAAGAACCACCGCTTTCCGCCGCAGATCATCGCCCATGCGGTATGGCTGTACCTCCGGTTTCCGTTGAGCCTGCGGTTGGTCGAGGAAATGCTGTTGGAGCGAGGTATTGTCGTATCTTACGAAACGATCCGGCGATGGGGCCGCAAATTCGGGGCGGCCTATGCGAAACAGATGCGCCGAAAGAAGCCTTCGCGTAAAGATATCTGGCATCTGGACGAGGTCGTGATTGCCATCGGCGGCCGGAAACATTGGCTTTGGCGCGCCGTTGATCAGGACGGCTATGTTCTCGACGAGATCGTTCAGGGCCGCCGCGATACCAAGGCTGCCAGGCGATTGCTGGTGAGGCTGCTGAAGAAGCAGGGCCTGCCGCCCAAGCGCATCGTCACCGACAAACTGCGCTCTTACGGAGCAGCAAGGCGGGATGTCATGCGCGGCGTCGAACATCGCTCTCACAAGGGCCTGAACAATCGCGCGGAGACTTCACACGTGCCGCTTCGAAAACGAGAGCGAATAATGCAAGGCTTCCGATCCGCCGGCGGCTTGCAACGTTTCATCTCGGTCTTCTCAGCGGTCAGAAATCTCTTCGTGCCGCCACATCAGAAACGCTCAGCCCTGGCCACCCACATTCATCGCATCCGCGCAATGGCGCATTGGAACGTCGTGACCGGCGCAACTGCATAAATTCATCGGCAAACGCCTTATCGGGGATTAAGCGAACAACGTGACATCGCCCACAGCTCTAATCCTGGCCAAACGGCATCGTCAAGTTAACGAAGCTTGGACTTGAATTTGGGATGCTCGGCCATGACAGACCGAGATCCTCTTTACCGCCGCCATCGTTTCCCCGCCGACATCATCGCCGATGCGGTGTGGCTGTATTTCCGGTTTCCGCTCAGCCTGCGGATGGTCGAGGACATGCTGGCGGCGCGAGGGATTATCGTTTCGCATCAAACAATCCGGCTATGGGCAGAGAAATTCGGACGAACCTTTGCCAACCAGATCCGTCAACGTTCGCGCGGCCGGCTCGGTGATAAATGGCATCTCGACGAGGCCGTCGTTTCGATCGGCGGCAAAAAGCACTGGCTGTGGCGGGCGGTTGATCAGGATGGTTTCGTTCTGGAGGTTCTGGTGCAAAGCCGCCGCAATGCCAAGGCAGCCAAACGCCTGATGCGCAGGCTGCTGAAGGGCCAAGGCCGCGCGCCGCGCGTGATGGTTACCGACAAGCTCCGATCCTATGACGCCGCAAAACGAGAGATCATGCCCAGCGTCGAGCACCGTTCCCACAAGGGCCTCAACAATCGGGCGGAGAACTCCTATCAACCAATCCGACGACGTGAGCGGATCATGAAACGCTTCAAGTCACGGCGACAGGTGCAATGCTTCGTCTCCATTCACGATCCGATTGCGAACCTCTTCCACATACCCCGCCACGACATCTCCGCCGGCCACCATCGCGAACTGCGCGCCGCCGCGATGGATCAATGGGCGAAAATCGCCCGGGTATGATCGGTCCGAAGAAACCCAGCATCTCAACTTGTCTCGTGACGTTAAGTTTACGATGCCGGCCAGAGGCAAGGCTGGCCAGATCGCCGAGACGCTGGTCCGTCTCGATCTGCTGATCCTGGATGAACTCGGATACCTTCCCTTTAGTGCGTCAGGCGGAGCACTGCTCTTCCATCTGTTGAGCAAGCTTTATGAGCGCACCAGCGTGATCATCACAACCAACCTCAGCTTCAGCGAATGGGCAACCGTCTTCGGCGACGCCAAGATGACCACCGCTCTGCTCGATCGTCTGACCCACCGTTGCCACATCCTGGAAACAGGAAACGACAGCTTCCGCTTCAAGGCCAGCTCGGCCGCTGCGGCACAAAAGAGGGGAGAAAAGCCAATCCCTTGACCAAACCCTGATCAGAAAACCATACTCAGAGGTGGCTCACTTCTCGGTGGAAAAACCGGCTCAGTTCCGCGTGGAAACCAACACGCGGCTCACTTCTCACGCGTTTTCCTGCGACTTGTTGGAGAAAATCCCAAATCCTGGCGTCTTAAAGTCCTCAATTAAGGGTAGCATCGGATAGCGGCCGCTTGTTTGGCAGCTGGCAAAGTCTCGCGCCCATGTGAGCCAGGACCGCCGAGACGATCCTGGCCGCTGATTGGTTGTTCAATGACGTGTCTAGCGTAGGCCGCCACCAGCCAGAATGATCTCACCGGTCAGCCAACGAGCATCGTCCGAGGCCACGAAGGCCACGAGGTCGGCGATATCCTGAGGCTGGCCAAGTCGGCCGAGAGGGGTCTGGGCGATGATGCCGGCCTCGAACTCAGAAGCAATCATGCCGGCCGAGCGGGTACCTTCTGTCTCCGTCAGGCTCGGGTTCACCGAGTTGACGCGGATCTTGCGGGGCCCGAGCTCCTTAGCCAGAACGCCGGTGACGACATCGACCGCGCCCTTAGTCGCCGTGTAGACTGCCGTCTGCGGCGGCGTGATAGCGGTAACGCCAGAGCCGATGTTGATAACACTGCCGCCTTCGCCAAGATGTTCTGCAGCCGCCTTGGTCACCAGGAGCAAGCCCAGCACGTTGATGTCGAACATCTTGTGGAACTGCGCTTCGTTGACTGTTTCCAACGGACCGAACTCATAGACGCCCGAGTTGTTCACCAGGATGTCGAGACGGCCGTAGTTGGCGATGGCAGCGTCGACGATTGCCTTGGCCTCCGCAGCCTTGGAAACGTCGCCCTGGACCGCAACGGCCTTTCCGCCGGCGCTGTTGATCGCTTCAACCACTGCATCAGCGCCGGATTTGCTGGAGGCGTAGTTAACGACGACAGCGGCGCCGTTTGCGGCCAGAGTCTTGGCAATGGCCGCGCCGATGCCCTTGGAGGCGCCGGTGACGACGGCCACCTTGTTTGTAAGCTTAGACATGATGAAGTCTCCGTTGATGACGCCGTTCAGGCGTCGTGTTGCTCGATCGCGTCAATGCGATCGGGATAGAAAGCGAGGTGATCTTTGATCTCGGCCACGGCGTCGAAAGGCGCTTCGTAGGTCCAGATCGCATCGACCGACCGCTCGCCACCGGCCGGAATGTTGAAGTAGGCGGCCTCGCCCTTGTAGGGGCAGTAGGTCGTCGTATCGGAGCGCGTCAGGGCCGCCATATCGACGTCCTTGCGCGGGATGTACTGCACGGGCGGGTAGCCAGCTTCGTAGAGGGTGAGTGCCGCGCGGGTGTCCGCAATCACGCGTCCATCGAGAGTGACGATCACACGACCGGGGTTCGGCTCGATAGTGATCGGGTGGTTAGGGCCTGGGATCTTGACGACACGTTTGGTCATGGTGGTCTCCTATTCAGACTGGGTGGTCAGAGCTTTGAGCCGCCGTCCACCCTCAGGGTGTCGCCCGACACCCAGCGCGCAGCGTCAGAGGCCAGAAAGGCAATGGCGCCAGCGATGTCATCGGGTTGGGCGACGCGCTTCAGCGCCTGCATACCGAGGGTGAAATCGCGACCGGCGTCGGTTTTGGCGAAGCTCGACATGTCGGTTTCCACCACCCCGGGGGCAACGGCGTTTACCCGAATTCCCCTTGGCCCGAGGACCTGGGCGAAGTGCTTGACGAGGGTGTCGATCGCGCCTTTGGTCGCGGCATAGGCCGACAGATTCCCTACCGCTGCGTGGGCCGCGAGCGACGAGATGAAAATGACACTGGAGCCTTCATTCAGGATCGGCAGCAACTGCTGGACCAGGAAGAACGGCGCGCGGACATTGACGACGAAAAGCTCATCAAAATCCTCGACCGTCGTTTCCTCGATCGTTGCGGCCCTGGAGATGCCGGCGTTGGCGACCAGGATGTCGAGACGGGCGCCAACGACATCCCGCACTTTGGCGGCTAGCTTATGCACTCCCTGGGGATCGGACAGATCGGCCCCCACGGCCTCGGCTCGACCACCTGCTGCTTTGATCTGATCGACGACCGATCGCGCTTCGCCTGCCTTGCGGCCGTAGTGAACAAGAACTTGAGCGCCTGCCTTGGCGAGCGCGATGGCGGCTGCGCGCCCAATGCCGCGCGAGGCGCCGGTCACGAGCGCGGTCTTTCCGCTGCACGGTGTCATGATTGATCTTTCTGTGGGAGGGTTGGAAGGGGCCGACCGGAGGCGTCAGGCGCCACCGATCGGCTCTACATGCTGGTGCACGTCAGGCGTTCAGGAACATGTTCGTGTGCGCGACGAACAGCTCGGGATACTGATTCTGTGGACCGTGGCTGGAGTCCGGATAGACGATGAGCTGCGCGTTCGGCATATGCTGCTGCAGCGTGTACCCGTTGATCGTCGGAATGATCAGGTCGTTGCTGCCATCGACCACGAGCGTTGGCTGGTGGATGTCGGCAAGGTAATCCCAGACCCCGTCACTCTTCTCGTTTGAGGCGACGATCGCCGCGTATTGCGCGGTGGCCGACTCCTCACGAACTTCGGGGCTGCGATCCTTCCGGCGATGCTTGCGCTCAAGGTACTTCAGTCCAGCGGCGTGGCCCTTCTCGTTCGGCAGAAAATGTGCGGCAATCCAGAGGTGCTCCGGTGGATCGTAGGTCGCCGAGAAAATCTCACCTGCCTTGCTGGCGGCGGTATCGGCGCCACGCGGGCCGGTTCCCACCAGGACGAGTTTGCGCACCAGATCGGGTGCCTGTACGGCGATCTCCTGGGCGACCTTGCCGCCGACGGAATAGCCAAAAACATCGACCTCGGTCAGTCCAAGCGCCTTGATGAAGGCAACGGCGTCCGTTGCCATGCCGGGGATGGTCGAAGGCGTCACTCCGGAGCTGGCGCCGATGCCAGCGTTATCGAACAGGATCACTTCGCGTTCCTGTGCCAGCCCGTCGGTCACGGCCGGGTCCCAATGGTCCATGGTGCCACGGAAATGGATGTTCATGACAACAGGAACACCGCCGGTCTTGCCAAAGCGGCGATAGGCGAAGCGGATTCCGTTGGCCTCGACGAACTGGGTCGGGACCGTATCATGCGTATGGGTAGTCATGGCAAATCTCCTTGTTCGGATAGCGATCAGCTTGCGGTCCTGCCGCCGTTGACGTTGATGATCTGGCCGGTGATGAATGAGGCTTTGCGGGAGGCCAGGTAGAGAATGGCGTCTGCAACCTCCTCGGGCTGCCCGGCGCGGCGCAGCGGGATCGAGGCAAGAAGCCCGACCTTGCGGTCCGGTGAGCCGGTGAAGCGATCAAGCATTCCGGTCTCGACCGGTCCGGGCGCCACCGCGTTGACGCGGACACCGAAAGCGGCGGCTTCCAGGGCGCCTGATTTGGTCAGGCCTTCGACAGCATGCTTGCTGGCGACGTAGAGCGAGGCGTTCGGAGCGCCGCGGCTGCCCATCGTCGAAGAGATGTTGACGATGCTGCCGGAGCCCTGCGGCTGCATGACGCGCAACTCATGCTTCATGCAGAGCAAGACGCCGAGAACGTTCGTTTCGAAGGTCGCCGCGTAAGCCTCAGGCGTCTGATCGACGATCGGGGCCGGCGTGCCTTCCGTTCCGGCATTGTTGACCGCGACATCGAGGCGGCCGAAATGGGCGACAGTTTCCGCGATCAAAGCCTGAACGTCGCGCTCGTCGCGGACATCTGCCTTGATGAAGCCGGCATCCGCGCCGAGGGCACGAAGTTCGCTCTCCAATGCCGCACCGGTCTGACCGTTGCGGCCGGAGACAACGACCTTGTAGCCTTCTTTCGCCGCAGCCAGGGCAGTAGCACGGCCGATGCCGGCGAGTGCGCCCGTGATCAGGATAACGTTGTTGTCCATTGCCAACTCTCCTTAGCCCCTTCAAATCAGGCCTCAATCATTGCGTTGGTGTGGCTTCGGGCTTCTGCTTGGGCCGGACCGGCGCTGTTCGTTGGCAGAATAGTTATGCCTTCATTGCTTCCGGGAGAAAGACTTTGTATGGTCGGTTCCCATATCTGTGAGGTATGGGGTATTAATGGAGCTGCGGCATCTTCGCTATTTTATCGCCGTCGCCGAGGAGGGCAGCGTCACGCTTGCTGCCGAAAAGCGGCTTCACACGGCGCAGCCCTCTCTCAGCCGACAGCTTCGGGATTTAGAGGTCGAGGTTGGTGCGCCGCTCTTTAGCCGAAGCGCACGGGGTGTAGACCTGACGGACGCGGGACGGGCATTTCTTACCCACGCCCGCATTTCGGTCAGCGAGGCGAGCGAGGCGGTTCAGGCCGCACGTCGTGCCGCGCGGCCGGCGAAGGCCGTATTTTCCGTTGGTTTTCTGACCGGCCAGGAGGTTGACTGGCTTCCCCACGTCACCCGCATTCTCAGAGCCGAGCTGCCAATGATCGAGTTCAAAGTGACGAGCATGTACTCGCCGGATCTCGCCGAGGCGGTGCAGAGTGGCGAGATCGATCTCGGTTTCCTGCGCATCGAGGCCAAGCCCGATGTGACCTACGATGTAATCGCTAAAGAACCGATCGTCGTCATTCTGCCGAGCGATCACCCTCTGGCGGAAGGGAAGGAAATTGATCCGAAAGCGCTTGAGGGCGAAACGCTCATTGGCTTCTCCGATATCGCGATTGTGCTACGAACGGTCGTCGAGGGCTATCTGCTGGAACAGGGCGTTAATATCACCCCGAGCCATCGCGTCGAAAACTTCTCGACAGTGTTGTCGCTAGTTTCTTCGCTTCGGGGAGTTGCGCTCATGCCAGCCTATGTCGAAGCGCTACTTCCTTGGTCCGTGGTGAGCCGTCCGCTAAAGGGCGATCCGCTGACCATCGATCTGGCGGTGGGGTTTCGATCCGACAACACTTCGCCCGTGCTGAAAACCTTCCTGGCCGGGCTCGATCAGCTTATTGCTGCAGGGCCGGCAGGAACGCGGCAGGTTCGGTGAACTATTATTTCGAACGTCTCCGCCCCCCGCTATTGCGTGTCCTGCCGTCGTGCGGTGCTCGTTAGGGTCTAAAATTATCGAATGAAAGTCGTGTACCCATAATTTGCCTTGAGGTATCGAACCCATGACCCGCAATTATCAGCCCCTGCGTTGATTGAGCCTGTTGGTGTAACGAGATTTTTTCGGTCACTGGTTATCTCAGCTCCACCGCGGCGGCGTCCCGATGTGGTCCTTAAGCGCCTCCGCAAACGCCCTAACTTTCGCAGATGACACCTGAAGCGGCCGGAGGAGGTAGATACTGTAAGACCTTTCATTCCACCTTTCACCCGCTAGCGAAAGGCGTACAAGATCACCGGCTTGGACGGAAGGCCCCGAGACCCAGCTTGGTAGGAGCGCCACACCCATCCCTGCGATCGCAGCGCTGTTCAACGCTTCAAAATCATCGGACCGGAAACAGACCTGTTTGCATGCCTCACCGGCCGGGCATCCGAGAATATCAGACCAGCCGAGCAGATCGTTGCCATGAAGCTTATCGAGAAGGCGATGATGACGGAGCGCATTCTCGTCCTCCGGCTCGCCGTGCTGCCCGAGGTAGGCACGGCTTGCCACGAGGATGCGGTCAAGCGGAGCGAGCTTCGTCGCAATCAGGGAACTGTCCGCGAGTTCACCCATCCTCACCACGAGGTCAAGCCGTTCGGCGACGGGGTCGGCCAGCCGTTCGGTGAGATCTAATTCGACTTGCAGCCCCGGATGTTCCTGAGCGAGCGTCGCGAGCACGGGGATGACATAGCGTTTTCCGAACGTCGGGAAGCAGGCGATGCGAAGGGTGCCGGTGACCGCGCTGTCGAAGGCCGCGACTTCCGCATGGGTATCGGCCAGATCGTCCAGCAGGCGCTGGGCCCTGTCGAAGAGATGGCGGCCCGCATCCGTCAGGGACAAGGCGCGCGTGGAGCGGATGAGCAGCGAAACGCCGAGATCCTGCTCCAGCGCATCGATCTGCCGGACGACGGCGGATGGGGTTACAGCACGACGCCGTGACGCCGCGGAGAAGCTTCCGGCGCGGACAACATCGACATAGACCGCGAGATGTTCGGCAAACCGTGGATCCTTCATCTTTGCCTACGACGCAAAACCGTTTCGACCAATCAGTTCGTTATCATCGGCAGGCATCCGGCGCACATTCCTTCTCGTCAACGGGCAGTCGCCCAACAAACAGAAGGAATACTATGATGGTCAAGGTCCTCGATACAATTCTCTCCCAATCCGCATACTCCGCCGAAATCGATGTTCCATTCGAAAAGATCGACATCGCCGATTGGCTCTTCAACCTGCCGGAAGCCGAATACCTGCGCTGCTGCCCGCCGGATCATATCGCGGCCGGCGTGACATGGACGGACGATGGTCGCCGGATGTCGATCAATGTCGAACAGATCGGCTCGGGCCTGGTTGTCCAGCACTATGTCGCCGAAGTTGCCGAAGCCGCCTATTGCCGCATGAACTCGATCTCCGACGTGTTCACCGCCAGTGGACGCACGCAGGTCAATGTCGTCTGGGAGCTGATCGCCGAAAAGATCGATGAAAACAGGTCCCGCTATACCAACCGGGTCACCGCCCATCCCACGGATGTCTTCATGGCATTTCTCGAACAGCATGGCATCAGGTTCGAAGATGCCGCCGCTGGCCGGCAGGCCGCAGGTGGCGATCACAACAGCCGCGAGACACCGCTCTTTGCGGCAAGCATCGCTCGCCACGCACTCTCCAAGTAAAGGTAGCTCTGATGAAAGCGATCATGTTCGCCGATTTCGGCAGCGCGGATGTCCTGCACCTCGCTGAAGCTCCGCCTCCTGAGATCCGACCCGACGATATTCTCGTCAAGGTCATGGCGGCAGGCGTCAATCGCGCTGATCTTCTTCAGCGCGAAGGCGTCTATGGCACGCAAACTTACGGGGACAGCCCGATCCTCGGCCTCGAAATCGCCGGCGAAGTCGTGGCGACTGGCTCCGCGGTCATTGGTTTTGCGATTGGGGACCGTGTCATGGGCATCGTTGGCGGTGGTGCTTATGCTCAGTACGCCCGCCTGGACAGTGGAATGACAGCGATCATTCCGGATGGCATGTCTTTCATCGAGGCGGCGGCGGTCATGGAGAGTTTCGTCACCGGCTGGGAAGCGCTCGCCCATCTCGGACAGGTTGCTAAAGGAGAAACAGTCCTTGTCCATGCTGCTGCCGGCGGCATTGGATCGGCTGCCGTCCAGCTCGCAAAGGCAGTCGGGGCACATGTGCTGGCAACCGCTTCGGCAGGCACCATCGACAATGTGCTCTCGCTGGGCGCCGAAGCCGTCTTTGATTATCGGCGCTCGGACTTCGAGGCGGAAGTCGTCGATGCGACAGCCTCCCGAGGGGTCGATCTGATCATCGACTTCGTCGGCGGATCTTATCTCGCGCGCAACATTCGTAGTCTGGCGCCCGGCGGAAGGCTCGTCCAGGTTGGCCTGCTCGGACGCGACGATAACGCCATCATTCCACTCGATCTCGTTCTTCACAACCATCTGCGGCTGATCGGAACGGTCATGAAGTCAAGGTCGAGGACGGAAAAAAGGGCAATGGTCCGCCGATTTGCGGAGCAGGTTCTACCGACGATGGGACGAGAACTTGCACCGATTATTGGCGCCGTGTACCCGCTCAAGGAAGCAGCAGAAGCGCATCGCCGAATGGAAGCCGGCGGGGTATTCGGGAAGATCGTTCTGACTGGATTTCATCAATGAGGCAGGTATACAGCGCATCTCACACACCTTGATAGGGTTCGAACCAACGACCCGGTTGCTACAAAAGCTATCCGTTTGAAGTTGCTAGGTAACGGACATTGGCTTTGCCCGCATGGAATGACCTATCTGGGGCCGGAAGCGGACTTAGGACTCTGGTGGCCGGACGTTTGAGATGAGCGCTAACACCAAACGGTTTGCTGAGTTTGGCGGTACCAGTGACCTCGCGGCCAAATTTAATACAGTGTCCTAAGATAATCCTCCTCCAGCCCTTCATCCATCGTTCGCATTTCATCCCGGTCCGTGGGAGCTCCCGTCGTCTCATCCAGGATCATCTTTATGAGTGAAGGCATCTCGCAGCGAACCTGAAAATGATCCGCGCTCCACAAGCGGGAACGCCGGAATGCCTTGGCACAGTGCAGGAAGACTTCGCTGACGGCTACGATGATGGCAAGTTTTGGTATGCGGCCATCGACCGCCATACCGTTCAGGAATTGCGGGTCACGAGTGAGAGCAGCCCGCCCATTTATGCGCAATGTGTCGTCGAAGCCGGGAATCACAAAGAGCAGTCCGACGTTCGGATTGGCAATGATGTTGGCGAGCGTATCAAGACGGTTGTTGCCTGGGCGATCCGGGATCGCAATGGTACGCTCATCAAGAACCTTCACGAAGCCTGGAGGATCGCCGCGAGGACTGACGTCAGCCTTTCCGTCCGGATGCTGAGAACCTATGCACAGGAACGGCGAGCGCCTGATGAACTCTCGCGCATGCTCCCCCAGAGCGTTCTGACACTTCAATATAGCCAGAGAGTGGGTCGGCTCGAACAGCCCTCGAAGTGATTGCTCATCTTCGATTGCGAAATCGGGATTGAGCTCTAACACTGCCATGATCCACCTCCCACACCGCTTCCGTTGGTATCTTAGCCATTATGGAACACCCCAGATCCCCGCTCCTCTTCCCGTGCACAAATATGAGGTACGTACATCAAGTTTGATACATGATACTGATTGCAGGATCAATGCGATTTGTCGGCATTCCCGAAGATAAGGTGCGATGGATCATAGCTACCAACCCGGATGCCTGTTCAATTGTGTTGAGATTTCACCCAATTTTGCGTTTCATCGCGACCCTACCTAAAAGGGTAATATCGTAAATTCGTCAATGAGTTCTCAGTTGTTGATTATCGCACGAATTTGACGCACTTTTTCATTTCGGACGGATCCGCCCACACTGCAAGAAAATGTTTTCGATCAACATCAAAAATGCAATCAGTTGGTACGAAATGAAAAAGTGGCGCAAATCTAGCTGAAACTCAACACCTTGCTCAGTCCACGCTTTCCAGCTTTGCCGCGACCTGATGGTCCCGATCACCCTTTTCAAGTCCGGAAGCGAATTCGGTGTTCTTCCATCCGACGAGATCGACGCTGACGACGATCTCGAGATTCTGACCGAGTTCTTTCCCTGGCCGGCTCATTGAGCCGGCAATTGCCGTTCCGGATGCCGCTGACGACCTGTCGGCGGCAAGGGAAGCTTCGCCGCGGGCGGTGCAACTTTGCACCTTGCCTCCCGCGCCCTTGCCCCCTCTGCTCTTCGCGGCGGCCGGAAAGTGTTCCGCCGATCATGCGGGGAGTTAGATACCTGGCGTGAAATCGCATCGTGGACTTTGCTTTGAATTGGTGGCGAGTGCTTGCCGCGGCCACAATCCGTTAAGGCGACGCCACCCTCAAACCAAATTAACTGGTCCTGAGCCTAGCGCTATTGTCGCGGCCGATCCCCGCCGCTCCAAGGTGACTGGCGCGCTGGCGTGGCCGCCGCGCCGACCAGAGGGCGACGGTTCCAGTCCGTCACGAAGTCATTGTGTACCTGTTTGACGACCCAGAGAAAATACACCGAGGCGGGAACGCCGATCAGGTCGAAGACGAGCATGAGACTGCTGCCAGGCGTCGTCGCATCGATGAGATGCATCTGGGCGCATGTAAAAAAGACACCTGCCAGAGCAACGCCGGAAAGCGACCACGTGCGGTTCTCGAAATAGTGGCGCACCTGGCGATCAGCCAGATACCAGCCGACCATGCCATATGTCATGGTCACGAACATGTTGGTCAGAAACGTCGCCGACGTGAGATGGATACCGACGCCAAGTGCCGCGTCAGACGATGCGGCCCCCGTCGAACTGCACAAGACCCCGAATCCGAAATCTGTCGCGGGCTGTCCAACAGCCCACGCCGCGAGAACCCCCGCTCCGCCGGTAAGAGCGCCCGTCAACAATACGGCACGGTGCGCAGAAGCCACGACCAAGCGCTCACCGGCGCCGCCCAGCGCCGTCTCCAGGCGCAACCATACGAAGACGAGCCCCGCCGGAAGACCGATCAGCGTCGCGGCGAACATCGGCCAGGAAACGCTCTCGCCGTGAAGCACATGCCAACCGTGCACCAAATGGTGCGGCCCGCAGCTTGCCGCCATCAACGAAAAGCCGATGCCGAAGCGCGACCAGCCTCTGTAACGATGTAAGCTGACCGTCTCCCAGGCCGACAGCAACCCGAGCCCCACATAGGCCGCGCCGATCAGAAGATTGCCGATGCCTATGGCGAGGGACATCATGGCGAGCCCATCACTTTGCTACCCATGGGGGCGCCGATGTGGTCAAGAAACTCGTCGATAAAGTATCGGTGGCCCCGCCGGCCCGCCCCCGAGGTCGGCTGCGCGACGTGTAACGCCTGTTCCAAACGGGGTTGCCAGAGCGTTGTCGCCAGCATCGGCCCGATACGGTCGGCAGCCACGGGCCGGGAGAAGAAGTAACCCTGAGCGACTTCGCAGCCCATACGAAGCAACATCGCTGCCTGTTCACGCGTCTCCACGCCTTCGGCGATCGTGTGCTTGCCCATGGCGAAAGCCAGGCTCAGGATCGATGCAACGATCGCCGTATCGCCCGGCTCGCTGCTGAGGCCGTCGATGAAGCTGCGGTCGATCTTCAGAACCTCGGCCGGCATCTCGCGAAGGCGCGACAGGGAGGAATGTTCGGTACCGAAATCGTCGATTGCGATGTAGACCCCCAATCGCCTGACGTCATTGAGCACGCGAACCACGTCCTCGGTGGCACTCGTCATGACGCTTTCGGTGATTTCCAGGCACAATGCGGTTGGCTCGATACCGGTCTGTGCAAGCAACTGGCGGAGCTCAGCCTCGAACGTCGGCTCTGCAAGCTGGCGAGGGGAGACATTCACGGTGAGGCTCAGCGGGGTTTTCGGCATGTGCCTCGCCCACTCAGCAAGCTGCCCACAGGACTGCTGGAGAACCTGCTGCCCAAGCTTGACAACGAGCCCGCAGTCTTCGGCGACAGGAATAAAGTCACTGGGCGGAATAATACCATGTATCGGATGCCGCCATCGAACCAGTGCCTCTACTCCGACGATCAATCCGTCTTTCAGGCGGACCTGCGGCTGGTATTCCACGAAGAGCTGGTCTTCCCGCAGGGCGATCCGCAAATCCGACTCGACTTGCATACGCTTCTCGGCGCGCTCCCGCAGGTCGTCATTGAACTGTTCCAGCCTTGCGCGACCACGCCCCTTGGCCGAGTAGAGAGCCGTATCCGCTTCACGCAGCAATTGTTCAACGGTCTTCGTACCGGGTCTGCACAATGCGAGCCCGACGCTGGCCGTCACCACCACTTCCTTGTCCGCGATGAAGATCGGCTCGGCCATCGTGGCCAATATTTGCCTGCCCAAGGCCGTGCCGGAGACATCCGTGGCAACCGGATGAAGGACAACAACCTCGTCGCCACCGAACCGGCCTGCGATGTCCTGCGATCCGAGGCAGCTTTCAATGCGTTTGGCCATCTCGCACAACACGGCATCGCCGCTCCCGTGACCAAGCGAGTCATTGACGAGCTTGAAGTTATCGAGATCGACAAACAGCACGGCGATCCACGTATCCTCATTGGCAGTCTCTCGCGCCAGTGCGTGTTCGAGCCGCTCGAGCAATACGTTGCGCGTGGGCAGTCCTGTCAGCGGGTCGTAAGCAGCTATCCGCTGCAAGCGCTCGATAATGCTCGATAGGCGCTCGATTTCGGAACCGGTTCGAACGGGCGAAGGCGGGCTGCTTTTTTTCGCGCCGAGTTGCAGGAGGCGTGCTCCTTTTAGGATTGCAGCCCTCTCTTCGCGAGACGGAGGTATGAACGAGGAGGTATTCTCTTGTCCGACTGCAGGCATTTCCAACTTCGAATTCAATAGAGCCCACCCTACTTCACAATATTAACGTCCGAACCAGGACCCAAGGCCGGTCATCACGACGCGCGGCGGATGGGACTGCCGGCTATCTCCCGGCTCAGGCCGACCGGGTTTGCGGACCTCGCGCTTTGAACCGATATGCTTTGCCGTTCAGCAAGCTGGAACCGAGCGACCATTTGCCGAAGGCTTTCGGATTCTTTAGCCAGAGCCATGCCCGCAGCCGTCGTTTCCTCAACCATGGCGGCATTCTGCTGGGTCACCTGATCCATCTGGTTGACCGCCGAGTTGACTTCGCCAAGCCCGGTCGACTGTTCACGCGCCGAAACCGCTATCGCCTGCATATGTTCATTCACAGCCGCAATGCTGCTCTGGATCGTATCAAGTGCATGTCCAGTCTGATTGACCAGATTGACGCCGGTTTTGACTTCATCCGAGGAACTGCGGATCAGGTCCTTGATTTCCTTCGCGGCTTTAGCCGACCGCTGTGCCAGCTCCCGCACTTCCTGTGCAACCACCGCGAAACCCTTGCCCGCCTCGCCGGCACGCGCAGCCTCGACCCCCGCGTTCAAGGCAAGCAGATTGGTCTGGAAGGCAATCTCGTCGATCACGCCGATGATGTTCGAGATTTGACTGGACGACTGCTGAATACGAGCCATTGCGCCCACCGCATCGGCTACGACTTTCCCCGATTGCTTGGCGCTGGCATTCGCCAGTTCCGCTGCTTGGCGCGCTTCGTCCGCGCGGCGGGAGGCATTGACGACATTGACGGTGATCTCATCCAAAGCTGCCGCCGTTTCCTCAAGGGCTGCCGCCTGCTGCTCGGTACGTCTGGAAAGGTCGCTTGCCGCACCGCTGATCTCACGTGCGCCGGCATCGATCGAAACCGTCGATTGCGACACCGCGAGGAGGGTTTCCCCAAGTTGCCGCACAGCGCCGTTCAGGTTTTCGCGAAGCCCTTCGAAGTCTTTCGCGAACGCACGGTCGAGCGAGAAATCGAGATTGCCTTGCGCTAATTTCGAGAGCGCGTCTCCGGTCGCGCGAACAGCATAGACCCGTTCGCTGACGTCGGTGGCGAACTTCACAACCTTCACAACTTTACCGGCGTCGTCTGTGATCGGGTTATAGGACGCACTGAGGTAGATCGCTTTGCCGCCTTTGCCATAGCGGACAATGTCGCCGATAAATGGCTTGTTGCCACGAAGGTCCGCCCATAGCCCATCGAACAGCCGATCTCCTTCCGCGCCCTCTTCGAGAAAAATGCGATGGCTGTGCCCCTGAATATCAGAGAGCGTATACCCCGTTGCCGCCAGGAAATTCTTGTTAGCTATGATGATTTCACCTGAAGGGCTGAATTCGATCACGGCCTGGACACGGCTGATCGCATGCAGTTGGTTCTTGTAGTCCGTGTTCTGGATGCGCGCTCGCGCATCCGACCATTCCACGACGAAGGCCGTGATCTTCTCGCCTTTCTTGAGCGGGGTGAGGGCCAGGTCGAACACCCGCTGCCCGACCCGTATCGTCGCCTGATGTCGGGTCTTCAGCGCAGCAAGCATCTGCCTCTGATGGGACGGGGCCTTATGAAAGATATCGATGTTCGACCCGATCAAAGTCGCCACGTTGAAGCGCGGCAACTCCCTTTTCAAGTCATCCTCGGCCTCTTTCATAAGGTCCCGCGTGGCGGGGTTCATATAAATGATGTTGAGCTTTGCATCGGCGATCATGACATTCGCAGATATATTGTCCAGCGCGCCAAGTTTCGCACTATTGGTCAAGGTTTTAAACATCATACACTCCGCAATTTTTAAGTGGCGATGCTCAAAAATCCATATCGCCCCCGCAATGGCAAATATACAAAATTCATAATAAACAATTTATTAAAATACTTAAATGTATTTCATTCGCGGTTTTGAGGAGGCCGGTAATTTCTCTGGGGTCGAATAGAGGTTGTTAGGCCCGAGCAGTCCATCATCGTCGCTTTGTTCGGAGTGAAAGCGATGGCTGTGCAATGGACGATCACGATCGAGGGCAAGAATGATTTTGGCGACATCTGCCGGAAGAAGGTCCGCATCGACACGAGCTGGGAGCGCCTGTGTGACGGCGACGACGGTTTGTCGATCGAAGACGGCAAGAAGATCATGGCGGCGCTGCAGAGTGCGGCCGTGAGCCATGAGGTAGAAACGTATACCCTTTTTCGTCGGGTTTGCCCTGATTGCCACGCATTCCGGCCGGTGAAGGACTATACGACGCGCCGCATCCGAACTGTCTTTGGCGCGGTGGAGGTGCGCAATCCCCGCTGGATGGTGTGCGGAGATTGCCATCGAGGGATGGTCGCTGCTTTCGCGCCACTGAAGGAAATCTGCCCGGATCGAGCGACGCCCGAGCTGATGGAACCAACCGCACGGCTGGGAAGCATGATGCCGTACCGGCAGGCGGCGACTGTGGTTGCCGAATTCCTGCCGGTTGAGCCTGGCTTCTCGATCTAGCGAACGATCACCGTCGTCCTAACTATATCTTGCTGGCAGGTCACATCATCACCACAGGCGCTCTATCGGGCGCATTGCCGCTGCAGGGCCCCGAAACAATTGATGTTTATCTCAGTGGTGAGCGTGGACTGCACCTAAAACTGCGGTCGTGGATGGAGGTGATAGCCGCTGACCAGGCCGGCAGGAGACTTGATCTTCGCTGTGATTTGCGACCCGAGATTACTATTTTTAGTGTCGCCAGAAAGGCGTCAATTCCATCCGCGATCAATGCCACTAGGTAGCGCTCCGAAGGCATCCTCTGTCCCGGATCAGCGCCCATGAGACCGAACTGGACAGGCTGCGATTTTCGATCTCACCGGCGATGTCTATGGAGAAGCTCGCATCGTTGATCGGGCTTTTAGCATCGGACCGAGCGCGCTAACGGAGGCTGTAGCACTACTCGCTCAGGGTCTCGAAAACCGCGAAGCTGCCAAGTAACCGACCTCCTTACCAACGGTCATTTTAGGCCAAAATCGAAAATTGCAACAGAGCCATCTTTCGAGCGGATTTGTATCCTCCGATCAAAATTTCCCGACCATCAGGCAAAGGATAGTGAACATCATCTGAGCGGCGATCTGTGCGGTATTGGTGGTCGCATCATATTGTGGTGCGACTTCCACAACGTCGGCGCCCACGACGTTGATTCCCTTCAGCCCGCGAAGAAGGGCAAGAACCTGTCCAGGCGACAGGCCGCCCACTTCGGGCGTACCCGTGCCAGGGGCAAACCCGGGATCGATACTATCAATATCGAAGGAGATGTAAGTCGGATGATCGCCAACCAGCAAGCGTGCTTTTTCAACAAGAGCCTCAATGCCGATACCGGCGACCTCTTCGGCGTGAATGACTGTCATCCCCGATTCATAGGAGAACTCCCAGAGATACTCGGCTCCTCCTCGAATTCCGATTTGGATCGTGCGATCAGGATCGAGAACGCCGTCCAATACGGCAAGGCGAAACGGCCCGCCATGCTGAAATTTTGCCCCTTCGTATGGTCCGGCGGTGTCGCAGTGGGCATCGATGTGGATTAGGCCGACAGGCTGCTTTTCACCGACGGCTTTCAGGATCGACGATGTGATCGAATGGTCGCCACCCACACTGAGCGGCCTTATTCCTGCAGCGATCAGGCGTTTGTAAAACGCCTCGATATCGGAGTGGCAGCGCGCGAGGTCGTATCTGCTCTCCATCGGCACATCACCGATATCGGCAATCTTGGCCTCGGAAAAGGGAGCACAACGGAGGACATGATCGTAGGGGCCAATGCGCTCGATCGTTCTCAGCGCTCGCGGTCCGAACCTGCTGCCGTTCCGGTTGGTGACACCCAGATCCATGGGAATTCCCACAAGCGCCACATCGATCCCGCCAAAATCAGGCAGGTCTTGAGCGTTTGGCAGATATGGTGCGTCAAGGAATGTCGGAACGCCTGCAAACGGCCATCTGCGCTTGTCGCTGCCATTGAACTGAGATCTGGCGACCTTTGCAAAGTCGGGATCGAAAATGTCTCCCCCCGATGCCCCTAAATACTTTTCCCTGAGCGCGCGTAGCTTCTCGGCATCCATTATTTGATTTCCTCCTTACGTTGATGTCAGCGTCAGCCTGGAACGTGAGGCCTGCTCACATCGGCCCGCCGACCCATCGCGACAGCTCAGCCAACGGCAGCGCGGCGCCACGAAGTCACCGTCTTTCCTCGCGCCAGCGTTCCACCTCTTCGACGCGAGCCTTGCCGCCGCGCGGCCCGTGGACGGTCACCGAACGGGAGGCCGCAGCGACGGCGAAATCAAGGGCATCGGCAAAAGGTTTGTTCTGAGCGAGACACCAAGCAAGCGCTCCGCCAAAAGTATCGCCGGCGCCGGTAACGTCCGCTACAGCAACCTTGTAGCCAGCCACATGAGTGCGGGTGTTCCCGTCATATGCCTCGGCACCTTCAGCAGCTAACGTGCGGATCACGCAACCAATCTCATGGCTGCGGATCCAATCAGCGATGAGCGAAAGATCGTCGTGGCCAAAGGCGTTCCGGAAGCCCACCTGGTTGAAGATGACGACGGCGGCTCCAGTGAGATAGGGCATGTCTTCGAGCGTGCAGCCACCCACATCGAGATCGAAGATCGCTCGACGGCCGTGGCAACGCAGGTCGGCCAATAGCTCGGCTTGCCGCAGCGGACCGTCCTCAGTTTCCGTATGCAGACGGCGGACGCGATAAAGCGTGGTGTAGAGGAAGCCCGGCTGGCGCAGAGCCGCCAGCGTTGCCGGCGCCAACCACATCGGCTGCTCACCCATCTCGACGGTAAGCACGACATGTTCACCGTCGATCAGGAAGATGAAATTACGCGATTCCGGGATGGAGGGATCGGTCAGCATATGATCAACGCCGACGCCATTCTGCTTGAGGTCGGCGGTCATGCGGTGTGACAACGGGCTATCGTTCAGCAAGGACACAAACTGTGTGTCGCCGCCAAGGGTCGCGTGTACGACAGCCGCGTTAGCGATAGAGCCACCGATCTCGGCGGGCAATTCCTTGACCATGCCCTTGTCAGCGCGTCTAGGCCAGCGATCGGCGGTGTAGTATTCGTCAAGTGCCACGTCGCCGATGAAAAACGCCGTCATGCGCGTGAGCCTCCGTTCGTCCGCACTTCCAGCTGTCCGCCGGCAACCGGAACCCACGGACTTTCACCAAGACCACAAATCGCCATCCAATAATAGGATGCCGGACCTGAGACACCCCGGCAGGCATCATGCCAGACGTTGCGGTGCATCACCACAGCCTGACCGGGAGTGACAATGAATGCCTCGATCTCGTCGCGATGCGGCGCGCTGGCTAACGAAGCTGGAGCAACGGCAAGGACCACCGCTTCGGCGGCGCAGAAGATCGCCTCTTCCGTCTGCGGATGCCGCTCCATTGCCGTGCAATTCCAAGGGGCGCTTCCACCGCGCGTCATGCCGAGATGACCCGAGCCGTCGATCAGCGGCTTGCGACCAAACCCATCGGTCCACCCCTCGCCCTTTGTCAGGATCACATCCGGATCGGTGTCGTCGACGAGATCATAGACCTTGCCGTAGCCGGCGAAATTCTCGGCCGTGACGTGCCGTGCGACGATCACGCTCATGCGGCGCTCCGTGCGGTGCGGACGGCACGCATCAGGCGGGCGACATGTGTGGCCTCGACGCGGCCGGTATCCTTGTGGCTATCCTTGAACCAGCTCCCAACGATCGCACCATCGGCTTCCGCAAGCTGCTCGACGGCATTTGCTTCGGTGAGGCCGGCGCCGATGAGAAGCGGTGTGCGGGCTCCCGTCGCCGAACGGAAGCGCGCGACCTTATTCATATCGGTCGGTTGACCTGTCGCGTCCGACGTGACGACGAGGCAGTCACACCGGGCGGCGCCGATGCGCACATCCTCATCCTCAGCTCGGCCGGAAAGGACAGGCTGATACTTGAATCGCACGCCGCCGAGCAACAGTGCCTGGGTATTTGCTCTCCTTGCTGCGAGATCGGCGGCGAAGGCTATATCGACTTCCGGCGGCAGATGGCCGGCGACGGAATCGACCTGCAGGAAAGCGACCGGATACTTCGCCGCCAGCGCGAAGGCGCGCTCGTTGTCGCGCAACACGTTGACGCCAATCCTGGAGCCTAAATCAAGGGCACATAGCCGCTCAAGTACACGCTCCACATCGTCGGCGTCGCCAAAATAGTTTTCGACCACCAACCCGTCGACCCCTTCGCCGGCCATAATGCGGGCCTCTTCCTCGGCCAGCGCACGTTTTGCAGCAGGGCCGTCGCCGGACAGATGCAGCATGCCGAGGATGGGTTTCGGGGTTGTGAAAGTCTCGCCGAAGCGGCTCATGTCAGTTCTCCTGCGTCACACCGCTGTCAATGGGTGCGGTTTCGCGCCCCCAGCGCGTTGCGAATTTCATCTGGACGGCCGGCGAGTAGACGATCGACGTGCGCTCGACCAACCGATCGTCGGCGTCAAGTACGTCTCCGCTGGCACAAAGATAGCCCGGCACATTCAGTGCCGGAGCAAAGACCTCCCGCAGGCGATCGGACGGCGGCACGACGGTGAGCAGCAGTTCCGAGCGGAGGGGATGGCGGTTATAGTCGCGGCGCAGCACTTCATAGAGCGATTGCTCGCCGAAATCGTAGGCATCGATACCTGGATAGAGGGAAAGATCGAGCTGCGAGGTATCAACATTCAACCAGCTTGTCGTTTCGTCATTGGCAAGCCCTCGTGCACGTACCAGGAGGAGTTCGCCATTTTCCACCCGGTGCTCCAGTACCCTTGTTATCGGGCGCTGGCCCTGCCGCCGGGCAAGCTCGGTGAAACTCCCGAAGTTCCAGATATTGTGGCTGATCGGCCGATGCGAGACGATCGTGCCCCGGCCGCGAACCTGCTGGACCAGCCCTTCCGACACCAGAAGAGCCATCGCGTTGCGCACCGTGGTGCGGGCAATGCCGAACTGGTCGCGCAACTGGTTTTCCGAGGGGATGGCTTCCCCTTCGGAGAAATCCCCGCTGAGTATTGCTGCACGTAAGGCCCGATAGAGCTGGCGGTAAAGCTGCTCGTTCGAATAAATGTCGAGACGAAGGCGCGACAGTCTATCGTCCGGGCGTTCAACTGTTGCTTTGGCGTCTGATGTGGAAGGATGGGTCAAGGCAGGCTCCGACAGAATCGTGTTACTTCTTGGCTCCGTTTATCTTGAACTCTTCGACGCCTGCCTCTTTCAAGCCGTAGCGATCGAGGATCTGTGCATAAGTGCCGTCCGCCTTCAGCGTCTCCAGCGTTGCGCGCACAACATCGCGCAGCTCATCATTGGCCTTTGCAAAGGCGGTGCCGTAGTAGTTGACATCGCCGACTTGACCGACCTGGTAGAACTTGCCCGGTTCCTGCTTCATCAGGTCGAGCAGGCCTTCGAGGCCGATGACCGAGGCTTGTGCGCGGCCCTGGCGGATCTGCATGATGTGCTCGGCCTGGGTCGGGATCTGGATGACCGTGATCAGCTTGCCGGCCGGGCAAATGGCTT
Organism: Rhizobium sp. ASV20; assembly: GCF_016429015.1. Taxonomy (GTDB): domain Bacteria; phylum Pseudomonadota; class Alphaproteobacteria; order Rhizobiales; family Rhizobiaceae; genus Rhizobium. The sequence continues at coordinate 22,298 of NZ_JAELTU010000064.1, forward strand.
TGCCAAGATCTTCCGCCCAGGTGACCCAGCTGGTTCCCGTCGCCACCGCGACCGTCTTGCCGCAGAGGTCGGCCTCAGTCTTGATCTCGTTTTGATGGTCGACGGTCGTATAAAAGACGTTGCCGGTCTTGAAGTAGTCGACGAAGTCGAGCTGTTTCTGACGCTCGACCTTATCGGAGAAAGCGGTGATGACCATGTCGGAACGGCCAGTCACGACCTGCGGGATAAGCTGCGGAAACTCGACATTCTGGAACTCTGCGGTCAACCCGAGGCGCTCGGCAACGGCCTTGGCGAGGTCGATGTCGAAGCCCTTGAGTTCGGTCGAACCGGCATCGCTGTATTCCATCGGCGGATAGGCGAGACTGATGGTAAAGTTAAGCTTGCCGGCCGTGCGCACCGCCTGCGGCAGGCCGGCTGCCAACTTCTCGTCGCCGGCGGCATGAGCGGCACTGCTTGTCGCAAGACCGACAAGCGCGGCCGAGGCGAGCCCCAGCATCATTGAAATTCCCTTTTTCATTGTCCGTTCTCCCATTGTTGGACCGAAAAATTTCTAGGCAAGCACGCGGCTCAGGAATGAGCGCACGCGCGGATCGGCGGGGCTGCTGAGCACTTCGCCAGGCGGGCCCATTTCGCGGATCTCGCCGTCGATCATCACCACGACCCGGTCGGCAACCTCTCGGGCAAAGCCGATTTCGTGGGTGACGACGATCATTGTGGTGCCGCCCCGCGCCAGATTGCGCATGACCTCCAGCACCTCGCCGACAAGTTCCGGATCGAGTGCACTCGTCGGCTCGTCGAAAAGCATGACGCGCGGCTCCATGGCGAGCGCCCGAGCGATCGCGACGCGCTGCTTCTGGCCGCCGGAGAGTTGCGAGGGATAGCTCGACGCCTTGGCGGCCATACCGACCTGCTCCAGCAGATCCATGGCGCGTGCTTCTGCTTGCGAACGCTTGAGGCCACGAACCACCATCGGCCCTTCGATGACGTTGCCGAGCACCGTGCGATGAGCGAAGAGATTGAAGTGCTGGAACACCATGCCGAGCTGGCTCTGCTGGGCACGCAGATGCCGCACCGGCAATTCCTGCAGGGCGCCTCGCGATAGCGAGTAGCCCATGATGGCTCCATCCACCCAGACATAGCCGCCGTTCGGCGTTTCGAGATGATTGATGCAGCGCAGGAACGTACTCTTGCCACTGCCAGAGGGGCCGAGGATGCACAATACCTCGCCATAGGCGACATCCAGATCGAGGCCCTTCAGAACTTCGTGACTGCCAAAACTCTTGCGGATTCCGACCGCCTTGACTGCGAGACTCATGCTTCCCCCGTGGTGGCCGGTCGCCGTGCCCAGCCCGAGAACCAGCGGCGCTTAGGGGTGGCGGTGGCCGCATCGCGGCCGAAATGGCGTTCAAGATAATATTGGCCGATCGAAAGAACCGTGGTGCCGGCCAGATACCAGATGGCGCAGACGAACAGCAATTCGATGACGGCGCCGTTGATGAAATAGATACGCTGCGCCGCATTCAGCATCTCGCCCATGGCGATGGTGGCGGCAAGCGAAGAGAATTTCAGCATGCCGATGGCGCTATTGCCGAGCACCGGCAGAATCAGACGCAAGGTTTGCGGAAGGATGATGCGGCGCATGGTCTGGCCAGGCGTCATGCCGAGCGTATGTGCGGCTTCCTTTTGGCCGCGATCGACGGACGCAATGCCGCCGCGTACAACTTCCGTGAGATAGGAGCCCTCGTTGACCCCGAGCCCAAGCACGGCCGCGACAAACGGCGTGACGACATCGACCATGCGGGCATCGACGAGGCCCGGAATATGAAGCCGGGGAAAGACCAGCGCGATGTTGAACCAGATGAGAAGCTGCAGCAGCACCGGCGTGCCGCGGAATATCCAGACATAGAGCCACGAGGCGAAGCGCAGAATCGGATTTTCCGAAAGTCGCATGATGCCGAACGCAAAGCCGAGGAAGACGCCGAGCACGAGAGCGCAGGCTGAAATCAGCAGGGTCCAGCAGAAGCCGGTGACAATGACCCCCGCCGTCAGAAACTGCCCGACCACGGTCCACTGAATCTGTCCGACGGCGAAGGCATGGCCGATGACAGCCAGGAGGATGAGAACAATGCCACCGCTGACCCAACGTCCAGGGTGCCGCAGGCGACGCACAGTGACCTCGGGACCAGGCAGGTCCTCAAGAGACAATGTGGCGGTTGGTTTTGGATCAGACTGTGACATGATTTCCAATTGTAGGGTTAGGCCTACAACTTAATAGGAACCTGATCTGATGAAGTCAAGATGAACATTGCTCGCTTGTTGAAGCTCTCATCTCGCCTTCAAGGGATCTTCCTCACTTTGTGTGGTGACCCATCAGTTGAGAGCGGTGGCATGCATTCTGCGAGCATGCTTCAAGCCAATTCTGCCATGAAACGCATGCTTGATCGTCTTCAATCTGATGGTCTGATCTCCACATGGCCGCCACTTCACGGGAATTCCCCTCGACTCATAGGGCCTTGCGGGTTTCGCCCACGGCAAATTCAACCACCACACAAAGTGAGGAAGACCCCCTTTAAGAGCGAGGCGACAACGGTGACCTGAAAGGAGCTCAGTGGATGACCGAGTTCATGGAGTTGGACATCCGTCGCTGCGCGACAGAATTCATGCCTTGATGAGCGAGACACCTTTCGACGTCATGGCGTCGGAGAATTCACGCGCGCAGTTCCTTTCGACGATGATGCCGTCGACCTGATCGAGGCTGATGACATCATAGGCTGAAACGGCCCCCAGCTTTTCATGCGAAGCCAGCACGATCGTCTCCGCGGAGTGCCGGCTGACGCTTCGCTTGATGGCGGCCTCTTCCCGGCTTCCCGTTGTAAGCCCTTGCTCAGGGTGGATGCCGGTGACGCCCATGAAATAGATATCGGCACGGATATGCGCGATGCCTTCCATCGCCACGGCGCCGACGGTGACGTTGGAATGCTTGTAGATCCGACCGCCGACCAGTTCGATCTCGACGCCGGGATGATCAAGAAGTGCAACGGCAATATCGGGGCTATGGGTGACGACAGTCGCATTCAGCGCTAACGGCAATGCGCGCGCCACCGCCACCGCGGTCGTTCCGCCATCCAGGAAAACGATCTGGCCGTTTTTCACCATGGCTGCAGCGACCTTGGCTATGGCGGTCTTGTCGCTGACGGCCGTCTTTCGGCGCACCGGAAGATCGGCGAGTGCCTTCGACGCCGGCAGCGCTCCGCCGTGTACACGCTGTAAAAGTCCCTCGGCGGCCAACTCTCGCAAATCTCGTCTGATCGTATCCTCGGAGAGATCAAGCTTCCGGCTTAAATCCTTCGCCACGACCCGGCCTTCGCTGCCAAGTGTCTCAAGGATGAGCGCCTTGCGTTCCAATGTCAGCATTCGATGCCCTTTCCTGAATATGCACGATATTGCACGACAACAATTATCATGCAATATCGTGCAATACGCATGTAGGAGGAAGACCATGACGATTGCAGACAGGGTGCGGGTCGAGGAAGTGACGACGCTTTCGAATGATTGGTATGTATTGAAGAAGACGATATTCAGCTTTCTTCGGAAGGATGGTGTCTGGCAGCGGCAAAGCCGCGAGACTTATGATCGAGGCAACGGGGCGACCATCCTCCTCTACGATCTGAAGCGCCGGAAAGTACTGCTCACTCGACAGTTCCGCTATCCAACCTTCGTCAACGGGCATGACGACCTGTTGATCGAAGCCCCTGCCGGGCTCCTGGACAATGCCAGCCCGGAGGAGCGTATCCGCGCCGAGGTCGAGGAGGAGACCGGCTTCCGTGTCTCCGATGTGCGGCAGATATTCGACGCCTTCATGAGCCCTGGTTCCGTAACGGAGAGGCTGCACTTCTTCATCGGCGCCTATTCCGCAGAAGACCAGGTCTCGGAGGGCGGCGGCAATGTGGAAGAAGGCGAAGATATCGAGCGCCTCGAGCCGACAATCGATGAGGCTTTGCAGATGATCGATGACGGGCGCATCCGCGATGGCAAGACCATCATGCTATTGCAGTATGCCGCGCTTCACATCTTCAATGATCAGCCGCATATAGGTTGAGCGCGAGAATGGCTCGCCGATAGCGGCATTAGAACTTGTAATGGAATCAACACGTTGATGTTGTGATGAGCGGCGAAGACCAACCGATCGAAGCGCCCGAGATCCTAAGATCTATACGGAACGCCGTCGGCGAAGATCCCGCCCTTCTTGAAAATTTCTCGTTTGCGAAAGCAGGGGTACTCCCTTCCGCATTGGTGCAGGGATCGAATTTCAACGATTGCCGTCTATGGGTCTGCGATCGCAACCAGCGTGATTGATCTGTCACCATGCCGCATAAGCATAACGCCGCCCGCCGTCATCGCATCTGCAAGATGAAATTCACGGTGACGAACTGGCGGGAGTATGAAGCGGGCCTTCGCCATCGCGGCAGTCTGACGCTGTGGCTGACGCCGGAAGCGCTTGCCGGATGGGCTGCGCCGCGACGCACGACACGCGGCGGCCAGCCGCGCGATTCGGACCTCGCCATTGAGGCCACCTTGACGTTTGGCATGGTGTTTGGGTTACCACTCCGTCAGGGCGAAGGATTGCTGGGTTCGGTGCTTAAGCTGATGGGACTGGATCTGCCGGTACCCGACCACACAACTCTCAGCCGGCGGGCACGGAGGGGCGATCATTTGACAGACGGCGAAGCCGCTCCGTTTCAGCAGAAGGGCCTGTGCACGTCCTCATCGATAGCACCGGGCTTGAAGTCTACGGCGCGGGCCAGTAGTTGGAGGAGAATGCGGTGCCAGATCTCGTCGCAGTTGGCGTAAGTTGCATCTGGCGCTGAATGCCGACAGCGGTGAGATCATCGCCCATGTCATGACCGACCAAGACGCTGGTGATGCCTCGCAGGTGGAGCCGCTACTCGACCAGATCGACGCTCAGATCGGTCAGTTCACGGCTGATGGAGCCTATGACGGTAACCCGACTTACGACGCTGTCGTCAAGCACAGCACCGATGCTGCCGTTGTTATTCCGCCCCGCGCCAACGCGGTGGAAAGGCCGGATACCGAGCCGCCTACTCAACGAGACCAGCATATCACGGCGATCAACACGGACGGGCGAATGAAGTGGCAGACTGCGACTGGCTACGGCAAGCGTTCGCTGGTCGAGGCCGCGATCGGTCGCTACAAGTCGATCATCGGTGGCCGATTGCGCGCACGAACCTTCGGAGCGCAACAGACCGAGGTTGCCATCGGCTGCGCTGTTCTCAATCGGATGCTTGCATGCGCACACCCGAAATCAATCCGTCGCACTGGGACCACCTCGTAGACGACGGCATCAAAGATAAGAGTCCGAAAACTCAACGATCCCCGCACCAACGCTTCAAGCACAGAGTCCCAATGAGACCGGCTGACGCAGACCGCGCGGACTTCAGCGCCATGTCGCCTGGCACCCTGAACAACCTGCGCACAAGCATTGAAGCCGATCGACTGTGTCGGGAATTTTGCATAATTCCTCCGCCTGTTGCTCAAATGACACGGAGTTTGTTGCGCCTTGTTACATCTGGTGCATTTCGTTCCTGGCTCGGCAAACGGCTCCTGCGATAGGGATCGATGTGATTTGCGTCGTGATTGTTGCCACCGCTTCGGGCGAAGCACCAGGGTTTCAGTCAAGGAGCGTAAAACTCACGGCCGGAATGCAATCCGCGGCATCCGTCTGTCATCGTGTCGTCGGGGGATACATTGAATGGCGAATAAGACTAAAAGAGCAGATATTCATGGCTCTTCCATCGTAAATACAGGCATGCTACGCTTCTCATTGTCGCTTCTTGCATCGACATCGCTAGTTGCCTATCCAGCCTTTGCTGGAGACGCTTTGCCGACAGGTGCATCAGTTATATCCGGCTCCGCCTCCGTTGACACGAGCGGGGCGTCGATGACGGTCACGCAGACCTCGGACCGGGCAATCGTGAACTGGAACGGTTTCTCCATCGCAAGCGGGCATTCCGTAAACTTCTCTCAGCCCGATTCGTCGTCGGCGGTTCTCAACCGCGTAACGGGTTCGACAACGTCGGAAATTGCGGGCTCGCTGACCGGTAACGGTCAAGTCTACCTCATCAACCCGAACGGGATCGCTATTACTCCGACCGGGACGGTGAAGGTCGGAGGCGGCTTCGTCGCGTCGACACTTGATATTTCCAACGAGGATTTTCTCAAAGGGAATCTGAAGTTTAACGGTAACGGTGCTTCAGGCAGCATATCCAACGAGGGTGTCATCAGTATCGGCCGCGGCGGCTATGCTGCGCTCCTCGGCGGTACGGTGCGTAATGATGGGCTGATAGCCGTGCCGCTAGGCAGGGTCGGGATTGGTTCAGGCGAGCGTGCTGCGCTCGACCTCTCGGGCGATGGCTTCATGCAGGTTGCCGTGCCGACGAAGGCTGGTGCAGAGAAAGATGGCGCGCTTGTCGAGAACGGTGGCAAGATTGTCGCCGACGGCGGTGTTGTCGTTATGCAGGCAGCGACGGCGCGCGACACGGCGAGGCGAGCGATCAATCTTTCGGGCGTCATCGAGGCAAAGACGATCGAAGGGCGAGACGGGGCGATCGTGCTTGGCGGCGGCGATGGCGGTGCAGTCAACGTCTCTGGAAAAGTGAAAGCTACTGCCGATAAAGGCAAGGGCGGTTCGATCAGGATCACGGGCAAAGGCGTCGCATTGAAGGGCGCCGTCGTTGATGCCTCCGGCGCGGCTGGCGGCGGAACTGTGAAGGTCGGTGGCGATTGGCAAGGCAAGGCTGGAACGCAGCGGGCAGAGAAAACCAGCATCGATCGGCAGACGAGCATTCGCGCAGATGCCGTTGAGGGTGGAAGTGGCGGCACAGTTGTTGTCTGGTCCGACAACACCACCGACTTCAGCGGTCTCATCACCGCGCGAGGCGCGGGCGGCGGCGCGGGCGGCAATGCAGAAGTTTCAGGCAAAGCAGTCCTATCCTATAACGGAACGGCCGACCTTTCTTCAAACGGGGGCACTTTTGGCAATTTGCTGCTCGACCCCTACGACGTTATGATTACCGCAAATGCTGGCGATGCATCGTCTGGTTTCGTTCCGACAGGCAATGACAGCATGATTAGCGTCGACACGCTGACGGCCGCATTGGCTCTTGCAAACGTGGAGGTTACGACCGGAAGTGGTGGCTCCCAAACAGGCAACATAACCGTTTCAAGCAATATTACTTGGACGGCGCCTACCAAGCTAAAGCTGAGTGCCGCCAAAGGGCTCTTTATCAACGGAAACATCACGGCTGCAGGCGCCGGCTCAGGCCTGGAGCTCCAATATGATCCCTATTATAGCGACATGTACCTTGGCCAAGGTGCATCGATCACCCTTTCCGGGGCAAATTCGACGCTGCGCATCAACAGTCGCGATTATACCCTCATTCGCTCCATGGCCGATTTCTCCAAAGTGCGAGTTGGCAGGTTTGCACTGGCAAACAACATTGACGCCTCGGGTACGACATATACTTCGTCCCTAGTCGGCACGCTCACTGACAACGGTGAGTTCACGGGTTTGGGACACACAATATCCAATCTGACGATCAACGCTCCAAACAGCGACAATGTGGGGTTGTTCAGCAACCTTAGATTTGGAGCCGTAATGGATGTTCATCTTGTCAACGCAAACATAACGGGCAAGAACAATGTGGGCGGGATAGTCGGCAATGTGGATACCGGCTCCATTGTCCTGAAATCGTCCTCTTCCGGTACGATCAATGGCGCCGACAACGTTGGTGGTCTCGTTGGTGCAATCACCAACCAAGGCATCGTGATGTCATCCTATACAGGAGGGCAGGTCAGCGGCAAGAACTCCGTTGGTGGTCTAGTCGGTAAAGCGGATGGGTTTGTCAGAATATCCTATTCCAGCAGCGCGGTAACAGGCGGGCAAGGCGGCACGGGTGTTGGCGGCTTGATCGGCTATAATTCGGGAGAGGTAACTCAAACTTACGCGACAGGCTCGGTGACTGGCGATGTCGGTGTCGGCGGCCTTGTCGGCATTAATGACAAAGAGATATGGGATAGAACTAAGGCACTCATTTCCGGCTCCTATGCGGTCGGTCGGGTCACCGGCACGACTGCCGTTGGCGGGCTCGTCGGCAAGATTGGTGATACCAACCGCAGTGCCCCCGAAAAGAGTTCGATTGACTCAAGCTATTGGGATATCGATACGACTGGCGCGGCACTTGGGGTGGGGGCGAACGCAACGAGTTGGACGCAGCCAACGGGTTTGACGACTGCTCAATTCCAGGATTCCAATGCCTTCTACGCGCGCGCGAAGGCAGCCGGGTGGAATTTCCAGGTCAGTTGGGCGCCGTCGAGCGCAGGCTATTACCCAGAGCTCTATCTTTTCTCGAGAGTCGTTACAGTTGCTCCCGATGCGGTCAGTTTTGCCTATGGCGATAACATCTCGAATTTGACCTCGTCTCTCTATGGGAAATCATGGGGTCAGATTTTTGGCACCACCGACAAATCCAAGTGGAACCTGCCGCAATTCACCACCACCGCGACGTCGTCATCGAATGTCGGAAAGTACGACGTTACAGTTGCGAATGGACCGGCGAACTTTGTCACAGGCACCAATCAAACCTATCGCGTCGTTTACCTGCCGGGCAGTATCAACATTACTCCGGCGACATTGACGGTCAAGGCTGACAATGGATCGATGGTCTATGGTGATGCCGCTCCCACTGATCTTGGCTATACGGTTTCCGGTTGGAAAAACGGACAGACGGCCAGTTTGCTTTCCGGTGTAACTGTTAAGACTTCAGCCACATCGACATCGGGAGTGTCTTCATACTACACGACATCCACGTCCGGAGGTGTCCTCGCTGGTGATGCCAGCGGTAACTACAAGCTGGTGTACTCCAATGGCACCATGCAAGTTACACCGCGCGCCATTGCCGTCTCGGCGGATGATATTTCCAGAGCATATGGTGATGCGAATCCGGCATTGACATACACTGTCGGTGGCGCGGGGCTGGTTAATGGTGACTCGTTAGCGGGCAAACTGGTAGCCGACGCGAATCTGACTTCAGGTTTGGGCGCTTACGCTATCTCTCAAGGGACGTTGGCGAATAGGAACTACGCGATTACCTATACGGGCGGAAATCTGACAGTAATACCGCGTGCAATTACCGTCACGGCAAATGCCTTGTCCCGTACCTATGGCGACTTGAATCCGCAATTGACCTATACCGTCAGCGGCGCTGGCCTCGTGAACGGAGATAAGCTTGCCGGCCAACTGACGACGGAAGCCAATTCGACTTCGGGCGTCGGCACCTACGCGATTTCACAGGGGACGTTGGCAGGCGGAAATTACGCGATCACCTATTTGGGTGGTGATCTGTCGGTGACGCCTCGCGCCGTCACCGTCAAGGCAAACGACGTATCGAAGATCTATGGCGATGCAAATCCAGCGCTGACCTATACCGCCACGGGCCTCATTAATGGAGACCTGCTCGAGGGTGATCTCGAAACGGCGGCCAATGATACATCAGGTGTCGGCACCTATGCCATTTCGCAAGGCTCGTTGGCTAATGGGAACTATGCGATCGCTTACGTGGGCGGCAACCTTGCGGTCACTCCGCGCGCACTTGCAGTGAAAGCGGATAACGTGTCCCGAGCCCGCAACCAATCCAATCCGGCGTTTACATATACGGCCATTGGACTGATCAACGGCGACATGCTCTCTGGCGGCCTTGCGACAACGGCAGGCATGAAATCGGGCGCAGGCAATTACGCAATCACGCAGGGAACGCTCGCCAACGCGAATTACGATATTGCCTATGTCGGGGGTGTGTTGACCGTGTTCGACGTCCCGACAGAGATGGATCCTCAATCCGACAAGCCCTTGGTCGGCTCGTTCCAGACCACAGGCGTCCAGGCGATCGCAACGCTCATTCCGACCTTTACCCCCGCGCTCGGTGGATCGGCACTTCCTGAACAATCGGGAAAGTCGACATCGGACAACGATGAAGAATCGGCAGCAGCGAACTAAAAAATCACAGCGAAACGGATACTGGCATGAACATGCGCAATCTGCAGCTTGCTGCGGCGAATTGCGCGTGTTGCCGTCCTTCGCATCAAAAGAGACAGGGACATCACTTGAATTATCACCGCAGACTTAACTCAGCTGTATGTTTCGCCTCGCTGGTGGGCCTATTCGGTTACAGCGGCTCGACCGCGTTCGCACAGACCGCAGGACAAATCACGCAGCCGACCTATGCGCCGTCCGTCGTGCGGCCGGTGAGCGGTGGCATAGACCTACCTCTCGGTGGTGGGCCTGAGGCGCCGGCTGGCGCGGAAAAACTCTCCGTCAAGATATCCGCCCTCCAGGTCGAGGGTTCTACCAACGGTCTTACGAGCGAGATCGCAGCCATAGAAGCGAGGCTGAAGGGCAAGCGCGTGACCGGTGCCATGCTTTTTGCCGCCGCCCGGGATCTGGAGGCTGCCTATGCCCGCGCGGGTCACCTTTTGGTGCGTGTCACCCTGCCGCCGCAGACCGTGCGCGACGGTATGCCGCTCAAGCTTCTGGTGACGGATGGTTATGTCGAGGCGATTGACACATCAGCTCTCCCTGAGAAAATACGAGAAAGAATAGGGGCGATCCTCAATCCGCTGATTGGCAAGGCCTCCGTTACAAAACAAGATCTGGAACGACGTCTGCTGCTTGCCGGGGATACACCCGGCGTCGTCCTGAAGTCCACTTTGAAGGCAGGCGATAGACCGGGATCCACGATCATTGTTGTTGACGGGACATATAGTCCCGTCACGACGAGCATTGCCACCGACAATGGTCTGTCGGACCGCCTCGGGACGTTTGCCACAACATTCGGTCTGGATGTTAATAATGTATTCGGGTTGGGAGAGATCGTGTACGCGCGACTTTCCGGCTATCCCGGCTATAATGGCGGCAATCTTTTCTCCAGCGATCCACGCAACCGCCAGATGGTTCTTGGCGTGAATGTCCCGCTCGGGCTCGATGGCTGGTGGCTCAATCTGGAAGGTGTGGATAGCCGCACCCATCCGACCTCTGATCTCGCTTATACGATGCGCGACGATTTCCAGCGCTTTTCTGTCAGGACGGGTTACAACTGGCTACGTTCACGCGATCTTAACACCACCTCCATTCTGTTGTTCGATATTGCTGACGAAAATCAGAAACTCGCCCTTGGCACCCTCACTGCCCCTTTTACAAGTGACAAACTGCGTGTCCTGCGCCTGACGCAATCCACGGATGTTTTCCTGCCGTGGGGTGCAACTGTTTCCGGCAACGCGACCGCCTCATTCGGCCTTGACGCATTCGGTGCGCGCCACGGCACGATGCGATTGCCGCTATCGCGCGCTGGCGCAGAACCCGACTTTGCCAAGCTTGACGTGTCTGGTCGCTACAATCAAAGCTTTGTGCAAGGGCAGCTTGCGCTTTCCGTAGCGGCCAAGGCGCAGACATCGTTCGGCGACGCACTCCCTGCTTCTGAGCAGTTCGGGCTTGGCGGATTCGATTGGCTTTCGGCTTTCGACAGCGGAACGCTGCAGGGAGACGCTGGCGCAGCGATAAGGACGGAGCTGGCATTCCCGGCTGTTTTGCCCGCGATTGCAATCACACCAACAATTGGTGGCTCTGCAGCACCTTATGTGTTCGCCGCCGCGGGTATTGCCAAGCTCGAGCGTCCAACCGCTGTGGAAAAGGGTGTCAGCCGCGCAGCGAGCTTCGGAGCTGGGCTTCGTTTCAACGTCTCCGAGAACGGTGGTACCGGTGGCGCTTCGCTCGCGCTCGAATACGCACATGGCGAGGCAACGAGTATTGGCTCGGAAAATCGCTTCAACCTGCGGCTTTCGGCGAAGTTCTGACCTCGAGGCCTCTCTGTGGAATGCGCGAGAATGACCCAAAATCCCTTCGAACGGAAACAGTACCGATGACTTACCTTGCTTCTCACCGGCTTGCGCGAACTCTTGCCTGCCTCACACTTGTTTTGCTTGCCTGCTTTGCGCTTGTCTTGATTGCGCTTCCGGCGGGTGCCCAGGAAAAAGGACCGGCCACTAAGCCGGAGGTCCTGGCAGAACCGACCGTTACGAGCGCCACCTATGGAGACTGGGTCCTGCGTTGCGTCGCTGTTCCGTCCGACGCAAAAGCGGTGACGGCGGAAAAAGCCGGACGCGCGCGGGACAAGAATTGCGAAGTCGCGCAGACGGTGCAGGTTCAAGGCCAGCAACAGCCGCTTGCACAACTTGCGATCGCACGTCTGCCCGAAAAAAATGCGCTGACGCTGACAGCAGTCGTACCCGTCAATGTATCGCTTCCGGGACTGATCCATGTTTCGGGCAATGGCAAGACCGGCGACGACGAAAAGGGCGGTGTGGATTTGGCCTGGAAGGCCTGCGTCGGCGGCGGATGCATCGCGAACGCGCAGATCAGCGACAAGATTGTTGCGGATTGGGCGCAACAGCAGCAGCAGGGGCATCTGCGGTTCGCCGATGCGAGTGCGTCGGCGATCGCCATTCCGCTTTCTTGGAAAGGATTGGAACAGGCGGTTAACGCCCTGAACAAAGCCATGCCTGCCGGTCGCTGAACTGCCGCGGCTCAACCGCTCGGGTTCGCTTCATGCAAGCTCGAGTGGATCCGTGAAGCGGATGCCGATATTTTGGATACTGACTAGAGGCGGTTCCAGACCAGCTTCTATAATCTTCTGGCGGAACCGTCTCAGGGCAGCATCAAGTCCTCGGCTCTCAGCGTTGGCAGCACCATATCGGAGCGCATCTGAAAGAACATGGCGTGGTATGGGCTTGCCTTCCAATCCGGCAAACTGCTCGACCAGCAGAACTTCGCGTCCGGTTAGATCAATGCTGCTGCCATCGGATGCACTCAGCCTGCGCATGCGCAAATTGAGCTTCCAGCTCAGTTTTGCTGGTCTTGCGGGCGATGGATCTGAAGGACCGATGCGACGCACCAAATTACGAACCGCCAAAAGTAGCTCTTCAGCGACCACAGGTTTGGTCAAATAAAGATCCGCGCCTTCGGTGTAGCCACGTATGCGATCTGAATGGCGCGCCCGCGCCGTAAGCATGATGATGCCCATGTGCTCGCGATCTCTGGCTATGCTGGCGGCAAGTTCAAAGCCGCTTATGTCCGGCAGGTTGACGTCGAGGATCGCCACGTCGAAATGTTCGGAGCGTACTGCTCGGTGGAATGCCATTCCGCAGTTGGCTTCTGTCACCTGCAAGCCGCTCAGCCGGAGATAATCCGCCAGGCCCTCGCGTAAATCGTTGTCATCTTCAACCAGGAGAATTCGTGCGGGGGATTTCATCAGGTCAGGTCTTGAAAGGAACGGGAAACTGCCCTCATAGAACAGCCGCAGAAGTGCTTCTATCGATGCACCGCTACCAAGCCTTGTCTGCCATGTCGAACCAGGAGAAACAACCGGTGCCGTCGCCCGGAATCCGCCTTACCAGCATCTATTTTTTCATTCCCATTGCATTCTTTCTCCTGCTGCTTGCTGCCTATGCAATGCAGGGCGAGCACAAGGGCGGGCTTCTGTCTGATATAAGGATGTTAGAGGATCCATCACGCAACCTCGATCTCGAAGAGGTTCTTGCGGTGGATCCAGCTCGATTTCGTCCGATCAGGGGTCATAGCATCAACCCAGGCTATACGAAGAACGCTATTTGGCTTCGGTTGACGGTGGCGAGCGACAGATCCCGCCCCGCCCTGCTTTCCCTGTCCCCCAACTTTCTGGACTTCGTCGACTTCTACATCGCCAAGGATCGCTCAAGCACTGCGGCATCGGACTTCGTCCATGTGGCGATGGGAGATCATCGGCCAATACCGGTCGATGGCGTATCGGGGCTCGATAACGCCGTGCGGCTTGACCTTGCCGCGGGTGAGCCGGTTCCGGTCTATATCCGATTGGCTGGCGTCAGTTCGACCTTGACGACGGACATCGCGCTCTATTCACGAGACGAGCATATCCGTCGCACTACAATAACGGCGGTGGTAGCTGGCCTGTGGTTCGGCAGCATGGCAGTCTTGATTGTCATCCAGTTTGTGTTTTTTTACTTCGACCGGCGGCCGTACTACCTTCTTCTGGCCGCGGCGACCTTCGTTGCTGTGCTTGTCTACATCGGCACACTTGGGTTCTCGCGGCTTTTCCTGTTTCAAAACGGTGGCATAGGCAACGACATTTACACAGCCGGCACGACATGGCTTGGTCTTGCCGTAGGCCCGTTGGCGGGGGACAGCATTTTTGGCCTTCGCAACAGAGCCCCCATACTCCATCGGTTGCTGATGGCCGCTTCCGGTATTGGCCTGATCGGTGTTGTCTGCGCAGTGCTGGGGGCGAACATGGCCTTCGTGCCCATTGGTAATGTTGCCAGCATCGGCGTGACAACACTTATCATGCTTTACGGCATTTGCTCGGCAAATGAAAACGGTTCGGCAACGCGCTTGCGTGCTG
>NZ_JAELTU010000621.1 GCF_016429015.1 Rhizobium sp. ASV20
GCCCTGCTTATCGCAGTATGCTCGACGTCGGTGGCGTATCGACTGACCGCTCCAGCTCACAAAATAGAAGCTCACCTAATTCGCCCGTCATGGGGCAGGCAATGATGTATAAGGGCCCATCTGCCTCGATGCCGCGTCTACACCCTCGAAGCTCATCAGACGCCTCTGGCAGACCGGCCGAGTTCGGGCCGCGCCGATCAGGCGGTGGCAGCGACCGTACTTCGGAATACCAGTTTTCGGGATATCTTCCCAGCTCTTCCAGCGGCATGCTGCCCGGCAAGAGATCCTCGCAGACCTCTCAGGGCAAACGACCATCTGGGGGATCGCTTGCTGATGCACTGCGCAGCGCAGATTTTAGTGGACTGCAGCTGCCTTCAGATCGCGGACGTAACTCGTCAGTCGGAAATCGCTTTGGGAAGAACCAATC
>NZ_JAELTU010000622.1 GCF_016429015.1 Rhizobium sp. ASV20
TGTCAGGACTTCCAGGTTTAGAGAGTTCTGTACATGTGAGTTTTCCTTTGCGGAGGAAAAGGAAAGGGTTTCCTTCGGAACCAGCGTCAAGGCTAATCAGATTCAATAAGCTTGTGTGCAAGTTATGCTCGCCGATGACGCCTGTGCTTTTGTGAACACCAAGATTTATTGGCGTGACTGCCCAACCAAAATGAAAACGAAATACAAGTACCCAGGTAAGCTTAGTCGAACGTAAAATGTAAATTTTATGCCCTGGAATTTGTCAAGTAAACGTTGAATCAAGGTCGACCTCTTAATAACTAGGAAGAATTTTCTGAGCATTTGGCACGGCAAAGTTTCACGCACGGGACGTGATGAGCAAAAAGTGAGCGGCAGTTTCTCTCCGAAGATGAGTGCAAACGAAATTCCAGTTCGGTTGATCCTGTGG
>NZ_JAELTU010000623.1 GCF_016429015.1 Rhizobium sp. ASV20
GCCTCATCAATATACTTGCCAACACAGCGTCCCCCTACACCCAGCGCCTGTTCGAGCGCAGGCCCATAAAACAAGTCCGAGCCAACCGTAACCACAACCTGCACCAGGTCCTCAAACGGGAGGAAACACACGCCGCTATCAGCGTAACATTTCGGATGCGAGTCAAACGCCGCATCGGATAGGCCGTCACATGTGAGGTTGCACTGCTCGTTCAGCGGCTGCAGCAGCGCTTGTTGCAGACACGTCATGACCTTCCAGATCCAGATCTGTCCGTCGTCTGAAAAGTGCGATAGCCGCTCCACAAAGGCGCGGCAGTTTTTGTAGCCGTAGCGAAGCGGGTAGCCGTCGTCGCCGCAGTGGAGAGATGCCTCTGCGCAGGAGCTGTAGAAGGCGCAGCTTTGCGGGAGAGGAGGCTCGCATGCTGGT
>NZ_JAELTU010000624.1 GCF_016429015.1 Rhizobium sp. ASV20
GTTTCAGGGCCCCTGACAACCTCAATCTGCGCCGCCCTCGCCTTGACAGCATTCAACATACTCCTCTCAAAGTCGTCTCTTGACCGCAGCACAGCCTCTACCCAGCTCATCTGCAAGTCCCAATTCTTGTCTTTGAATATTGCAAACTCGTCTGGCACAGCGCTGCGGTCGGCAGATAGCAAGGCCAGGAACGGCTCCGTAACCCGCCATGTGTCCTTGATGTTGGCGCCGCCGTCAGAAAGGGGCAGATTGGCGAATGTTTTAAACGCGGTAGCTACGTCATTAAAGAGCTTCTCGCGAAATGGATCGGTACGCCGAAGTTTGGCACCCTTGTTGCGCACAGAAGAGAGATAGCGGACGAGCAGCTCGTCGGCGAAGATTTCGATGAAGATTTCGAGAAGCGATACATGCAGGATACCTCTGTAT
>NZ_JAELTU010000625.1 GCF_016429015.1 Rhizobium sp. ASV20
GGGTGTTAATGCAGTCAACGGAGTCAGTATTCAGGGCTATCGTGGCCAGGTTCTCTGCTTGGTTGGACCTAACGGCTCAGGGAAGACGACGACTCTGCACATGATGGCAGGTTTCACCCGTCCCACCTCTGGAGACGTTGCATTCAATGCGGCTCCTGCTCAGATTGGCATTTGTCCACAACAAAATACTTTGTGGGATGAGTTGACTGTCAGAGAACACGTTGTTATTTGGAGCCGCTTGAAGGGCGGAAATGAGTCCAGTATCGAAGTCGAGAGGCTCATTGCATCATGCGACCTCACTGCCAAGCGCGATAGTCAAGCACGAACTCTTAGCGGCGGACAGAAACGTAAGCTACAGCTTGCGTGTATGTTTGTTGGCGACTCGTCTGTTTGTCTGATTGACGAGTGCACGTCCGGCCTCGATCC
>NZ_JAELTU010000626.1 GCF_016429015.1 Rhizobium sp. ASV20
CGGTGGGTCAGTTGCCACATCTGTGGCTGATACACCGCATTTGCGAGCAAGCCCGCTCCCACATTGGATTGACGGTGTTTTTTACGCGGCGTGATGCTCTTTTTTCAAACTCTCCATATCAATCACAAACCGGTACTTCACATCCCCCTTGAGCATCCGGTCATACGCGTCGTTGATGCCCTGGATATCGATCATCTCGATGTCCGAGACAATCTTGTGCTTGGCACAAAAATCCAGCATGTCCTGGGTCTCCTGAATCCCGCCGATCAATGACCCCGCAAGGCTGCGGCGCTTGAAGATCAGGTTGAACACCGCAGGCGAAGGGTGCGGGCTGTCTGGCGCGCCGACCAGGGTCATGGTGCCGTCGCGCTTGAGCAGGCTGATGAACGCGTCCAGGTTGTGCGGCGCAGCCACGGTGTTGAGGAT
>NZ_JAELTU010000627.1 GCF_016429015.1 Rhizobium sp. ASV20
TTATAAAGATAGAGGGCTTTTGGTGTTTTTGGTTCAAGTTGTTGTTGTCTTTACCAGGCAGCGTGGCCACCGTCAATGCGCAAATCAGCACCAGTCATGAAGCTGCTGGCATCACTGACCAGAAACACACCAGCGCCACGGAACTCGTGAGGCAGAGACAGGCGACCGAGCATGTTTTCCTTGGGCCACTGCTCCTTGCGGTGGGGGACGTCGTTGAACAGGTTCTGCAGCATCTCGGTCATGATGTAGCCGGGAGAGAGGGTGTTGACGCGGATGCCGTGGGTGCCCCATTCGGCGGCGAGGTTGCGAGCGAGCTGGATGACGGCAGCTTTGGAGGCATTGTAGGCACTGAATTGTGTTGGTTAATTTTAAGACTCAGTTAAGACTTGCTGAGAGAAGGTATCCAGGAACTTACGGTGCAAACAC
>NZ_JAELTU010000628.1 GCF_016429015.1 Rhizobium sp. ASV20
GGTAAAGACCTTCGGATTCTATGAGTGCGCTAGACGGGAGGTATCCTCTAAAGACTTCGCTTACGCTACCGTCGATTTGCGACAGCTGGATGCAGAAGCAGATGACTACGCCGAGGACAAGCAGGCAGACAAAGAGTTCAAACAGACGCAGGCCCTTCATGGCGCCGTCGGGTCGGTAGAAGAAGAGAATGGCCCTGACGTCAAGAATAGAGAGGGCGACGCCGGCGACGAGGGGCAGCTTGGGGATCAAGAGGTTGAGAGCGATGGCGGTACCAATGACTTCGGCCATGTCGGTGGCTATGATTGCTAGCTCAGCCAGGGCGTAGATAAAGTAGTTTAGCCATCGGGGCAGGTGAGCGCGACAGGCGGATGCGAGATCCATGCCGGTGACGGAGCCAAGCTGGATGGCGAGACTTTGCAGGAAG
>NZ_JAELTU010000629.1 GCF_016429015.1 Rhizobium sp. ASV20
TGGCACAGTAAAATGGTTCAATTCCACGAAGGGCTTCGGCTTCATCCAGCCTGACAACGGCGGCGCTGACGCCTTCGTTCATATCTCGGCAGTCGAGCGCGCCGGTATGCGCGAACTCGTCGAAGGCCAGAAGATCGGCTTCGAGCTCGAGCGCGACATGAAGTCGGGCAAGATGTCGGCCACCAATCTTCAGGCTGCTTAATTGATATTGGCTTCCCTTTGACCACGGATGTACTGGCATCGCCGGAAGCAATTATCAGTTTGAGGCCAGGCAGTTCGCCTGGCCTTTTTCGTTTGGGTGTCATAGCCAGCATCGAGGAAATTCAATGACAGAGACATATAGCAAATCGCGCCAACAGGCTGAGACCGCCTTCGGCAATCTCCAGACGGAGTTCTTCGCCAAGAACAATGCGGCGGAAGAGCT
>NZ_JAELTU010000630.1 GCF_016429015.1 Rhizobium sp. ASV20
CCATAGCGCATGGATCGCCTCCCTTTTCGCAGGATTTACCGCCAACGAGCGCCAGACTTTCAATGCTCTCATTCGCCACATCTGGCGAAATCTCGACGCTGGCGAAGGACCACAGGCCAGACAGGAGGCGCAGCCATGAGCCGGGGCCGCGTCCAGAGCATCGCGGCGGAACGTCTGGCGCAGCTAAATTCTGGCGGCGCGGCGGCGACGTTGACCGAATGCCTTGCGGTCGATTTTGCCGCGCTCATGGGCAATGTACTGCCGGGGATCGGCGACGATGCGCTGACCGAAATGCGACAGGCCGCATCACTCGGCATTTCCCGGCGTATGCCGCTTGCCGCTCGGCTGATTGCAGATCGAATGGGCTTTTCCGCTCAGGAAAGGCTCGCTAACCATCCGTCCGATACGGCGCGCGGCTGGGCCT
>NZ_JAELTU010000065.1 GCF_016429015.1 Rhizobium sp. ASV20
GCGGCTCTTCCGGCTCTATCGGGAAGAGAAGCTGACGGTGCGCAAGCGCGGCGGTCGGAAACGAGCGATAGGCACACGAGCACCGATGCTGATCCCGCTCGCCGCCAATGATCGCTGGTCACTGGACTTCGTGTCGGATCAGCTCACCGATGGTCGCAGGTTCCGGGTGCTCGCGACAAACGCATAGCGTTTGCGCTTTGGTCGTCGACGATTGCACCAGGGAATGCCTGGGCCTCGTCGCCGATACGTCCCTTTCCGGCCTACGGGTTACCCGTGAGCTGGAGCGGATCATCGAGGGACGAGGCAAGCCGAAGATGATCGTCAGCGACAATGGCAGCGAGTTCACCAGCAACGCGATCCTGCAATGGACAGATCGGACCAAGGTGGAATGGCACTACATCGCACCAGGCAAACCGATCCAGAACGCCTTCATCGAAAGCTTCAATGGGCGGCTGCGCGACGAGTTCCTGAATGAAACTCTCTTCTCGTCACTGACCCATGCTCGATCAGCGCTCTTAAACTGGCGCAGCGATTACAACGATCATCGACCACACTCTGGACTCGGCTGGATGACACCTGCCGAGTTCGCTCAGACCATCAACCCGCGACGTGATGCGGTGCTGCGCAGCCGGAATGGCTCCGCACCGCAACTCGCCGCTACCGCCCCGAATACAGCAACCCAAAACCGCTGGAGCGAACTCAAAACTGGATAAAACTTGGGGGCAACGTCACCTGCGAAGTGCCCCTGCCGGTCCTTCCGGCAGGGTTTTTCATTTTCGCTTCAGGAATCTCTTTTAAAATTCCACTATGCGAACGAAATTCCCTCCCCCGGATGTTCGCATGATACAGCTCTGCCTCCCCCCACGAGGCGGAGCTTTTTTAAAGTTTGCTAGGAACATTCTTAATTGCTATGTATTCCATGGGTAGGAGATTCCGCTCTCATCCCAGAATTCAGCCCGCCTTGCGCGGGCTTTTTTTCGGCTGTTACCCTGCGCGGCCCACCTGAAATAATGTTTCATTTTCGCGCCAGAGCAGCCTAGGGCTTCATCACCGGCATCTTGAAAATGCTCTTTTCGGCCTTTCCCTGCATGTCCTCGAGCTTTGAGCTCAACACCTGAACTTGCGTCCCGACCTTGTTGATGCTGTCGATCGCGGTGTCCAGCTTGCCACCGAGCGATTCAACTACCCTGTCGATCCGGGTGTTAGTTAGCTCGATTGCCTTCTTGTTCTCGGCGCCGGCTTCGGTGGCTCGGGTCGTCTGGAAGGAAAGAGGTGCAATCTGGGCAATCTGCTGCTGCATCGCAGAAAGCTGCCCCTGATAGTCCTTTAGCCGGTCCTTTCGGTCGACCGCCTCCTTCTCAAGACGATTGTTGATGTCGGAAATCTGCTTCTGCAGATCCCTGTTGTCATTTCGCATGTTGGCATAGGTGATACTTCTTCGTAATCAAGATGAGATCGAAACTTGGATGACGGCGCCGTGGAGCGAGGCCAAGGCGCTGCAGGAGCGCGTCTTTCCCAATGACGAACTGGTTCCGTTGACAACCAAAAAAGCTACGGGAGATGAAAAATGATCGAAAGCCGCGTCAAGAAGCTGGAACAGACGATCATAGAGCTAGATGCCCGCTGCCTTATGCATGATTTTCTCATTGCGCATCTGCTAGGCAGGCTTGGATCAACAACCGCAGACATGCGCGGTTTTACCAACGCCGTTATACAGCAGGTCGGGCTTGACCTTCGCGACAATGGAATGCGCGCTCTCGGAACGCCCGACGCGCAACGCTTTGCTGATGCTCTGAAGACGTTGGAGTATTTCTCAGATTCCCTGCTAGGTGCCATGGATAAGGCACCGAAAGAGGAGTTGAATTGACATGAGCGAAGAGCCCGACCGGCCGATGAAATACCTGCCTTTCTTAACGGGTCTCACCGTCTACAGGGTATTCTTGGTGTCGGCCTGCATCGCTTCACTGCTGATTTGGACGGTAACAATCAAAATCTTGGGCATCATTTTTGCGCTTTGCCTGCCTGGAATAATTAACGAGCTGATTGCCGACCCGCAGGTAAAGTTCCGTATATCTAACAGAATATATAGCTCCCTCCCGACTTTTCCTTTTCATTTGGAACGGCTTCAGATCGTAAAGGCGTTAGGGCTTGCAATGGCAAATTAAGAACTTGAGCGCCGGATAGATACCGTCCATGTCAATCACTATTGCGAGCATCCCGACTGCAAGGCATGGGCGGCTTCGGCTATGATATAGGAAAAAGCACGTCGCACTGGTATTGCTTCGAGCATAAGTAGAAGGAGCATCCACTGCCGAAGGATGGGAGGACGCTCTAGATTCTGAGCGCTAGCAACAACTCGGACGACACGTCACAGCGGTACGTTATTTGGATGATTTAATGGAAAAGGGTCACACGAAAAGAGAGCGCATGTCCTTTACCGATGCGCTGAAACAGAAACGAAACGTTATGCGCGCCGTGATTCTGCGCGATATGCGGTCGAGGTTTTTCAACCATGGACTAGGTTTTATCGTACAGTCACTATGGCCGCTCGCTCATATGTTGATTATCATTTCAGTAAATACCTTTGCCGGTCGAGCGGCACCGTACGGCGACAGTCCTTTGGTTTTTTTTGGAGTCGGCCTCGTACCTACGTTAGCGTTTATGTATATATCACGATTTATGTCGCTATCTGTAATTTTAAATATAAATATGTTATCATTTCCTATCGTAAAAGTGACTGACATACTGTTTGCTCGGGCATTTCTCGAAGTTATAGCTGGCTTCATAACTTTGCTTTTTGTGTGGATTATTTTTATATCACTTGGATTAAACCCGTACCCGGTCGATCCAACTCAGGCTGTATTTGCGTATTTGGCAACAATACTGCTTGCCGTTGGTGTAGGCTCTATCATTGGCGTAGTTACTTCATTTCTTCCCATATTCGTTACCGTCTATGCGCTGTTCACCATAGTCGTTTATATCTCTTCCGGAGCGGTCTTCGTCACCCCAAACCTTCCTGATCAAATAGCAATTCCACTTTCGTATAATCCGGTGGTGCAATGCGTTGAATGGATGCGCGTGGCATATTTCGAAGGCTACAGCGATCGACTTTTAGACCGAGAGTATCTTCTCGGCTTCGGGTTGGGGTCATTATTCATCGGGCTGACCGCCGAAAGGCTATCGAGAAGAATTCTTTTCGATTCATAGTATAAACGCCCTATGGCCTAACGGTGGGCGTACGGAAAAGTGTTCGGTCAGCCTTGCCCTGCATATCTTCGAGCTTCGAGCTCAACACCTGAACTTGCGTCCCGACCTTATGGATGCTGTCGACCGCGGTGTCGCAGCCTGTCGAGCCGAGAAATGTTATGAATCCATCATGAGGCAAACGGTAACCGATGTCCTACCCCCACGTTGTCTCGGCTTGCCTGATCTGTGATCGGCTTTCCATGGGCGAGCAACGAGAGTTTCTCCATGGAGAGTACATTGGAGTTTCTCACAACCAGGAAGTCTGGACGTGAGGTTCACCGTCATTGGCCGGACGAAGTCAAGGCGCAGATCGTTTCGGAAAGCTTGAGACCTGGCGCGATGGTGAATGAGGTCGCCCAGCGCTATGGATTGCGGGCGAACCGCCTTTCGACTTGGCGAACGATGGCGCGGCAGGGCAAGCTGGTTCTACCCGCACCTGAGGGTGCGGTGGAATTCGCAGCGGTGATCGTCGATCCACCCATATCGGAACCGCCGACCAAAACGGTCAGTCGCCCCGAGGTCATCGTTGGCTCCGTCACTATCCGTCTGGAAGAGGGAGCGTCTGTTGACCGCATCGCCGATGTCGCGCGTGCCTGCGCGGTTCCGGCATGATTTTTCCATCGAGCCGGGTTCGGATCATGGTGGCCACCAAGCCGGTCGACTTCCGCAAGGGCCACGATGGATTGGCGGCGCTGGTCAAGAACGAGTTGCATAAGGACCCTTTTACAGGGACGGTTTTCGTATTTCGCTCGCGCAAGGCGGATCGCCTGAAGCTGATCTACTGGGATGGCAGCGGGTTGGTCATGGCCTACAAGCGGATGGAGGAGCACACGTTCGCCTGGCCGGGCATCAAAGATGGCCTGATGACACTGGGTCACGCACAGTTCGAAGCGCTGTTTGCAGGCCTCGACTGGCGTCGGGTCCGCGCCATAGAGGCGAGAGCGCCGGACGCCATTGAATAGATGCGGCACGATGACTCGGGCGGTAGATTCCAACGGCGAAGCGACGTTGGTTTTGATAGACTTTCACCATGTTGGACGCCGCCGATCTTCCCGACGATATTGCAGCTTTGAAGGCGATGCTAGTTGCCGCGCAAGCGCGTGAAGTTCGCAAGGATGACCGGATCGAACGGCTGGAGAAGTTGGTCGCCGCTTTCAAACAAGCCGCCTTCGGCCGCAAGTCTGAGAAGGCCCGACCCAGACCAATTTGATCTTTCGCTGGAAGACCTGGAAACCGCAATCGCGGCCATCCATGGCGAAGAAGAAGCCGAGAGCCCTCAAGGCAAGCAGCAACCTAAACCACGCGCTGCCAATCGTGGCGCTCTTCCCGCCCATCTTCCTCGTATCGAGGAGATCATCGACCCAGAAAGCCTAATCTGCGCCTGCGGCGGAGGCTTGCATTGCATCGGCGAGGACGTATCCGAGCGGCTGGATGTCGTCCCGGCGCAGTTCCGTGTCATCGTCACCCGCCGTCCAAAATATGCCTGCCGTGCCTGCACCGACGGCGTTTCCCAGGCCCCAGCGCCTGCGCGATTGATCCAGGCCGGGTTGCCTACAGAGGCGACCATCGCTCATGTGCTGGTGTGCAAATACGCCGATCACTTACCACTCTATCGGCAGGCCCAGATTATCAGTCGCCAGGGTATCGATCTCGACCGCTCAACACTCGCCGATTGGGTTGGTCGGGCTGCTTTCGAACTGCGTCCTGTTTTCGACGCTCTGATCGCCGATCTGAAGCGGTCGACGAAGCTGTTCATGGACGAGACCCGTGCACCGGTGCTTGATCCCGGCTCTCGCAAAACGAAGACCGGATACTTCTGGGCGCTCGCTCGCGACGACCGACCGTGGGACGGAGGTGCACCGCCGGGGGTCGCCTTCACCTATGCTCCAGGTCGCGGCGGTCAACATGCCAAGCGGATATTGCAAGGGTTCACGGGCGTCCTGCAGGTGGACGGCTATGCCGGGTATAATCGGCTGATCGCACCGGATCGTGTCGGCCCGGACATTCAGCTCGCCTATTGTTGGGCGCATGCTCGACGCAAGCTGGTCGAGATCACCCGCACTGGCTCGAAACCGATTGCCGAAGAAGGTGTGAAGCGGATCGGCGAGCTCTATCGCATTGAAGCGGAACTACGCGGTCTCGACGCCGACGCTCGCCTAGCTGGGAGGCAAGCACGGTCAGCACCGTTGATCGCAAACATGCGGACCTGGCTCACGCATCATCGTGCCCGCGTTGCTGGCAAATCTCCGCTTGGCGAAGCGCTCGCCTATATCGCCAAATATTGGGACGGCCTCTATGTCTTCCTGACCGACGGTCGCATCGAGATCGACAACAATGCAGTCGAGAGAACCATCCGGCCGATAGCCCTCAATCGCAAGAATGCTCTCTTCGCCGGGCACGACGCCGGAGCCGAGAACTGGGCGACCATTGCCTCATTGATCGAGACGTGCAAACTCAATGCGGTCGACCCGCTGGCCTACCTGACCGCCACGCTCACCGCCATCGTCAATGGCCACAAGCAGAGCCGGATCGGCGAGCTGATGCCGTGGCATTACTTGGGGTGAACAGACGGCTAAGGTCTGCTGTCGGCCCGAAGCGGGCTTTGGGTTGTCACGGGTGCTGTGGCTGTTATGGACTATCTGTCCAAACTTCACTGCTGACGGCTGCCAAAATGAACGAACCTTATAACGCGACAATCATTCAAACTCTCATCGGCGCTTTAGAGGAACTGGAACGAGACGACGATGTCATCCTTCTAGGACCATCGCCTCGAAAGGCCGCCGAGAAAATCGCCTCGAAACTGAGGTCGGTAGTGCCAGATCCTGGCCTCACACCAGAGGAAATGCACGGTTTACGACTGCTGATCCTACATGCGATCTCCAGTAAGTCATTTTTTGACTGGGAGATGCCGACGCTCACGGGATTTACCGCTACGCAGTTTCAAGAGATTGCAGAAAAGCTCCCTCGCGAATGACCCCTTACGGCGCATTCTTGACATCAATGTCGCAGCGGTAGCATTCGGGACGGCCTATCGCGCTTGGTCAATGTGCGAGGAAAACACCGCTTACGGCTAACGGGAAGAGAGCAACACAGTCATTTGTAACTCAAGAGCGACGGACGGCCGGTGGCACGTCGCTGCTCGCCCCTCTGCGGCGGGCCCATCCCGATCATTGCCAGGAGAATGCATGTACCAATAACAAACCCCCTATTCTGCGAGAAATAGGAGCTGAGGCGTAAAGCAGCCTGTCGCGGGACGTCCGGCGGTTGATTTCTAGTTTCCGTCTTAGACAACTTCTATGCACAAATCGCTTGAACTCCGCAGGGCTTCATCCACTTCTTCGTTGCGATCTTGTTGTGGTGCCGTCAGGGGCCGATCCAAAATCTGTCAAGGTATTGCTCCAATTAAAAAGGGCCCTCCAAGGCCACCCACTAGACCGGCCTTGGAATACAGCCTTCAACTGGAACCGTCTGCCAACTGCGTAGCTTCCGGCTCGATCTCGTACACCTGCGCGTTTCGATTTCGTCTAGCCGCCAGATAGGCGTTTCGTGCACCATCAACTCGCCAAGCAGGCTTCCGCAACCGGTGCACAAGCTTGCTCACTTTCTGTGGATTGCCTTCACTGCATGTCAACAGGAGTTCCGATAGCGCCTCGGTGCTGGAGAACATATCGATGGTCTCATGCTGGGCGCGTGGGGCTGTAATAAGGTGCGTTTCCGGATGCGCGTTTAATACGAAATGCGCCGACCAGTTGTCGGCCTCCATGTACGGGTCATAAATCAGAAAGGCGTTGCCCCCAATGTCTCCAGTCTTTATCCCCATTTTCTGATGGATATCGTGATTGTAGAAACGTAGATCCATGAACCTATTCTCGGTTACGTCTACCGAAGCTTGCGGAGACAGAGCGATCACAGTGTTGGCTCCGATGCGCTTGCTATATTTCAGCGCTCCATAAGCACCCATTGAGAAGCCATACGCGATGACGCTTGAATATTGTGCCGTCAGCCGCTCCACCGCCTCCAACGTTTGGTCCATGACAGCCGGCGGATACCAGATATCACGCTTTGCAACGATACCAATCGCTGAATATCCGAGCTTTTCAAGCGGTGACGCGCCCCAGAAAGATATGCCCTTCTGATTGTAGTCAAGATGTGAGAAGGTCACGACCACTACGGGGTTGTTAGTTTCGGCGTGATGGATAAAGACTTCGTCAGTTTCGAAAATGTTCATTTGAAGCGGCCTAGCAAGGATATGCCAGTGGTTAGCATGCTCTTTGCTCGACCGCTAGTTTCGGATATCGAATTTCGTATACTCCGCCTGCATAGATGGTGGGCCGTTAGGCAGCACCTGCTCAAGAGATTGCTGCCACATCGGGGTATGCGCCGACCGCAAGAGAAGCGGACTTGGAACATCGAGGACGCATTTTCGGCTGCCGAGCAGCTTAAGCAACAATGCTGCCCTGCTTGCACCAGCGAGCTAAACGGGAAAGATAATTCAGCCCAATTTCGCTAGAACCTGGTGCACCCGGCGTCCAATTGATCTCATGGAATCGATCGGGCGTATAAAGAGGGACCATCTCTTCAAGAAGGCCGAACCGACTATCCCGATCAACACGGCACAAAATGACCGGAACCTTCATCGCGACACACGGTGCAGCAACATGCAGAAGGGGCGTGAGCACTATAGACGCCTCCTCCTGATAACGTCGAAGCAGATGTCGCTCAAGCGCCTCGTTAAATAGCTGCTGTTCATAAGATAGAGGAAAAGTTCCTTCCATATGCCGGTGCTGAATAAATTCGGCGCTATCTAAAAGACGCGACGGGATATGCTTATAGATCGTCGACGGCAATAGGTGTGGCCACCCCAACACTACGAATAATCGGTCATGTTGGGGATTACTATTTCGCGGCGGAAGCGTAAGAGTGGCACAACCTGTGACAAAAGCCTCTATCCCCTGAGCACGGCAATTTTCTGCGGTTTTAAAATCACGACATCCGATCGGAGCGTGAAGGCGCAACCAATCAGCATGCGCCGCAACCACCGGCTCATCGGCGCAAAAGCCAAGGAATATAGGCGTTACTGAGGCTGGAGCAGGCAGACTTTCTAGGATAAAGACACCATTCATGATAAGCGCGACGGGCTCGCCGCTATACTTGGGCAACGTATCTCGATCAATCAGCAAAATGTCTTCGTCCCTCACACCAACGCTACGCCATGCCTGCCGAGAGGCAATTGTCTGAGCATTGTCGCCTAAGTTCGACGAATAATAACCCACGCTGCTAAGAGAATATTCGAAATGTTTAAAACCCGCGTAACTAAAACCTAACACGCCATATTTCATATTTACCCACCTGCGAATTCGCATCTAACGCATTGTCATAAAAGATGGCACATCAACTGCACTCTCTAGGCCCGAGGTGCTCTATGCTGATATCAACTTGCATTCAATAGACACACATGCATGGAAGGAATTTATGCTGGAAAGCGCGCGCTCGGCTGACATCACAACAGTATTTCATATATGAATTCTTGGAGGCGCTCGCTTGCGCATTCTGTTTTATATCGAGCCGGTTACGTTCCGGCTTAATCCTCTCCTTCTGACGCCATGGCTAGATTGGATCGGTCTGATCATCTCACCCCACATCAGCCCCGAGACCACATTTGCGTTCGCGTCTAGTGGTCCTCTTTGCTCTGCGATGCGCCAAAAACTGGGAGATATTCCCTGTCATTTCTTTGATATTAGCCCAAGAGTAGTTCTGGAGCCCTTCCAATTCGATCGTCATCAATACGGACGAGATCTGTTTGGTTTTTCTCCGTCGCGAAACCCGGCACTCATCAACCAACTTGCCGAAATTGATAAAACCTTCCGACCCCATGTCACGATCAGCTTCACCCAGAACCGCTATATAGAAGAAATTTTTGCTCATCGCGTTCTCTTCTGGGAGCTAGGTCCCCTCCCTCGCCTAACAAATACTCACAGCTTTTTTATGGATCCGCTTGGGCACCAGGTAAATGGAATTCCCAACAAATTCGGAGATCGAATTCGCAACCTCCCGCTGTCAGACCCGCAAATACATGCGATTCATGAAATGTGGGATAGAAAGGTGATCGGGCCAATTGAGCATCACCATTTGTTCGATCAAGTAAAGAGCTGGCTCTCGTCTATCCGCGCAGACAAGAGAACAGCTCTGCTAGCACTGCAGCCTCAGGACTGGCTTACCTATGAAGCGGCATGGCGACAAAGCGCGGTAGATCAAATGATTATGCAGTGTGCAACAGAGGCGCCGGAGGAGTGGATACTAGTGCCAGTACTGCACCCAGCGCAAAGTTTTCCTGCCTCGATGCGCGATGTTATTGAGAGGGAATTTCCAAATGTTCGATTCCCACCCCAGGAGTTATGGATTGGCACCAGCGAAATATTTCTCCCTAATGTTGACGCAGTAATTTCGATTTCGTCTTCCCTGTCGATACAAGGAGTCTTGCACGGAAAAAAATCTATCACTTTGGGCCAGAGTCAATTTTCCTCCTTTACTGCGGGATCTATAGAAATGATCGATCAAATATCCGTTTTTGACCTTGCAGAACGAGCTCGGCTCCTTGCGTTTCTTTCGAACCGATACTCCCATCCATTTCACAGGTGCGTGTCGGAAAAGAGCTATGCAATCGACGTAGCAAAGTGTCTCGTAGGCGATCCGGAAGCGTACTTTGACATTTCCCGATGGAGCCCAGAACATCTCGACTCATTTTTATGAGAAACTTGCGCAGTACTACATCTTGTAATTTTTCACTATGCAGCGTGACCTTGCCTCCAAGTTTTATCCAGTTTTGAGTTCGCTCCGGCGGCCCGCTATTTGAACAAGGAATATCGTGTTCCCGTCGATCTAAGTTCTCTTTTCCTCGGATTATTTCTCGAGCCCGTCTTCAGGAGGAAAATGCTTGAGGGCGGAAATCGATAATCTATTCGCTCGCTTCAACTGCCTCAGATGAGTGGGCGGCCTTTTCAGAAAGCGCCGAGGCAATTATGTCCATATCTTGTACCGTCGGGGATACTTTTTCTGGTTCCGACGCTCCGAACTTCCACACATTCCGACACGGGATTTCGTCGGCAATGTAACGATCCCGAGGCGCGCCTTCCCCTTTTATAAAGACAGCGACGTAGTCGTTCCATGCGTCCCCAATTCTGTCGCCGCAAAAGGACTCGACGAGCTCGACCGCATATCCGTTCTTTTTGGCCCATCGCACCAGGACATGTCCGCAATCGGGATAAAACCGCCAATTGTCGTTTGGATACCGATGATAGTAGCCATTTGAGGGTGCATTTATATAAATAAACCCACCCGGTTTTACGATCCTGACGTATTCCAGAAACGTCATCCAGAAAAAATCATCATGCTCCATCTGCGAAGATGACACCACGCAGTCGGCAAAATTGTCCCTGAATGGCAACGGCTCGTCTATGCGAACCTTGATGTCCACCGAAGTGCCATGCTCGATGTCGACGCCGATGTAGAAAAGCCCTTCCGGAGAGACCGAACGGAGACTTCCATTGATATCCACGGCGCCGCAGTCGATCGCTACTTTCCAATCAGGCGCGTGGTAGAGATCGAAGAACAGTTTTCCGATTTTCATCGCTGTGTCATGCATCAAACATAGTCCCTTGACGCGGATACCTTGGGAACGTCTTGATAAAGACGGGACTGCTGGGCGCCGACAGTTTCAATCATGTCCACCCACCGACGCACGATGACATCCGGAAGATATCCTGCGGAATTTGCCAGCGCATTCGTCTGGTAAGCCAGCAGCTCCTCAGGATGCCTAGAAAGCCAAATCATCGCGTCCGCCAGTGTTCTACCAGTTTCGTCAGGCTGCACAAGCAGACCATCCGTGCTATTGGAGATTAAGACATTCGGGCCGTTGCAGTCGGAATAGGCTATAGCCGGGACGCCTGCCATTTTCCCCTCGACAACGACGATTCCAAAGCCCTCAAAACGAGAGGGCACGACAAGAGCAGCGCTCTCGGACAGCTTCTGGAAAATCTGATCGCTCTCCCCGCGCAGGCGAACATGCTCGGTCAGGCCAAGCGTGGAAATGAGATTCTCTAGCTCGCGGCGTTCTACTCCCTCCCCGTAGATGTCGAGCGTGACTTCAGGAAGTACCTGCACCACATAGGCCATAGCCTTGATCAATCGATCGAAACCCTTCTGCTCAGCCAGACGACCGATAGCGATAAAGCGACCTTTCGGTAGACTGCTGATAGGAGTGGGGACAGGCGGCTCGACCCCGTTAGGGATTACAGTAATCTTCTTAGCGAACTCGGTCGGAAGGGAAGGCTTGAATTTTTCGAGAAGCAGATGAACGTGGTCAGCCTCTCGGAATGTTGACAGTCGCCTATCGTGCGACCACCAGAGATCCTCTATTTTCCTCGGATCGTTGTGCTCGGAGACAATCACCTTGATGTTGAGATCCTTGGCCGCCTTCAGCACCGGCTCAAACAGCCACTCCGACAACATTGGTATAAAAACTTGGATCTGACGCGCGACCAGTTGTCGCCGTAGTTCTATGACCGTGTCATCCACTCGATTTTCATCGAAGATCGGAACGACTTTGACAAACTGGCCTGCATCGAAAACAGGCGATGAATTCCCCCACTGCCGGCAGAATATCGTAACGTTGAATCCCTGGTTGGCGAGATGGCGTGAAATCAGCGCACATTGCTGTTCTATGCCGCCCTTGGAAAACAGCATCCCGTGGACATAAAATGCAATGTTCTTCGTGGCGCCTCTATCAGACCCGACTTCAGACCAGAACTGTCGGACATTGAAGAACCCGGCCAGCGAAGCGTAGCTCTTCTGCTTGTTCGAAAACCGGGCCCACTCCGACTCCAGCTCGATAACGATCCGATTAGCAGTCTTCGGCTCAAGTCTGTATTTTTGGGCAACATAGAATGCGATTGCCGACCGCTCGTTAAAGTAGGTGTCGGTCCCTTCCAGTTGATGGACAGCGGAATTTGCATGCCTCCGGAAGAAATTCGTCGCCTTCGTCGTGTAGGCAACGCCGCCCTTCGTCAGTAGCTCGAGATATATTCTCCAGTCGCCGCACATTTTGTAATTCGCAGCCGCTTCCACGGTGCCCGTCAGAAAGGCCCTTTGGAACAAGGCAGAGCTGGCATTGACCAAAGTGCAGCAGAAACCCATTGCAGCGCTGACTTCTTCGTACCCACTGGCAATGAAGTCCTGCATATATCTGCCAGGCGCCGCCGCCTGTAGGTACGGCACGAGAGCGCCATCCTGCACTATACCAACTGCATCTACGATCTCGGTCTTGCAATAGCTGATGGCAATTTCGTCCGTCAGCCTGGGAAGCGCGATCTCCAAAAAATTCGAGGTGCAGAAATCATCGCTTTCAGCGATCCAGACAGCTCTTGCTCGAGCCTTCGTGAGGCCCTTTGCCCACTGCTTGAATGGTGATCCGGACTGGACGTCGTTTTCCAGGAACTGGATGCGCTGATCAGATAGATAGCTCTGGATAACCTTGCTACTGTCATCGGTCGACGCGTCGTCCAGGATGATGATCTCAACATCCTTGATCGTCTGCGAAAGGACTGAATTAATCCTCTGTCGCAGATATTTCGCATGATTGTAGTTGGGAATGATGACCGAGACCGAGGGGGCTATTTCGAACTGTTCCCGGAGAGCCATAAATAGCGCGAGACAAGCTTTGCCAGTCTCGTATTTGGCGACCATCCGTTTTCGAGCTTCGCGGCCCAGCTCCTCCCGGAGACCTGGATCTTCCAGGAGGCCTATAATGGCGTCAGCAGCCTGAGCGCAATCCAACGCCTCGACTTCGACCCCTGCTCCATCCGCTGTCAGGGTGGATATCCCTGAACAGCCGCGGAAATGAAGGGTGGGAATAGCGTAGGAAGCCGCTTCTAAGCAAACGAGGGGGAACGGGTCTTCGCGAGACGACAAGAAAAATAGATCAGCCGCCGCGATGAGTTCCCGCGAATTCGGCTTGTAACCTACAAACTCGACCGTGTCCGTCAGACCGCGCTTTTCCACCATCTTCTTGATATCGTCAAAATCCGGGCCGCCGCCAATCCATATCGCTTTAATACGAGAGACACCGCGGCGGTTGATTTGATCTAACGTTTCCACGAAGAGGTCGGGGCCCTTTCGGGCGTACACAGTCCCTGCACCCATCACGAGGAAATCGCCGTCAGCCACGCCGAGGGACCGGCGCGCGTTCTCCCGTATACGCAATGCCTCGAACCACTCACTCGCTATCATGTTCACGAAAGAGTAATGAACGACAATCTTCTCAGCGCTGATGTCAAAGTCATGAATGAGATCAGACTTCACAGCATCCGAGGCGCCGATATAAAGGGAAACATGCGGTCGAATACCGCTCAATTCGTCTGCATAGGTCTTGATGACGCCCGACATTTCGTGGACGTGAAGGATCAGCGGAACCTTCGCAGAAGCATATCGCTGCTCATAAACTTTGAAGAATGATCCAGAAGCTACCGTGTTGAGATAGATGTAATCATAGCGCTCTTGAAGGAAATCGAGCTTCAACAGTTCGTCGATGCTTTCATCCTCTCCGAGCGAATAGACTCGGCCGTATTTTTGGTACTGATTAACAAGCGGTCCAGGCGCGAGGACAAGTACGTCGATGTTGTAGCAAGTGTTCTCGCCGTACCATTCAATGACGTCGCGAAGCATGATCTCAGCCCCGGCGAGGTTGCCGCTATGACTGACAAACAAGACTGACGGGGCCAGAGGGTTGCCCGGAATCCTGCGCTCTTGCATCGAACGCGAGACGCGGCCTTCAGCTTTTCCAAACTCGATATAGTGCGCAAATGGATTAAGCTCAGCTCGGCGGACATCTGCATTCAAGCTGAGGTAATCGGCTGTATTGAAGTCGCTGGTCGGATTTCGCGCCTCCTTCCATCCGCTTTGGAGATAATGTGTAATCATCTCCTCCCGGTTCAGACCGGCATTCGCAATGTCGGGATACTGGTCCGAATAATATTTCTCGTCGAAATATGGCTCAATGATCTTAAATTTCTCAGAGCCGATTTCATTTCCTGGCGCTACGATTGATCGCCCCTCTTTTCGACCGTACTTGAGGTAGTGAAAAAATGGCTCCATTTCAGAAGTGCGAACATCTTCGTACTTCTGAACATAATCCGAAGCGCTGAACCACCTCGTAGGGTTCCGGTTATCTTGTCGACCATAACGAATATAATGGTCCACAATATCGAACTTTGGGTTTTTTGCTACTGCTGCGGCAATATCTGGATAGACTTCTATATAGTATATTTTATCGATCTCCGGAGAAATCGTTTTATAGATTTCCCGATATAGACGTCTATTCATAGGTCACCAATAACTCTTACTTAGAAATTGGAATAATTTCTACCAGTGTACTTTGCTCGACGCAGCAAAAAAAATCAACCGTAAATTGATTGGGACTTCATCGCGCTCAGTGAGTATTGGAAATTTGCATCGAAGTTTACCGGCCCCGACCGGACCTCCGGCATCAGAAGGATTGCCGCCAAGCCTCCCCATATCTGCCCTTTGATATCCTCTCTGTCGAAAAGTATCCCAGGAACAAAATCGAAATTGACAGCATGTACGTGAGGAAACGACGCCCATTCCACCGTCGAAATCCCACGTCTGACGCTCGGGTTTGCGCTGTCATGCGCGAGGATCACTGTTGGCTTGCGTTTCGGAACATAGCGCGCGCATTGAGACAAATCGCTCCGCACGCCGCCTTCTTCGTGGCTGCCGTCGACAAGCATAAAACTGACGTCTTCATCGCCCGAATTCAGTTCATCGATTACCGGCGGCAGGGTAGCGCCAGAATCGCCAGTCACAAACGTAACGTTCGGGAATGAAGCCTGGTCACGGTGCTGATTTGGATCGATATCAAATGTGTAAACGCGTTTGCTGGCGGCCGCGATCGGACGCAAGCTTCCGCAGAGGAATGTACCAATTTCGATGCTGACGTCTGGTTTAACCGAGGAGAGAACGTGCATCAACGCAACTCGCTCGCTCAATTGCATGTGCCAGTTGACGTTTATCGATGGATCGAAAAGAACATTCTCGAGCAAATTGGACATGATATAACCGCTTTTTCCCCTACCCCTATGATAAGGCTTATATCCAAGATCTTTAGGGTAGTGCGCTGACAGAAGTCAATTCTGCAATGTCGCCACAGCCACAAATGGAATTTTATTCTACTGAGGTTGCCCTTGGCGTTCCCCTTGCGTTCACATAAGAGCGCATCTCACATTTAGTTGTGAGCCATCAAAGAAAGCGGCACCTGAGAGAACATTATCATGAACGAGGGACGGGACAGGCTCACCGACAAATATATCGCCGCCATGATGGCAACGCGAACTGCCATTATCGCCAGATTATGCGAGAAGCTAATCGAACATGACGTGCTTGGACTAACCGAGATCGTCAATGATCTGCATGAATTTCTATCGGGCGGCATCATTGTATCGGCTCACGGGATAGGACCCCTTAAGCACCTTCTTTCTCTGATCGATCAGTAATCTTCTCCTTGGTAACTCGTCTCAGTTATCTCGGGCGAAACACGCCAGGTGACGGCTTTCCGGTCATCATGTCAACCTTTGAGCCGACAACTTCGACCTTTGTCGAGATCGCGGACATATCCTTCCGAAGAAGATCAAAGCCGGTTTGCATTGTCTGGCGCATCGCGTCCTGACCGTTGATCATCAGATCGGCAAGCCGGTCCATGCGCGCATTGGCAACCTCCTGCCCCTTCTTCAGTTCAACGATATCCTTCGGGGCGCTGGCGACATCGGCAAGCGCCTTCTTCGTTTCGGCCTGAAACGTATCGGAGATCTGCATCCGGGCAAGGCCACGCTGGTCGATGACTTGAACCTTCGCCTCCAAGGCTGCATACCGATCCCACCCCGCTAGCGCCATCGCGAGCAGCGGGAGAAGAGTACCGAGATTGAAGTCGAAGATGATGCGAGGCTTGTTCATAGCCGTATCCTCTTTGCCTGTGCCCATTTTAATCCGCGCCTGCCCTACGAAATGCTGATGGAATGCCACGCCAGCAGCAGGAGCGCCGCCAGCGTGAAAGAGAATGTGAGGAAGCCGAGAAGGTTCGCGATCACCCTCATTTTGAAGCCGCGCGAAAGCGGGCTGTGGTATCGTCGTAAAATGAGGTGCAGCGCTCGCCACGCGCGTTCGCTCGATCGAGAGCCCCACGCTCCCGAACTAGGACGGAACGCAGCTCGTCGCCTACCCTGACGGCGGCATGCGGTTCTTTCTTCCGGCAGTCGTCAGGCAGAGGTGGAAGATTGGTGCCGGCCGCGATGGTGCCCTTTGCCGATGAAGCCCTTTCCAGCCGATCAGTGAGACTGCAGGAACTGAAGGTCAGCAGGATCGGCAAGACACTGGCGATTTGCAGCAGCGAGCTTCTTTTCATAATCGGCGATCTCGATATCGGTTTGAGCGTCTTTGGCGCGCTGGGCGGCGTCATCGGCCGCCTGGCGCTTTCGGGCCTCTTCCAAGGCCTGCGCGGAGGCATTGCGCTGGCGTTCCAGTTCGTCCGCCTTGGCCTCGGCTGTCGCCTTCTCGGCAAGTTCGACATACCCGACACGAGCGCGATGCTCAGCTGCCGGGATGCTGATCAGGCTCATGAAGACATAGACCAGGAAGGCGCCGGCGACCGCGCCGGCGCCGAGCTTGAGGTAATCGAGGAGGCCGAACATCATGCCCCCTTTAAGCAATACATCTGCTCAATGGCGCGCCGCTTCGTCAGGCCGGGGAGCTCGACAAGTACACCGTTCTTGCGCGCCTTGTTGTAGAGCGTGATCCGGCCGCAGGCAGCACGAACATTCCCGGCGCGGAGGTAGGCAGCCGCCGAAGATGTGCAGAAAGCCCCATTGCCCAGATTATAGCTAAAGTCGTTGAATGCCATCTGGACATAGAGAGAGAGGTCATCATAGCCCTTGACGCAGGCCGCATTGCCCTGCTGATAATGCACCATCCGTTTCTTGAGCAGATCCAAACATTCCTGCTGGCTGAAGGTTCGGCCCTTCATATCCTTGGCGTTCTCCGTCTCGCCGTAGCAATAGGTGAGGACGCCGATCGGGTCTTTATAGACGTATCCGTAATAACCCTCAGCCGGCGCCGCCAATGTCGTGACCGCCATTGCAATGCCGGCGGCGACGCCAGCCTTCGCGCGTTTACTCGCCATCTTTATGTCCTTTCAGATTTTCTTGAGCCACGAGGCGAGAGATCAGCGCGCCACAGGTGACGAGGCCTGTGAGAGCGGCAAAAGTGCCGCGCGGGATGATGACGAACTGATCGATGATCGGAAGAGCGACTTCGCAGCCGGACAAGATGCCAGCCATGATGATGAGGCGGATGCTCCACGCACGGCGAAGCACCCGGCCCGCATTCGGGACGAGTTTCGGTTTCATGGAATGTCCAATATTTGGGAAATGAACGCTCTTACTCGTGCACTGGCTTAAAGAGTGTTCTTTTCGAATTTGGTTTTAGAGAACTTCTGATGCGAGTGATGATGTGTTCCCACAGCACCACCGCGACCTTCCGCCTGACAAATCAGGCGTAATAGTTCCCGTATTTCCCGCGGAGGTTCAAACGAGCATTCGCGGGAAGGAATCTATCGCCGCCAAGATTGCCAATGTTGCCTCCATTGGCGACGGTAAGGCCATTCTGGAAGAACAGCTCGATTTGGCGCCCATCGCTGTTGATGCATCCAACTTCTGCAAAGAAGTTCGCTCCCGAGCCTGTGCCGCCCGGTATAACGCCGCTGAAATCGGCCGAAAGGCCAGAGCCATTCGTGATCATCCGGACCTGCACGACTTTGCCGCCGTAAACGAGCGCTTTGGCTGTCGCGCCCCCGCCTCCGGGTACCGTGAAGTCGAATGACGAGGTATAACCTGATCCACCCTGACCAGCAGGTATATCTATCCGGCGGATTTTCCCAACAAACGAATTCTCGCGCTCTGTCCTGATATTGAAGATGGTCGCCGATCCGGACACAGCGAAGCAAGTCCCGACGTCCGGGATGATCAGGACATCGGCGGACGGCAGAACCGTCATCCGCATCTTCGCATCACCAGCGCTTTCGCCGTAATAGGACACCGTTTCACACTGGACGATGATCGCAATTCCCGGCGTCGAGAAGCCGAAGCAAGGGTTGGTTCCGATGGAAATATCGTCGCAATCGGCGTCGGCGATCAATCCGACATAGCCGGTATGCGTGACGGTCATCATGTTCCCGTCGACGTCGAAACCATTCAGGCGATTGAGGAATGGCGAGTTATCGTCCGCACCACCGATGCCGCGCAAGTAGATCTGCCAGCCGAAGTTCGACGTCGGATTGCCATTGTCCGTCAGGAAATTGCCCTTCACGCCGCCCTTCTGGGCGGCCTCGACATTGATGCCGACCCCGCCGTTATAGTTCACATGGTTTGCCGTGATGATCAGGTTCACTGCATCGCCGGCGTCGATGCCAAAGTAGGAATTTTCCTCGATGACATTGGCGGTAGCGACGATATTGACGCCATTGATGAGGAGCCCGGCATGAGCCGCGCCCGAACCATTTCGGTAGCAGATGTTTCCGGTCACCGTCATGCCGAATGCCTGAGCAGCAATGCCCCATTCGGCGTTGCTTTCGGCGATATTGTTGGCAATCACCACATTTCGAAGTGAGGTGTTGCCAGGATCATTGTTGCGATGGCCCCAGGCGAAGATACCTGACTGGCCGTTGCGCATGGCGACATTGTTGGTGAGAATGAAGTTCTTGAAGAGCAGGCCGCTGCTGCCGTCACAGAGGATCCCGATCAGCGTGTTGTCCGACGCTTCATTGTCGTCGATCGTATGGTTGCCGCCTGACAGCGAGTAAAGGCCATATTGCGCATTATTGTTGAATTCGTTTCCGGTGACCCTCGAATAGGTCCCATCCTCGATATCGATGCTGTTGGTGATGACGCAGCCGCAGCCCGTGGCGTTGTTTCCGGAGATCCCTTCGATCGTATAGTTTCCGCAACCATCTACCGTCAGGCAGTTGGAAGCAATCGTGTTATTGGCGCGATTTCCGTTGAGGGCTATATCCCCCCTCAGTTTGAAATTCGTCTTACCTGTGAAGGTAAGGATGGCCTGAAAGGAAGGATCGTTGTCCGGCCGCTTGATATTGACGCGGCCGTCGGCGACGATCTCGATGTTGTCGACACCCTGCAGGCCAGTTGCGACATAATCACCGGCTGGAATGAGCAGGATGGCACCGGCAGCAGCGTTGATCGCATTTTGCAATGTAGAGAACATCGCCGCCGACAACGCTTTTTTCCGCTCGATTGCCCACCAAGATCCATCTGCTGTTTGAAACATTGGGCCGGCGGAAGGGGCATCGGCTTGGCGGGCAAACAAACCGCCACCGCCGTCTCCAGCTGCCGCTAAGCCGTTCACTCGAATGGCGTTGATCCCGGCCGGAATCGAAAGAGCAGGCATGCCGTTGATCGTTGCATAGATTGGCACATTGCCTTGGCTGACGGCGTCGGAGGCGTAGCCGGCGGCGATGTCGCGGGCGGCTTCGGCAGCATGCTGCGCCGCTTCCGCAAGACCCTGGGCGAGCTGCGCAGCATCCCGAGCAGCATAAGCCGCATCGCGAGCTGCATAGATGAGGCTCGCAACAGCGACATCAGACAAAAGGTAGAAAATTGAACCGAGTCGCACGCCTAGAAGATAGCCAGGTGTCAAATCTCTGGAGCCAATATCAAGGCCGCTACGCGTTTTGATTGTTAGAGGCGATTGGTTATTGAAAGAGATTGTCACCGGTGTTCCGGAATTTGTCACGGTAACGTTTACCGAAACGAGCATGCCATTTGTTACTGGAACAGTTGACGTCGCCTTGATGGCATTCGGGGTCCCCGACCCGCTATTGCTCGCAGCAATGTAGGTATAGGGGAGAGGTAGTGCGAACGTCCATGATCCAGCTCCACTCGCGCCATTCTTGCGATAGATACCATTCGCCGTCACATTTCCATCGGCGTAAACCCACGCCATCGTGTCGGCAGCATGCGCAAGATCACCATTCAGCTGCGCCACCGTCTGTTTGGCAATCGTGCCGGCGCCCGAAGAGATTGCATCGGTAGCAGCCTCGAGCTGCGTCAAGTAGGCTCGGATTTGCGGCTTAGACGGTTGTAATGGACTGGCGGTGGGACCGTCCGCAAACACAGAAGAGGCATTTGGGCTGAAAGGCATTTAATCCTCCAAGCATCGACATTCCGGCGACCTGCCAGAACCTGAAGTGCAAGATTTTCTTGATGGGTCAGGCGACTGTGAAAGCGCCCGTGGGGACCGGCGTTCCTTGAACTCCGGATCGATTGAGTGAGACTACCCAAGCGTATTTCACGCCGGCAGAGAGAGCGATGGTGGCCGTCGAGAAGGCGTTGGGCGCCCCTCCGGTGGGAGGAGAGACCGCAGTCGCCGTTCCGAAATTATTGGTGGTGTTCCAGTAGATGCGGGCGCTGGCATAGTTACCGCTGTTTGGCGCCGTCCAATTGATCGTGGCGTTGCCGGTGCCGGGTGACACTGAAACGCTCGTCACGGGGCCGGCCGGCGTCGGATCTGCCGTCGAGTGAACTGTTTCCGTCGTTGACCGAGGTCCATACGATCCATCAGAGCCGATGTAGCCCGCTTGAACATCGAGATCGACGTCGACAGGAACGGCCCCCGTGTTCAACTCCACATAGCCGCCGGAAGCGGCCCACGAAGGGAACTGCTGTTCGATCCAAGCGCTATTCGAACCCGAAACCCGATAGAAAAGCACCGGCGTCCAACTGGTCGATTCCGGGTCGAGCAAAAGAACCCGAAGATAGACAGAGCCACCGTTAGCCTTGGCCTCTACCGTATTGATGACGCCGGGCGGGATCTTGTCAGTGCCGAGTGTATTCGGAACCGGCGGCTGCATTCCTTCGTCGACCGCAGGGTTCCAATCGTCGATATTGTCAGGGTGCTGGATCAAATCCATGCTGAAGCCGCCGCGCGTTATGGCGACGGTCGGGCGTCGGTTCTCAAACACCTTACCATTGCACTTCGGCAGTCGGACCGGCGTGAGCAATCGCACCCACCGGCAATAGACAGCATTCAAGCCAGACAAGCGGCTATCGATCGATCCCCTGACCTTCTGCCGCTCTCGGAGCCAGTCTCGTTTTCCAAGGCGTCGCGCCTGGCGCCACTGCTGACAATAGCGATAGTCGCCTGTCTTCGCCAAGACGCGTCCAGCTTCCATTTGAGCCGTATTGTCTTCAAAATAGTCGGTATCGCAGGTCGAATATCCCGTGTCGGGATAGGTAAACCTCGGAACGAGCCGGTTGCACTCGTCCTCGAAGAGAACGTCGTATTGGATCTGATGGCCGATGATATCCGCATCGGTCAGCGTCTCAACTCGGCTCTCGCGGAACTTGCCGACGGTGAGCAGGAGTGCACCATCGCCCCGCTCGATCGTCCATCCGTCGCAGCTCGCGAGAATGGCCTGTGTCCCGACCTTTGGGCCATTGTCTGTCGTGTCCCAGCCGTTTGTTTCGTAGCGCTTCTCAGTTCCGCCGGATGCCCGAGGGACATCTTCGTCGCAGATGTTCGCCTCTTCGATCCACATATCGAGAACTGGCAAGATCGCCTTTCGATAGTCTCGACGGTTCCCGAACTCATTGAAACATTCATGCCAGCAAAGAACCAAGGCGCTATTGCGGGTCCAGACCCATGCGGCCGGATTTCCGGGATCGGCACTGATGCGAAAATCCCAGCAGAACGCACCATCAACCTCTACAGAAACTTGTGGTGCGCCATACGGGAAGCGCTTGTTCTGGTTCTTCGCAGGCGCAGAGGTAGCGATCATGGCGACAGAGGCCTGACCATCTCCGCGATGGTTATAGGTCCAGATCCCGGAAGCAGAGAGTGGATCGGCAATCGGAGCGTAGGCCGTTTCGGTGGAAAGCCCCAACCGTGTCAGCAGCCTGACGTTATCTCCATACCTTCCATCATCATCGTTCGTGGTGACCCCATTGGCATCGATGAAAACCTCGTCGTCATGAAGCCAGTAGCGATTGATCGCCTTCACGCGATGCGCAACTAGCGCCTGCACCGCATAGAGATAGTTGCCGCTGGCCTCCCAAAGCATGTAGGCGCCGGCAAGACGGTTACGCCCGACAGCCCAAACGCGCGAGGGTGTGCTCTGTGTCTTCGGTACTCGCCCATCTTCGGGGTCCGGTGGTTTCGGCGCCAAGAGGGCCTGTATGCCGATAGCCAGCGCGGTTGTCGCGAGCGCCGAGGCGATCGAGGCGAAGGTGATCGTCTGCGCGCCGATCGTGATGCCGGCGGTACCGAACACAGCGGTGAAAATTGGCGTGAAAATCGGGTCATAGACTGGCGCCGGGCGAACTAGCGAGCTGCTAGCATATAGTGAATTCTCCCAGCCCCGCCGAAGAGCCTCTTCAGACGAAAGGTTTTCATACAAAGTGCGCAAGCTCATTGCGGCACTTCCCATGCCGCAATCCACTCGGCAGGCTTCCCGACAACGCCGGCAGGCCCAAGGCAAGCCCATAGCGGGCCGAACCGGATAGCTCCGATCTCTGCCATTTCGCCATCAAGGCTCGATGGCGCGCGGATGATGCCTATATCGCCATTGCGGGGATCGCGGGTCCGCTTAATGCCCGATCGAGCTGCAACGGTATCGACGAGCGCAATGATCCCCCCATGCGAAGCGATCAGGGCAGCCGCCTCTTCTGCAGTCGAATAAGTGCCACGGAACTCGGCAACCGGATCCGTTCCGGTGACATGAGCGACCCATGAGGCGCAGAACATTAGGCAATCGTCGCCGCCTTGGCCGCCCCAGCGGAACCGGTGCGAACCCTCAAGCCAATCTCGCAGTATCATGGATGCCTCAGTAATTCGGCCAAACCGGTGCTATGCCGCGCGCCAGGCGCTGCACTTGCTTGCAAAAGTCGTCAGTCGGCGATCGAGCCTTCTGTTGGGCGTCTGACCAGAGCGCCAGCGCCGGCCGGGATCGCGTCACACTCCCAGCGACAACGGAAAGCATGAGGGTGATGCTGGTATCGCCGTTGTCACCGGCTTGCCCCACCTCAGAAGGATGCGAGGCCGTCCCGTTCCAAATCGGAATGACTGGTGCCAATGGCTGATAGTAATCGTCGAGCACCATCAGCCCGACTTGCACGGCGGCGCCGCGAACCGGCGGGATGCTGTCCATCGTCTTAGCGGCTAACCCGGGTGTGATGCCCGAGAGGGTGAAGTCGACGTTGTCGGCCGTGCCATTGATCAGCATTTCCAGCGTAGGGACGCCGATAAGGTAGCCGCCACCGATATAGACCGTCCCTTCTGGGTCGATACTGTCGAAACGGGCTGTCTTGTCCTCGACGCCAAACCAGACGTGCAAGGCCGGATCAGTCGCAACACGAAGGAAGATACCGAGCGCATGGCTCTGGCGCATCGCAGCGATAACATTGTCTGGCAGGTATCCCATCAGAACGCCTCAGTGAACTGAAGGGTCGGCCGGGACTGGTACCAAGCCTCGTAATCCCATGGCAGCGTGAAGCCCTTAGGCAGCTTCATGACACACATCGGCCTAGCCAGTTCGACACGAGTGCCGACAGTGATCGCGTCCCTCAATGCAGGCCCGATCGCCAGCCTGTAGATCGGATCTTCGTCAAAGCTGACCGCCTGGACTTCCCAATAGCGATAGGCTCGCCAACCCTTGACGGGATGGTAAATCGAGAACCAATCAGACCAGCGAAGAGGCCGCGCGCCGCCAAACACTTGCATTTCGATGATGCCAGCACCCGCGCTGGCGTTGGCCGTGACAACGGCATAAACCGACGCCTGCGAGTATCCGGAATCATCGGAAAAGAACGAGCCATCGGAATGTGGGATATGATCAATTATCGGCCGCTGTTTGCCGCCAATGATCGGAAATGGGCCGATCCCATCATTGATGATCGGCACGTTGAAGAAACGGAATCCACCGTTTCCCCTGGCACCCAACCAGTTGATGACCTCATGGCGCTCCATATCGTCGCCTTGAAGGACACAACGCTCGTAAGTGGCCGTCACTCTGCCACCGCCGCCAATCTCGATCGAGATTTCCTCCCCGAAAGAGTTGGTACCTCCGCTAATCCCAGATCCGACCACATCGAAGCTTGCCTTCGTCGGTCTGAGATACAGGATGGGGACGGTGGGCTGATTGATAAAGCTGCCCATCGTTACCCCTTCTGATTTCCATAGCGAGCTTGCAGGACACCGAAGCCGCCGCGGCGCTGTTGCGTGTTGTATTCGCTCAGGGCAGCACCGACGCCCTGTTGAACGAGCGAGCGGATATGGTCGTCGCCACTGGCGCCTTCGACATTGACCGTCAGCCCCTGGTTTTGCTGCGGCTGGTTAGAATTAGCCGCCAGAGCGGACATCAGCTTGTGATTGCTGGTGACCTGAGAGCCTTGCGGCAAGTTCAGCAGCTCTGGACCGTTTTCACCAACGATTGCCGGGCCGCCGGGAGAATAGTTCGTGCCGGTGGCGAAGCCTTTGAAGGGCACCGCGTTCGACCCAATGTTGAAGCCGGATGAAGCGCTGGCGGCAGGCTTGAACAGGTTGCCCAGCCATCCGAAGAGACCGCCGCCGCCGGAGGCTGCGCCTGCCGCACCGCTGCTGAGAGACGAGCGAAGCTGCCCCAAGCCATTACCGAGCGAGCCCAGACCCTGAGTCGCATCAGTCGTCGTGCTTCCGAACTTCGACAATGCATCATTCGCCGCGGTGAGCCGTCCAGAGAAGTTGTCCGCGCCTTCCGGGTTGCCCCATGAGAAGCCACGAGGCCGCTCAAAGCCAGCAAAGGCCGCCGTGGCTCCCCGAACATCCGTGGACTTCATCAGAGCCTGGAATGCCTTGTTTTCCGGACCCTGTAGCTCTGACCACGCATGTTCGAGCTGCCCGTTGGTGCCGCTCGACAAGAGCCCACTTCCGCCGCCGCGTTCGGCGTGGTGCTGGAATAGCCCAAACGCCTTGCCAGCATCGCCGATCGCATTCGGATTGAAGCTGCTCTCGGCTTTCATATTCCCGAGGACGCCAGCAATCTGATGAGGTGCAAGCCCCTTGCCCGCGAAGAAATTCCAAGCTTGAGCGTCAACTCCCGTTAGAGCAGTCGCCGACGCGGCAGCCTGTCCAGCACCGGAAGTGCCACCAAGAAGCTTGGCGCCGACGCTCGTTGCGGTACTCCCGACCGATCCAGCCTGCCCCTTAGAACCGGTGATCCAGTCAGCGAAAATATTGCCGATCCCGTCAAAGAACTTCTCCCAGAGCTTCGACGCCTCATTTTCGAGCGAGGTCTGAAAGCCCTTGAGGAAGGCTTTGCCGATATTGTGGCTGCCGGAAATCAGCTCGTTGCTGAATGCCGAGCCAAACTGCTTGGCTTGGTCTTTCGCATCCTGCCAGTCGAGTTGCTTGCCGATGCGCTGACCGTTTGCGTCGTTCGGGTTTTCGGAGAGCCCATATTGCCGCTGGGTCTGGACGATCTGGCGATCCCGCGACGACAGCCGGGCGTCCGCCATGTTCCGGTTCATATCGAAGTTGAATTGCACCTGGTTTCGCTGGGCAACAAGCTTCTCATATTCCGCGGTGGCGACCTTGATCTGGTCAATCTGCTTGGCGAAGACCTTCTGAAATTCGCTCTCGCTCGTGATTCCCTGCTGCGCTGCCTGTTGGCGAAGCTGGGCCAATAGCTGGATCTGCTCGCGAGCCGCCGTAGCG
Organism: Rhizobium sp. ASV20; assembly: GCF_016429015.1. GTDB lineage: Bacteria > Pseudomonadota > Alphaproteobacteria > Rhizobiales > Rhizobiaceae > Rhizobium. The sequence goes on from NZ_JAELTU010000065.1 coordinate 26,068, forward strand.
GCAGCACCGGTCTTGCCGATGAGATCGATATCCTCTTGCTGCTGCTCAAGCAGCCGGCGAAGGTTCATTGACCGCTCGCGGTCGGCATCGGCTTGCTGTCGGTTGACCTGCGCGCGAGCAAACGCCTCGGCATCGTTGATGCGCTGCGCGCGCTCTGGATCGGTCTCGCCATCATTGTGCTGTGCCTCAGCAGCCGCTCGAGCCGCAGCGATCTTCTCTGCCGGCGTGCGGGCATTGATACCAGCAACCTGAGCGTTGAAGCCCTCACGGGCATAGCCCATGCGCTGATCAGCCATTGCGGCGTTGGTCTTGGCGATTTCCGCCGCCTGCTTAGACAGAAGGTCGACTGGCAGTCCAGCGCCGCGAAGCTGATCGGCAATGCGGCGCTGTTCGGGCGAGCGGCCCAACTGGTCGCGCTGGAACGACAGATCGTTGCTTAGCTGGGCACGCGCCCGAGCCTCGACGAGCCGGCCATATTCAGCCGACAGCGTCTTGATGCTCTCAAGTTCCTTGCCATAGACCTCGCTGAACTTGCCTTCGGCCTCGACGCCGTTCTTGATTGCCTCGAGGCGGATCTGCGACGTCAGCTCATACTGCTTGCGCAGCGAGGCTTGTTCCGCGCCTGACTTGCCGACGAGGCTGATTTCCTGCTGCTGGTCGGATATCGCCGACTGAATGGCGGTCGACCGGCTGAGAGCGGCATCGCGCAATTCGCGAGCTTGACGGTTGCGCTCTGCCTCGACGGCGCGCGCGGCTCGACCGGCAACGCCGCCGCCTTCATCCATGTTGGTGGGGCGCTGAGCACGAGACACCCGATCGGCAGCAGCGAGCCGCTCCGAGAACCCCCTGCCGCCGCCTGATTTCGTTGAGATGGTCCAGACGGAGATCCGTGGCAAAGCCACAACACATCTCATCATGGCGTTGCGACATGACGCGACCCACAACTGTCCGCATGACGCTATTGCCTACCTCGACTACTTCAAAAAGGAGGCGAATTGGAACATTGCAGGAATATGCTTGACCGGAAATAAGCGATCGCCGGTACCATTTATGAAGTTCGACCCCCAAACCTTCACGGTGCAGGTCGATTGCGACCCCTACGACCCACCAAATATTATCTCGCGCCAGATCCGGACGAAGTGGGGCTTCGCCTAAGCAACCTTTAACTGACACGTCCCGCATAGATGGCCGATACTGGCCCGGGATATTTCAGGCGGCTGATTGGCAGCGTCGACCATCGCGCGTACGCCGGCGGCATCTGCACCATAACGGCGGACGACACCTACGAACTCTTCAACATCATGGCCGCGCAATGTGAATGCCGGCAGGCCGGTCATCTTGCGGAACTTCGGGGCGCCGAATGCATCGCGTTCTTGTCCTGCATGATATAGCTCGTGCTCGACCAGAGCGCAGAACTCCGCATCCGAACAGACCGACGCATAATGCGCGTCGAAGGTCAGGAGGAAGTCTGGAACGTCGCCGAACCATTGCTGTAGCTGAAGCTCGATCCTAGCTCGGGACCATTTGCCGGCTGGCGGCAACCCCATCTCGCATTGACCGACAATACGGCGACCGTTCCGGCCATTGGGACGTTCGTCCACAGTGCGCCGATCGAGGCGAAGCGAAGATGAGCATGATCCTTGTTTAGGAGCGACGCGCCCTCATCGATGAAAGTCGATCTTGCCCAATCAAGCAGATCATGCGCCGGCTCGAAGCGGATGCCGGTATCCTCAATCATGTCTTCGGGTGGCAATGGGCGCATGATTTGGGCTTGCCTTATTATCGGTTGCGAGCGAACTTCTCATGGCGCGCATTCTTTAAGATTGGCATGGGGCAGCCTTGGGGCGGCGATGACAAGACTGTGCTGAATTGTTATAAGCGTTGGTTTTTTAGTTGGTGATTGCTATGATTTTTTTTAAGTTTGGCGAGATAGTTTGACCGGATTGCAGGATTAAATGCATAGTCTATGGACGATTAAAACACCTGAGGGCGATCTTGATTTCGCTACCCCACAAGAGGCTGCGGAATATGTAAAGGCGCGGCTTAGACCCTCTGAAGCCGCATCCACTGGTCTACATAATGATGGCAGTTTAGATAAAATGGCGAACAAGAGTGAAGTTAAGGCTATGGGGATCGCGGCTGGTAAAAATGCGATTTCTGCGTCGAGAACACCCGTTTCAGACCAATCTGTGCCATTAGGATTGGATCAATTTGATTTCTTAAAGTTCACAATCGTAGAACTCGATGAGATTATTGCAAAAGCAACGGATGCCAAGAGAAGTTTCTACCACCGTAGACGCGCTGAACTTCTCGCCGAGTTGGAAGCCCTCGACGCGCAAGAAAACGCCGCAACACCACCTCCAATTGAGAGAAGGCGAAAAAAAGAAACCAGACCAAGGAAGATCAAGCTATTCCAAGACGAAGAGGGTAACTTCTGGAGAGGCGTTGGCAGGAAGCCCTCGTGGCTTGAGGACCGGCTGAAAGCAGGAGCAAAGCTCGAAGACTTTTTGGTAGAAAGCCTCTCAATTCAAAAGCTGCATCGTTAGCGAGCGCCTTGAAGCAAGCCTTATATCCGGGTTCGCTTCAGTTCGGCCAGATCCAAGCCTGCACCTTGGTTTTCCAAGGCTGCTTCCCTACCACGTGAATGGTTTCAAGAAATGTCCATGAGGCGTTCGCCTCGAAATTGATGCCGGGCTAGCCTCCCGACTTGGCCGACGGGCTTGGCGTCGTGTCACCCTACCGTTGGCATCCACGCCCGAATTAGTGCCGAATGTAGGTGACTTCAGATCAAACGAAGCTGTCTTTCCGAAGACCTGCACCACTCGGCTCTGGAAGAGAGCTACACCGACCACAACCGGGACCTTAGAAGCCGGCCGTCTAGATGAATGCAGTAGGGTCTTTCCAGATTTCGTCGCTCGGAACCTAAGTCCCGAGCTGAGGATTATCCCGGGGGCCAGACCGGGTATTGCCTCATATTAAAATTGGTCTAGGTGGTCAGATTTGAATTGACGGCCCCCGCATTCCAAGTGCGGTACTCTAACCAGGCTGAGCTACACCCAGATGGTTCCCGCGCAAGGGGTCGAACCTCGATTACCTGATCCAAATTCAGGTGTCCTGCCATTAAACGACGCGGGAATGAATCCTTACGGTCGTTGAGGCTGGAAACCCTTCATTGAAGCAATCTTTCTGAATGGAGAAATCTGATTCGGTGATCGCCTTGCGCAAATCACCATCATGATTAATACATATCCCTCAGGTTATAAGTTGACAAGAGCCTATTTTGCTCTTGTCTTCATTCCCCACAGGTCTGCGAGATCGTCGAGCGCGTGGCGAAGATAATCCGCAAGCGTAGTTTTTTCGCGATGAGTGCTGCCTAGCTTAGCGATAGAGACGCCCTCACCCGCCACCTTCTCGACAATTCCGAAGGCTCGGATGCCGATATGCTTCTGGCAATCATTGAGCTTTTTTCCAGCGTCAATTTGCCGATCGGTTATAGGTTCCCGCACGCCGCCGCCGTCGACATGCTCGCGCGCATAGTCAAATGAGCCAGCGCCGGCCCCTCCCAGCGCCTCCCAGAGCTTCCGGAATTTTACCGCAGCTTCGACCTGATGAACCGTAAGGTGGCCCTTAGCTTCGTCTTCCTGTGGCTTGCCTTCGGATCGGTGCAGTTCGTCGAAGGCCAGATCCTAGGCAAGGTATGGATGGCCCTGTTGGCGATCCCGCTCATTCGCTTTGCGCGGAAGTCGCCTTTGCTGATCCAGTCAGGAGGCTCCTCCCAATGACCACACCACATGATAAGGCTCTGGAAGCCGCCGCTAAAGCTCTTGCCAGCAGGCTTGATAAATCACTCGGCTTTCCCGACGGCACAGCTTGGTCGATTCCAGATGCGAATGGCAATCCTGGATCGACGGGCCAGATTGAGGATACTGCAGCCGCGATCTCCGCCTACCTATCCTCTATCGGTGGGGTAGTCATTTCAGCCGAACCGACAGACGATCTTCTTCGATCAATGGCGATCCGATACGATCATGGGCTGGGCGTTCCTGGATATTATGACCAGCCAGTATTCGGTGCCGAGAATGGTGGCCACGCACGTCGGATGGAGGCCACCATTACCACGATGCGGCAACTCCACGAAGAGGTTGTCGGCAAAGGATTTTACGAACCACCCCTCCACGCACCCATCCCAGAAGCCGGTAACGGAGTTGGGTGGATGCCGATCGAGACGGCGCCGAAGGACGGAACTGAAATTCTCGGCTTTGGCGCTGCGTCTTATAGGGGTAAGCGGTACGCCCCGGGCCGCCACATAGCCTGGTTCGATCTTGGCAAATGGTGGGGCCGCGACCCTGATACCGAGGCAGGTCTTGACCTAATGATGTGGCGTCCGCTTCCTTCCCCTCCCTCCATCCTAAAGGAAGGAGCCGAGAGATGAGCGACCATCCCGAAATCTGGCTTGAGCCAAAATGCGCCGAAGATAATCATCCAGAGGGCCGGCAATGGTGTCAGGACGATGTCTTCTCCAATTGCCCTGAATGCGGAGAGAAGAAAACGCGCTATATCCGCGCTGATATTGTCGAGGCCGAGCGCCAGCGCACCGACGACCTTATAGAGGAGGTGAAAAGGGCGGCAGAGCTGACCGTTGGCCATAAGGCCATGCTGGCGATCACCACGGGTGACGGCGATCCATATGTGAAGGCGACCTTCTCCGATCTAGAAGGCTCTCGCTCGTTTGTGGACGGTCTAATCGCCCTCCGCGCCCTCCTCTCTAAACTGGAGGTGCGGAAGTGACGGACCTTCAACTTCGCCATCCAGCGCCCGACCATTGCTGCCGATATTGCCTGAAACCGATTGGCTATCTTGGCCGCGGCCTTTCACGCCTATTCGGTGCCAAAATCCACAATTGCGACTTTCTCAATGTCGATACCGAAGCTAACAGGCTTCGGTTGCGCGTCGAGGCGGCTGAAGATGATGCGGTCCGCATCCATAATGAAAAAGTCGATCTCCTCAAAAGACTTTTTGAAGCCAATCGCGCATTAAAAGTGTGCCGGCGCGAGGCCTTGGAAGACGCTGCCAAGATCGCCGACAATTGGCTGTCCTATCATCCTTCGGAAAAGACGAAATTTCATGACATAGCCGCAGCCATCCGCTCCCTTTCCGATTCCGCCCCTACTCCTTTGCAAGAACAAACTGCCAACATTGGCAAGGAGGAAGGATGAGCGCAGAAGTCTCCGCTTTCTCACATGGCGATCACTCGGGACGCCGTATTCGCCCAAGCGAAAACGCTCTGCGCATAGCACTCAAGGCCGCGCGAGCCGAAGGCATGGTTGTGGATAAGCTGTGCGTAACCGGTGGATACATTGAGATCCACTTCGCCGGCATTGAGGGCGAAAAAGCTCCGGAAAATGATGGGGGCCTCAAGGATTGGTAGAGGCTCCAATGAAAGTAGATTTTCCCGGATTGCTGAGAGAGCCGATGGCCTCCGGCAACTTCCGATATCGCGTCCGGCCTGAAGGCGATGTCCGGACTCGCATACGCATATTCTGCGGACCAGGTGAAGAAGATTTTGATCGTCAGTACAAGTTGGCCCGTGCGGGCGAGAAGCCGAAGCCTCTTAAAAAGCCATCAGAGACCGCCATGCCGAAATCAATCGGCTGGCTCGTAAAAAGCTATCTTGAGTATTTGGAGTCCAAGGTCAAAGCAGGAACGTCAAGTGCCAAAACATTGAAGAAAAAGAAGAACCTACTGGCACGGCTTATTGCAGTTCCTGATCGCAAAATGGCTATACCCCAAGAAAAGCTCATCGAAATGCAAGATGGCATGATCGCAACGCCGGCACAGGCGGACGCGTTCATCGAAGCAGTCGGCGTCCTCTACGATTGGGCGATTGCCCGTAAGTATGTCATGAGCAACCCGGCCAGAGGGATCGATAAGGTTTATCAAAAGGGCGATGGTGCGACGCCTTGGAAGGCGGCCGACGTGAAGGCGTTCTTCATGAAGCATAAACCCGGCAGCAAGCCACATGTCGCCATGTCGGTCTTGCTGTGGACGGGATGCCGGATCGAGGATCTCACAATCCTAGGCCGCGGATACGAGCAGGTTATCGATGGCGTTGAAGCGCTTCGGTGGACGCCGCTGAAAAAGGGTTCATCCGAGGTCACGATCCCATTGTTGCAGCCCTTGAAGGACGCTACGCGCGCGCCAACCGTTCAGGGTACAACTTATGTGCTGGGCCGAGGTGGCAAACCATTCGCCAGCGGAGACAGTATGTCCGCTATGTTCAAGCGATGGTGCCAGGATGCGGGCTTGGTCCACCTGTCAGCCCATGGAGTGCGCAAGGGATTGGCCGAGCTTCTGGCCGAGCTCGGATGCAGTCAATATGAGATCATGGCTATCCTAGGCCATTCGGAGGCCAAGACGAGCGAGGTCTATACTCGTCGCGTGGAGCGCTGGAAACTGGCAATGGGGGCTATGGAGCGCGTAAAAATCTCAAAGGCATGGTCATAAAGCCGTGGGACAGCCCTAGCCTATCATATTGAAATATAGTGCCGTTTCATTTGCTCTAGTGGGACACATTGGCCCCAGAAATCAGGCATCTTCGCCAGTTTTGCGGTTCTTCTCGACCGCACCAAAAACCCGGCCCAGGCCGGGTTTTTTGTTTTCAACGCAATGGCTTACGCGAAGACCTGCCTTGGCATGGAGATCGCGGGAAACAGCCCTAGTGCGCGACATCCTTGCTGACATTGCGCAGCCGGATCTGGTGATCCAGCCGTTCGATCTGGCGAGTTGTCGCCTCGATCAACTTCCCGATTTCCTGATGGGCCATCTGCAAACGCGAAAGCTCGTTTCTGACGGCGTCGAGCGCCCGCTCATCGGTGTCATCGGCCGGACCGTCGCCAGCACCCGTCATAAGCCATGCGGGGGATACGCCAAAAAGCGCCGATAGCGTCACCAGCGCGGAAGCCTGTGGCTCGGCTCGATCGGATTCCCAGGCGAGCATCGTCTCCTCGGTGACACCCAGTTCGATTGCCAGTTGCTCCAGGCTGATGCCCGCCGCATCTCGAGCCATGGAAAGCCGTCCGCCTAGGGTGTCGCCGCCCTCGTCCGAAAAAACGGTCGTCTCTTGTTCGGGCTTGAACATCGGTGCGATCCTTTTCTTGGCTGCGCCGGCGATCTGTGCGGCGCACTTATGTTTTAGCCTTTTCCGAGAGCACAGATAGGTCTACGGGCGTCATCCCGCCACCGCGATCTGTCCCAAATGGAAAAGTGCGACATCTTGCGCGCCCGGCCCCATGGTTTCGAAAGCAGTGCCAGATCGCTTCTTGATTGCAGGATGTTCCTGTGTTTGATGTTCCGCTATGTCCGTCTCCACCACCGTTTCCACACAGCAGAATCCCCTTAGAGGCATGACGATCATGGCCAGCGCCATGATCCTGCTGCCGACGATGGATGCGATCGCCAAATACATGGCGAGTTTCGAGGGCATGTCGCCGGGCCAGGTGACCTTCTATCGCTTTTTCTTCCAACTCGTCTGTATGTTGCCGCTGCTCGTGACTGCGACAGGGCGATCGGCCTTTTCTGCAAAACGCCCGTGGATGAACCTGCTGCGCGGCGCGTTGCACGGAGCCGCCAGCCTGCTCTTCTTCGCGGCCGTCAAATACATGCCCCTTGCCGATGTCTTCGCGATCTATTTCGTCGAGCCCTTCATGCTGACGGCGCTTTCTGCGCTGTTTCTCGGCGACAAGGTTGGCTGGAGGCGGTGGCTGGCGATCGTTATCGGCTTCGGTGGCGCAATGATCGTCATCCAGCCGAGTTTCGCAATTTTCGGATTGAAGGCGTTGCTACCGGTCGCCTGCGCCTTTCTTTACGCACTCTATCTCTTCATGAACCGCGCCGTCGGCGAGGCCGATTCGCCGTTGACGATGCAGATCATGGCAGGTGCGGGCGGTACACTGTTCATGGCGTTCGCCCTGCTGGTCGGCTCGTCTGTCGGCATTGCAGACTTCGAACCGTCCCTACCCGGCTCCACGCTTGGTCTCGTGCTGTTGCTGATCCTGGGCTCGATCTCAGGTTACGCACACATGCTCGTCGTCCGAGCCTTTCGGATGGCGCCATTGTCCCTGCTGGCCCCGTTCCAATATTTCGAGATCATTTCGGCCACGATCCTCGGCTACGCGATCTTCGGCGACTTCCCCAACCTTTCCAAGTGGATCGGCATCGCCATCATCGTCGGCTCCGGCCTTTTCATCATCTGGCGCGAGCGCGTGCAGTCCAGATCGGCAAATTCCGCGCAAGGGTAGATCTTGCGCATGGACCGCCGTGGCAATTTGTGACTAAAACACTGACATAGCGGAAGTATTGGGCGGAGATCGCATGTTCAAGAAAATCCTGATCGCCAATCGCGGCGAGATCGCCTGCCGCGTCATCAAGAGCGCGCGGCGGATGGGCATTCTCACAGTCGCCGTCTATTCCGATGCGGATCGGGACGCTCTGCATGTCGAGATGGCCGATGAATCAGTCCATATTGGCGCCGCACCCGCCGCTGAAAGCTATCTCGTCGCCGACAAGATCATTGCGGCTTGCAAGCAGACCGGCGCAGAGGCGGTTCATCCCGGCTACGGCTTCCTCTCAGAGCGCGCCTCCTTCTGCGCTGCGCTGGAAAAGGAAGGCATCGTCTTTATCGGCCCGAAGCCGAAGGCGATCGAAGCCATGGGCGACAAGATCGAGTCGAAGAAATTCGCCAACGCCGCCAAGGTCTCCACTGTTCCGGGGCATCTGGGCATCATCGATGATGCCGACCATGCGGAAAAGATCGCGGCCGAAATCGGCTATCCCGTCATGATCAAGGCATCGGCAGGTGGTGGCGGCAAAGGCATGCGCATCGCCTGGAGCAAGGACGAGGTGCGAGATGGTTTCGATCGTGCTCGTTCCGAGGCGAAAAGCTCGTTCGGCGACGACCGCGTCTTCATTGAGAAATTCGTCGTCGACCCCCGGCACATTGAAATCCAGGTGCTGGCCGATGCCCATGGCAACGTCGTCTATCTCGGCGAGCGCGAGTGCTCCATCCAGCGCCGTAACCAAAAGGTCGTGGAAGAAGCGCCCTCGCCGTTCCTCGACGAAGCGACGCGCAAGGCCATGGGCGAGCAGTCGGTGGCACTGGCCAAGGCTGTCGACTATCAAAGCGCCGGCACGGTCGAATTCATCGTCGATCGTGACCGGAATTTCTATTTCCTAGAAATGAACACGCGTCTGCAGGTCGAGCATCCGGTGACGGAACTGGTAACCGGCATCGATCTCGTCGAACAGATGATCCGCGTCGCCGCCGGCGAGAAGCTGCCATGCGCCCAGGAGGACATCAAGCTCAACGGCTGGGCTATTGAAAGCCGCCTCTATGCGGAAGATCCCTATCGCAACTTCCTGCCCTCGATCGGCCGTCTGACGCGCTATCGTCCGCCGCGCGAAGGCAAGACGGACAAGTCCGTGGTCCGCAACGACACAGGTGTCTTCGAGGGCGCCGAAATCTCGATGTATTACGATCCGATGATCGCCAAGCTCTGCACCTGGGCTCCGACGAGACTCCAGGCCATCGAAGCGATGGGTGAAGCCCTTGATGGGTTCGTTGTCGACGGTATCGAGCACAACATGCCCTTCCTCTCGGCGCTGATGAAGCATCCGCGCTGGCGCGAGGGCCGTCTTTCCACCGGCTTCATTGCCGAGGAATATCCTCATGGTTTCGCACCCGTGACGCCGGATGAGGATCAGACCGCCCTGCTTACGGCCGTCGCCCTTTCCTGCAGCCTGATAGAGGCCAACCGCCGTGAGCGCTATGGCGACAGGTTACGGTCCGCAGCCGGGCCATTGCGCGAAAGCTGGGTTGTCAGGCTCGGAGCCGATTACCTCCCCGTGGCGTTGCTCGAAGTCGTCGTCACCATTCCTTTCGAGATGGACATGCAAATCGGTGGCAAGACCTTGACGGTTTCGACCGACTGGCGCCCCGGCGATGCCGTCTGGGTCGGCCATATCGGTGGCAGCAAGTTGACGGCCCAGATCCGCTCGGTGCTGAACGGTCTGCGCATCGACTGGCAAGGCCTCTCGGTCAGGGCCAAGGTATTCACACCACGCCAGGCAGAGCTCGACAAGCTGATGCCGGTAAAATTGCCGCCTGACACCTCGAAGCTGTTGCTTTGCCCGATGCCAGGTCTGGTCGTCGCAGTTGCCGTAATCGAAGGCCAGGAAGTCAAAGCGGGCGAGACGCTGGCCATCGTCGAAGCGATGAAGATGGAAAATGTCCTGCGCGCCGAACGCGACCTTGTCGTCGGCAAGATCAATGCCAAGCCCGGCGAGAGCCTTGCTGTCGACGCCGTGATCATGGAATTTGCCTGATCAAATCGGGATATCAGAGCAAATTCCGGAAAAGTGTCCGTCGGTTGTTCGGCTAAAACTTCACAATTGCGACGCTAAGTGTCTGATTTTGGCTTGAGTCGCCCTGTGCGGCCATGGCAATGTCGCGCGAAGCAAATCATAGCAGGAAGGGATGAAACCATGGACGTAAGAGCAGCAGTCGCGGTTCAGGCAGGCAAGCCGCTTGAGGTGATGACGGTTCAGCTTGAGGGACCGCGCGCCGGCGAAGTGCTGATCGAGGTCAAGGCAACCGGTATCTGCCACACCGACGATTTCACCCTCTCGGGTGCCGATCCGGAGG
>NZ_JAELTU010000631.1 GCF_016429015.1 Rhizobium sp. ASV20
ATACGCGATCTTCGCCGATGTCTCGTGGGCTCGGAGATGTGTATAAGAGACAGTTGTAGTCGTTCCTAACGGAACTAGCGTCTAGCCCTCGAGCCTCTTCGGACATTCGTACTGCCAAGTACTCAGCAGGGCTGCGGGCAATGTCACCGGGCAATGTCTCCGGCCGTCTATCTACAGCAAAGTGTTTGGCTGTTGCCAATCGTTCCATATTTATTTCCCGCCTTCCGCGTAAAGCAGCCGTCGTTGCGGACCATTGCACTTTGCAATCACCACTGTCGACATATTACCGAGTCATCCTTGTGCGGGTCCTCCAGACCACACGATACAGCATGGCTTTGTCTGTCGCAGTAAAGTAATCAACTGGCTGTTTGCCGAGGTTGTACATCCGGACGGGAGGCCATCAGTGGGTGCGGTATTATAAAGG
>NZ_JAELTU010000632.1 GCF_016429015.1 Rhizobium sp. ASV20
TTTCCGAGGTTTCCTGGGCGGCTTTTTGGATGTGTGATAGCAGAGCTTTGCAGGCTTTGAGCGTCTTATCAAGATGGCTTCAGTTAGCGATTTTTGCAAGATTTTGCGGCTGGAAAAAAGGAAAAAAATAGTCACATACCTGGTCAGGATCAATAGTAACCATTTCCTTGGAACCGACGACGGCTACTTCTTTTGAAGGAGCCATGGCGAATAATGTGTATCTTGGCTGGCGATGAACTATGGTTGTGGCAGCAGCGCAGCTCGACTTTTTTTTTTCTGCCGCCTATTAGATTTTTGGTGGTGAAAAAAATCTCCAAAAAAATGCTAAAAGTCGGAATATGCAAGTGCCGGGGCCCGGACCTTGGCGCCGGCCGTCCCGCCGACTCTTCCCCACCTTACGCAATGGTTCAAACAGGCAAAAAGG
>NZ_JAELTU010000633.1 GCF_016429015.1 Rhizobium sp. ASV20
GGTCTAAGTAGGTAGCATCCCGCCAGAAATGCTAGCTGAACAAACAGCTCGCATCACGAAGAAGTCATCTTTTCTTCGTAAATCTTGGCAAACAAGTCTGAAAAGACCTGCTCCTCCTGAAACCCGCCAACCTTGAACCGCCCAAGCACCGTAACACACGGCACAGCTTCAATGCCCCTAACCTCCCTCGTCTCCTCGACGTCGCGATCCATGCGCTTCGTCGCATCCTCATCCGCCAGCTCGAGCTGCACATCCTGCGCTGCTAAGCCCATGGCCGCCGCGGCAACCCGCACTAGTACTTCCTCCTGCGACACGTCGTTTCCTTCGATAAACTGGGTGTGCATCAGCAGCTCGACCATGCGTGAGGCTGCGGCGCGTCCACCGCGGCGGAGGGCCAGGGCGACGAGCTTGTGGGCGTCGCGCG
>NZ_JAELTU010000634.1 GCF_016429015.1 Rhizobium sp. ASV20
GTATGACGGTTTTACGCCCTTCAACATCACCACCCAACCCTACCCCAAGCTAACCATCTCGGGGGTTACAAGCGGAAAAGCGTCATCTTCGTCACTTCCGCCACTGCTCCATCTTCACGGCGATCCCCATACTTATCACATCTGGCTCCGCGACGCGCCACAGTTGACAGACAAATACACTGTGGTGGTGCCAGACATTCGCGGCTATGGCTCATCGTCTAAACCAGCCGACGTTGCAAACTACGCCAAGAGCGCCATGGCAAGAGACTGCATCGCCGTCATGGACAGCCTAGGATTCAAAGACAAATTCTTTGTCTGTGCGCTCGATCGCGGCGCACGCATCGCGCATTAGCTATGCGTCGACTTTCCCGAGCGTGTCGCCGCAGCTATTCTCCTGGATATATGCCCGACGCTAGCCATGTAC
>NZ_JAELTU010000635.1 GCF_016429015.1 Rhizobium sp. ASV20
GGACAGCGGGCCTAAAAAAACCCCTCCTTGGTTATTTCAGAGCCCAGCCCACCGCCCGGGGTCACTGCGGGCACCGCAACGCACCGCTCTACGCAGTACACACTCACAGGACCGACCGCTAACTACGCGTGGCAACTAGGACACATATCCCCAGTCCCTCTCTCTGCCCACTCCTCCCTCCTGCACCAAACAAACCACAACCCTCACCAACCAACGCACCCCGCCTCTCAACGCGTTTTGCTGTAGGCCTCTCGTCGCCGAAAACACCGCAATCATGGGTCTTGCCTTTTCTAAGATTTTCGACAAGTTGTGGGGGAAGAAGGAGATGCGAATTCTAATGGTCGGTTTGGACGCTGCCGGTAAAACCACGATTCTCTACACTGTCTCTTATACACATCTCCGAGCCCACGAGACATCGGCGAA
>NZ_JAELTU010000636.1 GCF_016429015.1 Rhizobium sp. ASV20
TCCTCGCAATTCGAACCTGCTGTTTGAACAAATGTACCGCTCATCAATGTTTTACGGACGAAAAGGTCTACCCACGGCCATCATCTCTGTAATTGATCTGGCGCTTTGGGATCTCGTCGGGAAGCTTCGAAACGAGCCCGTCTATAGACTGATTGGTGGGGCCGCCAAAGAGCGCCTTGACTTCTATTGCACTGGTCCCGAGCCAACAGCGGCGAAAGAGATGGGGTTCTGGGGTGCCAAGGTGCCTTTGCCCTTCAGTCCAGAAGAGGGTCATCGCGGGCTTCGAAAAAACGTGGAATATTTGCGAAAGCACAGGGAGGCCGTTGGGCCCGACTATCCTATAATGGTGGACTGCTACATGAGCCTCAATGTCTCGTACACAATTGAGCTTGTCAAGGCCTGCGAGAGCTTCAACATCAACTG
>NZ_JAELTU010000637.1 GCF_016429015.1 Rhizobium sp. ASV20
GCCTGGATGAATTGAAAGTTGATCTTGGCTTTTTGGCGCAACAAGAAAATATTTTTATTATTCGCGAACCCGCCAGCAGCATTATTTCCCACCATCGGGTGCATCCCGATATGCCGCTGCACGCGATCGGGCATAAAGCCTTGTACGAGATATTCTGTGTCGTCACCAAACTCACCGGCAAAGTGCCTTATGTGATCAATGCGGATGATTTGGCGGCCGACCCGGAACGCATCATTCGCAAGTTGTGTGACTACTTGCAGATTGAATTCCTGCCCCATGCCATGACCTGGAAACGCGAAGGCCCGCCCCAGTGGAAAACCTGGCGAAGTTGGCATGTGGCCGCAGAGAACAGTGACCGTATTGTCTTGCCGGAGCAACAAGCAGCCGACACGGAAGCGCTCGATCAGTATCCAAAGTTAAAGG
>NZ_JAELTU010000638.1 GCF_016429015.1 Rhizobium sp. ASV20
GTACAGTACTCGTACTATTACGCCGCAGGAAGGCGCCGTCCCAAACTGCAACCCATCCGTACGGCGTTTCGAGCAAGGGGCCGGCCTGATGTCAGAAGCATCAGGTAATACTCCATATATGGATCCATCACAGAGACGCTCAGTGCTCCATCACATATCAAAGCCCGCGAAAGAAAAGGCGGACAGCAAGAGTGGTGGTGAACGTTGCAGCGAATGAGCTCTATGGGACCGAAAATGTGACGGGGCAGCGCAACTGCGCGAAGTGGACCATGCAAGTGGTCTGTCTCGGCAGGGAACAGAGGACTTGTGACCCAGAATATGAACGGAAGCGACGCTGCTGAGCCTGCGATGGAACGGATGGACGAGCGAAATGGATGGGGAGTTGAAACGGCGAGGAAGGTTGAGGATAACACTGTGTAGAGG
>NZ_JAELTU010000639.1 GCF_016429015.1 Rhizobium sp. ASV20
GTAAGATTAATTGCGCCTCGACGCCGGTAATTTGACGCCGCTGCTCAAATGGCTTGAACCGGCTGGACGCGTCTGGTCCACGCGCGACATTGAGGATGACCGGCAGCGCCGCACGGCCGTTGACGGTCGAAGCACGCCCCTCAAGTTGGATGCGGCGGCAATTCCGCTAGAGGCTAAGGCGACCGGAGCTTTAGAAGGTTGCGGTGGCGCCTCGTATATCCTCGCCGCCGCGCCCCGTTCGCTGTGCCGAACGTGATCGTTCGCCAACGTGCGGGGCCTGCCATCCACCAGATGGATGTGAAGGCATTGACTCTGATTAGGCGCCTTATTATATGTCGCCGTATGAGGATACTGGAACAGAAACACCTTGCCTTGTTGGAGGAAGCCGAGCGCCGGGCCGTCGCTGACACGGACAACATGCG
>NZ_JAELTU010000640.1 GCF_016429015.1 Rhizobium sp. ASV20
TATCATTATGGCGAAACGGTATCTGCTCCAACGCCAAACAAGACTTCATGCCAGTCAGGGCCGTGGCGTGCATCAGCTCGTCGTACACAATTACGTCGCCCGAGCGAGGCACAGTGGAGAAAATGGCCTGATTGGCAGTGTTTCCGGAATGAAGAACAAGAGCCGACTCGACGTTGAACATTTCCGCAATCTCTTTTTCGAAGGCGTCATTGTATGCCGAAGTACCGTCCAAGAGACGCGAGCCAGTGGCGCCGATGTAGTAGTCCGGGTTGGCGTCCAGTTCCTTGAGGTACTCCTCCTTGAGGCTCCCCGTGTGGCCCATGCCAAGCGTGTCGCAAGATGAAAAGTCGGTGATATGGCTGGGGATATGGATCGGAAATGTAATGCCTTGTTGTCGGCCGCGGTCCAGCTCTTCTTCTATG
>NZ_JAELTU010000066.1 GCF_016429015.1 Rhizobium sp. ASV20
GGCCACCGCCTTCGCCATCACGCCGGCCAAGGCCGATAAGCTTGATGATATCATCTCCTCCGGAACGCTCCGTTGTGCCGTTGTGCTCGATTTCCCGCCCATGGGCTCGCGTGACGCCAACAACAATCCGATTGGCTTCGATGTCGACTATTGCAACGATCTGGCCAAGGCGCTCGGCGTCACCGCCGAGATCGTCGAAACGCCGTTCCCGGAGCGCATTCCGGCCCTGATGTCCGGCCGCGTCGACATCGGCGTTGCCTCCACATCGGATACGCTGGAGCGCGCCAAGACCGTCGGCATGACCGTTCCTTATTTCGCCTTCGAAATGGCGGTTACGTCCAACGACAAGTCCGGCATCAAGTCCTTCGAGGACATGAAGGGTAAGACCGTCGGCGCGACCGCCGGCACGTTTGAGGCGATAGCGCTCGAAAAGCAGGTCAAGGAATGGGGCACCGGCGAGTTCCGCCCCTACCAGACGCAGGCCGACGTTTTCCTGGCGCTGAGCCAGGGCCAGCTCGACGCGACCGTTTCCACTTCGACCGTCGCTCAGGCGACCGTGAAGTCGGGCAAGTTCCCTGGCATCTCGGTCGTCGGCAAGGCGCCGTTCCAGACTGACTACGTCGCACTCTTCACCAATCGCGAAGAATACGGCCTCATCAACTACCTCAACCTGTTCATCAATCAGCAGGTCCGCACGGGCCGCTACGCCGAGCTCTACGAAAAATGGGTTGGCGGCGCGCTACCGTCTCTGACCGTGAACAGCGTCTATCGCTAATCGGATCGATTTCAATAACGGCGTGGCCATGATGGCCACGCCGTTTGACCTTCCGAAAGGTGGACGTTCATGTTCAGCTACACCTTCCACTGGAACCAGGCCTTCAAGGTATTGCCGCAGTTGCTCGACGGCGCGGTGGTTACCCTGCAGATTGCGATCCTGTCGATGGCGATCGGTCTTGTCTGCGCCCTGATGCTTACGCTTTTCAGGCTTACCGGCATCCGCGTGCTTTCCGGCATCGCTTCGACCTGGGTGGAAATTGCCCGCAATACGCCGGCGCTCTTCCAGATCTACATGGCCCATTTCGGGCTTGGTAATTTCGGCATCCACCTCAGCCCCTTCACGGCGCTGCTTGTCGGTATCGCCTTCAACAATGCCGGTTATCTCGCCGAGAATTTCCGCGGGGCGTTGAAGGCTATCCCCGATACGCAGACGCGCGCTGGCCGTTCCCTCGGCATGACGTCGCTGCAGGCCTTCCGACTGATCGTTCTGCCGCAGATGCTGCGTATCGCTTTCCTGCCCATTACCAACCAGATGGTCTGGGCGATCCTGATGACGTCGCTCGGCGTGACCGTCGGCATGAACACCGATCTTGCGGGCGTCACGCAGGAACTGAATGCGCGTTCGTTCCGCACCTTCGAATTCTTCGCGCTTGCCGCGGTGATCTACTACCTGATCGCCAAGCTCGTCACGCTCCTAGCCCGGCTCGCCGCCTGGCGCATGTTCCGCTACTGAGAGGGGTGAGAGATGTTCGATACTGCACTCACCTGGAATGACCTTCTCTTCCTGGCCAAGGGCGCCTGGATGACGCTTGTGGTCACGGGTGTATCCGTTGCCGCTGGCACGATCCTCGGCGTCATCTTCGGAGTGATCCGCGTCCAGGCCGGCCCGATCTGGTCTGCACCGCTGACCTTCCTGCTCGACGTGTTTCGTTCGGTGCCGCTGCTCATTCAGCTGGTTCTCGGCAATGCGCTGCAGGCGATCCTGAAACTCGGCTGGGCACCGTTCACCACGTCCTGCGTGGTGCTTTCGCTCTACACAGCTGCCTATTGCACCGAAATCGTGCGCGGCGGCATTGCCGCTGTGCCGCCAAGCACCCGCCGCGCTGCGCGCTCGCTCGGCATGAGCTGGCGGCAGGACATGTGCTACATCGTGGCACCGCTCGCCACGCGCGTCGCACTTCCTTCCTGGATTGGTCTTTCGCTCGGCGTCATGAAGGATTCCGCGCTGGTCCTGTGGCTGGGGCTGATCGAGTTGCTGCGCGCCTCGCAGGTTCTGGTAACCCGCCTGCACGAGCCGCTGCTGATCCTGACGATCTGCGGCGTCATCTACTTCATCATCAGCTTCCCGATCGCCCGCCTTGGCGGTTATCTCGAAAAACGGTGGTCCCCCAATGATTGAGATCGAAAATGTCCGCAAGTCCTTCGGCCAGCTCGAAGTGCTGAAGGGGATCAACCTTACCGTGAACAAGGGTGAGGTTGTTACCATCATCGGCGGCTCGGGTTCGGGCAAGTCGACCCTCCTGACCTGTATCAACGGTCTGGAGCCCATCGATTCCGGCCGCATCCGCATTGACGGCACGGAGGTGCATGCGAAGTCGACCGACCTGAACAAGCTGCGTCGCAAGGTTGGCATCGTCTTCCAGCAGTGGAACGCGTTCCCGCATCTCACCGTGCTGGAAAATGTCATGCTGGCGCCGCGCAAGGTGCTCGGCATCAGCCGGCAGCAGGCAGAAGAAATGGCCGTCAAGCAGCTTACGCATGTTGGCCTTGCCGAGAAGCTCTCGGTCTATCCGACGCGCATGTCGGGCGGTCAGCAGCAGCGTATGGCGATTGCAAGAGCGCTTGCCATGTCGCCGGAATATATGCTGTTTGACGAAGTGACATCCGCACTCGACCCCATGCTGGTTGGAGAGGTGCTGGATACGCTGAAGATGCTGGCGGAGGAAGGAATGACGATGATCTGCGTGACGCATGAAATGGCGTTCGCCCGCGATGTCTCGGATCGAGTCGCCTACTTCCATCAGGGCGTGATGGCCGAGATCGGCAAGCCGGAGCAGATTTTCGGCGCGCCGCAGCATCCGGAAACGCAGAAATTTCTTGCGAGCGTACGTTGATGGCGGGACCGGACGTTATCATCATCGGGGCCGGCGTTGTCGGCCTTTCCGCCGCGATTGCGGCCCAGTCGCGCGGCTTGAAAGTCCTGGTCGTCGACCGCGAGGGGCCGGCCGCTGGTGCTTCAGCCGGCAATGCCGGCGCCTTCGCCTTCACGGATATCCTGCCGCTTGCATCTCCGGGCATCCTGAAGAAGGCGCCGAAATGGCTGCTTGACCCGCTCGGACCGCTTTCCGTGCCGCCCGCCTATGCGCTTCAGATCGCGCCTTGGATGTTCCGCTTCTGGCGGGCCTGCCAGCCGTCACGTGTTGCCCACGCCACGGCGGCCCAGACAAGCCTCATGGATCTTTCAAGGGCGGAGCTCGAGCCCTTCCTTGCTGCCACCGATACGCTCTCCATGCTGCGCAAGGAGGGCAATCTCCAGGTCTATGAAAGCGAGGCGGAGTTTCGTGCGTCTCTGCCCGGTTGGGAGGTTCGCCGCAATCACGGCATCGAATTCAGCCATGTGAAGGCCGACGAGATGGCGGCGATCCAGCCAGGACTGGCATCGCGCTTCGTGCTCGGCACGTTCACGCCCGGCTGGTATTCCATCGCCGATCCCAAGCTTTACACGCTGGCACTGGCCGAGCATTTCCGCAGCCGGGGCGGTGTCATCGAGAGGGCGGAGATAGCGTCGCTTCGCGCGATCCCCAACGGGGTCGATGTGGTCGCGGCGGATGGCAAGCTCCGTCAGGCCGGCAAGGTCGTTCTGGCCGCCGGGGCCTTCTCGCACCGGATCGCCAAATCGCTCGGTGAGCGCATCCCGCTCGAAACGGAACGTGGCTACAACACGACGCTTCCGTCCAATGCCTTCGATCTGCGTACGCAGATAACCTTTGGCGGCCACGGTTTCGTCGTCAGCAAGCTCTCGACCGGCATTCGTGTCGGTGGAGCGGTTGAGCTGGGTGGACTGGCGCTGCCGCCGAACTTCAAACGATCCGAAGCCATGCTGCAGAAGGCTCGCACCTTCCTGACCGGGCTCAATCCGGAGGGCGGCAAGCAATGGATGGGCTTCCGGCCGTCGCTGCCCGACAGCTTGCCTGCGATCGGCCGCGCGAAGGCGACGCCGGATGTGATCTATGCTTTCGGCCATGGCCATCTCGGCTTGACACAGTCTGCCGGCACGGCACGCATCGTTGCCGACCTTCTGACGGGGCGGGCACCGGCAATCGATCTCGCGCCATTCTCGCCGCAACGCTTCTGATGGAAATCCCAAGGTCAGGCTCGCCGTTTCCTTTGTCGCGATCAAGGCCTTCCCGCATATGGACCAGATGACATGAACCACACGGCACCTGCTCGCAGCATCATGGGGGGCACGGCAGAGGGCCGTGTCGTCGCTACACAGGAGGCACTCAGCTTCTGGGGTGGGGTCGATCCCGCCACCGGCAAGGTGATCGATATCCATCATCCCCTGCATGGTGCATGTCTGACCGGCGCGGTATTGATGATGCCGTCGAGCCGGGGCTCATGCACCGGATCCGGCGTGTTGCTCGATCTGGCACTGACCGGCCGTGCGCCGGCTGCCCTGATCTTTTGCGAGGCCGAGGATGTGCTGACACTCGGCGCGCTTGTCGCTGCCGAAATGTTCGGTAAACAGCTGCCAGTCGTGCGGCTTCAGCCTGAAGTCTTTGCGCGCCTGTCACAGGCAAAGGCCATTCGGATCGAGGCTGCCGCGATCGTGGCAGATGGCGAAGCCATCTCTCTCCTGCCGCCTGCCACCTCGGCGCTGTTGTTGACGGAAGCCGACCGGTCCATGCTGGAGGGCGGCGAGGGTGTCGCGATTGCCCAGGCCATGCGGATATTGACCGCCATGGCGGCACAGCAGGGTGCGGCGTCGCTGGTCGATGTGACGCAGGGCCATATCGACGGATGCATCTATGCAAGCCCGGCCAATCTGACCTTTGCGGAAAAGATGGCCGAGCTTGGCGGACGCGTGCGTGTGCCGACGACCATGAACGCGATTTCCGTCGATCGTGCCAACTGGCGCGCGCAAGGCGTGCCGGAGGATTTCGGCGATCCGGCCGCGCGACTGGCGGATGCGTATGTGCGCATGGGCTGCCGCCCGACCTTCACCTGTTCCCCCTATCTGCTCGATAGCGCGCCGGGTGCCGGCGAGGCGATCGGCTGGGCCGAATCCAACGCTGTCATTTTCGCTAACAGCGTGCTTGGCGCACGCACGGCCAAGCATCCAGATTTCCTCGATCTCTGCATCGCCTTGACGGGTCGCGCACCACTTTCCGGCGTGTACCTCGATGACAATCGCAAGGCGACCCGTATCCTGGACGTCGAGCTGCCCGAAGGTCGCGACGATGCCTTTTGGCCGCTGATCGGCTATCTCGCCGGCAAGGCTTCGCCGGATCGCATTCCGCTGTTGCGCGGCCTTGCTGCGGGAATCCCGTCCCGCGACGATCTGAAGGCACTCTGCGCCGCCTTCGGCACGACCTCTGCCGCTCCCATGCTGCATGTCGAGGGCGCAACGCCTGAAGCCGAGGGTGCTGAGCATCCGAATGCGGACCGCCAGGCCATTACGCGCGCAGATATGGCTGCCGCCTGGAAGATGCTGAATGAAGGGCCGGAAGAGGTGGAGCTGGTCGCCATCGGGAGCCCGCACGCCTCGCTTGATGAATGTCGCGCGCTTGCCGACGCATTTTCGGGCCGGCATCGTCTGCCGGGCGTCGTGGTCATCGTTACCGCTGGGCGCGATGTTATCGCCGCTGGCGAGAGCGACGGCACGCTCGGGCGGCTGCGCGACAGCGGCGTGCAGGTTCTGCCCGATCTTTGCTGGTGCTCGATCTCCGAGCCGGTCTTTCCACCCGGAACACGCGCGGTCATGACAAATTCGGGCAAATATGCCCATTATGGACCGGGCCTTAGCGGAAGGGTCGTACGCTTCGGCAGCCTTGCCGATTGCGTGCAGGCAGCGGTGACCGGACGCGTTGCGACAGGCCTGCCGAGCTGGATCTGACGGGAAAAGCAGTGGAATCCAGCCCGACGCGAATGCACTCCGCGTCGGGTGGCATTTGCGCGTTTCAGCGCTCTGCGATTGGTCGCGTGTGCCAGAGCAGATAGGACCGCGCTTCTTCTTCGACCTTGTCCAAAAGCTCTTTGCGGACTTGCGCGTGGTAATCGTCAAGAAACGCGATTTCCGCCTCCGTCAGACTGTCAAGCTTGGCCATGCGGAGATCGATGGGTGCCAGCGTCAGACTATCGAAGCGGCAGAAACCCGGCCTGTCGGCCACGACCTCCACCTGGTTCTCGATCCGGATGCCGAAGACGTCCGCTTTGTAATAGCCGGGCTCGACGGTCATGATCGTGCCGGGTTCGAGATTGTGAAGATTGGGCTTCTTCGCAAAACGATGCGGATATTCATGGATCAGCAGATTATGGCCGACGCCGTGTCCTGTTCCGTGGTCGTAGTCGAGCCCCATGTCCCATAGCGGACGACGCGCCAGCGCATCGAGCTGATGGCCCTGCGTGCCAAGCGGGAAGCGTGCGGTTAGCAGCGAGATGAACCCCTTCAGGACCGCGGTGTATGTTTCCCGCATTTCAGCGGTTGCCTTGCCGAACAGAACGGTGCGCGTCACATCCGTCGTCCCATTGGCATATTGGCCACCGGAATCGATCAGGTAGAAGCTGTTCTCTTCAATGGCGGCATTCGTGTCGGGTTGGGCGTGATAATGACACATGGCCGCATTGCCGCCGGCGGCCGAGATCGTGCGGAAGCTCGGTTCGAAATAGCCGGTATGCCTGGCGCGAAAGGCGATCAGCTGTTCCTCTGCGTCCAGTTCGGTCAAGGAAAGGTCTGCGGCTTGTCGGCGAGGCCATTCACTGTCGAGCCACGCCAGGAAATTGGTAAGTGCAATCCCGTCCTCGACATGGCAGGCGCGAAACCCTTCCAGCTCCGTGGCATTCTTGGTCGCCTTGGCGCTTGCAAGAAGGCTCGTTTGCTCGATCGTCTGGCCGCCGGCCGTCTTGATGCGGGCGCGAACAGCCTGTGGCGCAAAGTCGGGGTCGATCAGCGTCGTCTTGCCGGCTGACGTCTTGCCGACAGCTCCGAGAAAATCTTCCGGATCGGCGATCGTGACATCGGACAATTCGAAAGCGGCCCGCTCATTACCGAGCTTGCGATGATCCACGAACCATTGCGCCTGATTGTCAGCGTCGAGCAGCAGGAAGGAATGTGGCACGGGGTCCATGGCGACATCGGAGCCGCGTACGTTCAAGAGCCAGGCAATATTGTCGGGCGAGGTCTCTATGAGCTGGTCCGCACCCAATGCCTTCAGCTTGCTCGTGATCCGGCCACGCTTGCTGGCCGATGTCTCGCCGGAAACTGCAGGCGGCATTGCGCGGATGAGGCCGACCGGGCGAGGCGGGCGGTCAACCCATATGTCGTCGAAGGGATCGGCATCGAGCGCGATCAGCTCGACGCCCGCTGCCTTGCATCCCGCCAGAAGCCTTTCATAGAGGGCGCCGCTGATCAGCAGCGTATGAATGCCGATCCGCCAGCCCGGCTTCCCATGACGTTTCAGCCACAGATCAAGCGGATCGTCATGGAGATGGTGCACGGCAAAGGCGGATAGATCTACCTCATTGCGCACCTGCACCTGATAGCGCCCATCGACGAAGATCAGTGCCCGCTCCGGCTGCACGAGCGCCATGCCGGCTGAGCCGGTGAAGCCGCTGATATATTCCAGGCAATTGTCATGCTCCGCCGTGACTTCGCTTTGATGGGCGTCCGTTCGCGGCACGATCAGTCCGTCCAGCTTCGCCTTCCCAAGCCATGTGCGTACATTGGCAAGCTTGCCGGAATTTTCAGTCTTGCTCATCGTCATCCCCACAATCATTCCGCTGCAAGCGGCCCGCCTTTTTCAACGACAAGTGCGGTCAGCCGTTCAAGCACCGATGCCGACTGGCGAATGCCGTCATGCTCGAATTCATTGGTGATCCAGAAATCCAGATTGCCGACGGCGCGCGCGGTTTGCAGCGAAAGGCCGGCGTCGACATACATGTCGTCATGATAGATCGCCGCAGCGATCGGGATTTCGTTGGCGGCGAGACGATCGCGATCATAGAGCGCGCTGTGGCGCGGTCGCTGGGCCAGCGCTTCGGCAGCCGCCCTGAACGGCTTGAGGGAGGAAATTTCCTCAAACATCCATGGATAGATCATCTCGCCGGTAAACAGCAAAGGCCGAGCAGCCGGATCGAATTCGGGGAAGCCGGCCCGCAACCGTTCGGCTGACCAGGCCGTCGTACCGTTGCCCTCGCCATAGATCGCCTCATGAATGGCTGCAAAGAGCGGGCCGCCATGATAGGAGGTCAAGTTCATCACCGAGGCCAGAAAATGGTCTGTAAGCCTGTCTTGCTTCCTGTCGGCAAAGGCTTCGTCCACCAGCCAATGGATATTCTCGAAGCCATGCGCCATGCCGAAATCGAGGCCGACGGTCTGGAGGCGGCGCACCGTCAGCCGGTCGCCGTCGGGCAGACGGACATCGTTGCTATCGATGAAATCAGCAAGCTTGCCGACGAGTGCGACATCGTTCGGATAGCGCTTGTAGTAGGAGGCATTTTTGGCGCGCACCCGAGGATAGGTATGACGGTAGACTTCGTCGGCGCTGGGTTGGAGGCTGGGAATGCCGCCGGCGATATAGCAAGCAGATAGGCCTTCAGGCGCCTGGCTGAGATAGGTGAAGGTGAGAAAACCGCCATAGCTTTGGCCAAGCGTCTGCCAGCGCCGGCCGCCAAGCACCGTTTTGCGGAAATGTTCCAGATCCTTGATGATGGAATCGGCGCGGAAGCATGCAAGATAGTCGCCACCCGCTTCACCGTCGAGCTGGCTTATCGTTGCAGTGTCCACCGGCGTCGAGCGCCCGGTGCCGCGTTGATCCGGCAGGATGACACGATGCGTTTTCAGGGCCTCGGCGAGCCACGACGGGCCGCCACGCGTCGGACGCGGCGACTTGCCGCCAGGACCTCCCTGCAGGAAGCAGAGAACCGGCAGGGATTCGTTCTTGCGGACCGGATCGACGACCTCACGTGCGAAAAATTCGATCGACTGGCCGGTGGGGTCGGACCAGTCGAGTGGAACCGCAATGACGTGATCGCGGATATGCATGCCGGGGATGGTATATTCGGAAATGATCATGATGGTCTCTCAGCGTACGCGGGGGTCGAGCAACACATAGAAGAGGTCGACGATGATATTCGATATGACAATGAATACTCCGCCGAGCAATACGACACCGATGATGATTGGGCGGTCCTGATTGGCGACAGCCTGAACTGCAAGCGCCCCCACGCCCTGCAGTCCATAGACCTGCTCGATGATGATGACGCCGCCGAGCAGCATGGCGATGTCGGCGCCGAGCTGGGTGACAAGCGGCGTCAGAACCGCACGCAGACCATGCTTCCAGACCACGCGTCGTTCGCTGAGGCCCTTTGCGCGGGCAGTACGGATATAATCCTCACCCATGACATCGAGCATCTGGCCGCGTGTCAGCCGGGCATAGACCGCTGCCATGGTCAACGCGAGCGTGGTCCAGGGTAGGACGAGATGCCATGCCCAGAGCAGCGGCTGTGTTGTCAGCGCCTTGTATCCGCCGGGAGGGAACAGGGTGAACCCTGCCTGCTTGGGCATGAAGTAGAGGAGGTAGAGCGACATCATGCCGAGTACGAAGGTCGGAAAGCTCAACCCCACGAGGATGAAGGCTTGCCCGATGCGGTCGCGCAGGCCGCCGGCGTATCGAGCCGACATGATCCCCATCGGGATGCCAATGGCGAGCCAGAGCAGCGCGCCACCCAGCACGAGAGATAAGGTCACGGGAATCCGTCGGACGATGATCGGCGCGACCGGCTGCTGGTTGCGGTAGGAAAATCCGAGGTCGCCCGACAGTGCCTTCTGCATGAAGGCGCCGTATTGCACGATGATCGGCCGATCGACGCCGAGATTCTTGCGGATCTGTTCGAGCTGGCTTTCGGTCGCTTTGTCGCCGGCGATCATGCGGGCGGGGTCGCCGGGCGCGACGAAGAACAGGAAGAACACGAAGGCGGAGAGCATCAGAAGGACGCCCGCGCCAAAGATCAGGCGCTGGGTAAGAAATCGGATCATCGCTTGGACGCTCCTTTGGATTGCAGCCTGAAACGACGGACGGTGCGTGCGCTCTTCGGATCGAGCGCGTCGCGCAGACCGTCACCGAGGATGTTGAAGGCAAGCGTCGTCAGCAGAAGCGCCGTGCCGGGCACGAAGACCAGCCACCAGGCGACGAGGTAGAGGGAATTGGACGATGCATCCGCCAGCATTCCGCCCCAGCTCGGCGTCGGCGGCACGATCCCCATGCCGAGAAACGACAGAGTTGCCTCGAAGACGATCGAGCTCGGGATCTGCATGGTGGTGTAGACGATGATGGGAGCTGCCAGGTTGGGCAGGATGTCGACGACCATGATCGAGAGTGGCCCCGCGCCGAGCGAACGGCTTGCCTGTATGAAATCCTGCTTGCGCAGCGAGATTACCTGACCACGGATGACGCGCGCCATTGGAGCCCAGCTGAAGAAGACGATGACGCAGACGCTGAGCGTCAGGCTGGGGCCGAAGGCTGATACGAGTGCGAGGGCGCAGAGCAGGAATGGAACGCTCATGACAAGGTCCATCAGCCGGCTGAGCACGATATCGGTCAGGCCGCCATGGTAACCGGCCGTCGTGCCGACGATCACGGCGATCGTCGATGCCAGTGCGGAGGCGAATACCCCGACCAGCAAGGAGATGCGGGCGCCGTAGGCGAGCCGAACCAGCACATCGCGGCCCAGTTGGTCCGTGCCGAGCCAGAATTGCGCGCCCGGGCCGACCGGGATGCCCGCCGGTGAGAGGCCGATATCTCGGAACTGCTCGATGGGCGAGTGCCCGGTCAGCGTGGCGATCCACGGCGCGATGAGCGCAAGCACGACGACGGCCAGAATGACGCAAAGGGCGATCATGCTCGCCGTGTCACGCCGTAGGCGGCGCAGCGTCAGCTCGAGTGAGCCGCGCTGTACCACGTCCGTCTGCGTCGAAGGATCTGATGTCGCGACGTCGTTCATGCTGTCACCTGTCTCGTCTCGATCAACGACCTCGGGCGCGCTCCGTCGTCGGCGATGGAAAGTGTTTTTGATGCGGATAACAATGTGCGGGTATAGGGATGCTGCGGATCGGCGAAGAGCCGCTCGGCCGTGGCCAGCTCGACGATCTTGCCGCCTTGCATGACGGCGATCCTGTCGCAGATGTGGCGCACGACGGAGAGATCGTGCGAAATGAACAGATAGGTCAAACCCAGCTCCTGCTGCAGCTCCTTGAGCAGGTTGAGAACCTGCGCCTGGATCGATACGTCGAGAGCCGAGACGGGCTCGTCGCAGATGACGAGCGCCGGGTTGAGGGCCAGGGCGCGGGCAATGCCGATCCTCTGGCGCTGACCGCCGGAGAATTCGGCCGGAAAGCGGTTATAGTGTTCGGGGTTGAGGCCGACCATCTCCATCAGATGCCGCACCTTTTCGCGGCGTTCCTCTCCTGATGCGACACCGTGCAGACGGAAGGGATCGCCGATGATCGCGCCAACGCGGCGGCGCGGATTGAGGGAGCCGAAGGGGTCCTGAAAGACGAGCTGGATCTGCCGGCGCATCTCACGCCATTCGCGGCCCTTGAGATGGCTCATGTCGTGGCCAAGCACGTTGATCTTGCCCGAGGTCGCCGGTGTCAGCCCGGCGACAATGCGCGCCAGCGTGGATTTTCCGCAACCGCTTTCGCCGACCAGGCCGACGGTTTCGCCGCGTGCAATCGTGAGATCGATGCCTTTGAGAACTTCGAGGGTGCGCTTTTGCCCGAAGAAGCTGCCGACATGATAGGTCAGGCGGACGTCTTCAATCTTGGCGATCTGTTCGGAGCTCGTGGTCTTGGCTTCAATCGTCTCGACCGCCCCGGCGAGCGAAGGCGGTACAGTCTTCGGTTCCAGCAGACAGAGGGATTCGACGCCATCGCTGTAGACGCGCAAGGGTGGGCGCTTCTTCGTGCAATCGGCAACCTGTTCACTGCAGCGTGGGGCGAAGATGCATCCGGTCGGTGTGGAAAGCAGGCTCGGCGGCCGTCCCTTGATCGGAACCAGTTGCGCGCCCGGCGCGTAGCTTGCCGGCGTCGATCGCAACAGCCCTGCCGTATAGGGATGGGCCGGCGAGCGGAACACATGGCGGGCGGGACCGTATTCAAGCCGATTGCCGGCATACATGACCATGACGTCGTCGGCGACGCTCGACAGCAGGCCGAGATCATGCGTGATCAGGATAATCGTCGTGCCGAAATCGCGCCGCATGGTGTCGAGCAGATCGATGATCTGGGCTTGAACGGTGACATCGAGCGCGGTCGTCGGCTCGTCGGCAATGATGAGCGCAGGGTTGAGGATAAGTGCCATGGCGATCATGACACGCTGGCGCATCCCGCCTGAAAACTGGTGCGGATAGCTGTCGAAGCGTTCGGCCGGCGAGGGGATGCCGACCTTGCCGAGCATGTCGATCACGCGAGCCCGGGCGGCGTCGCGGTCGATCGCCTCATGTGTATGCAGGACCTCAGCGATCTGCGATCCGATCGTGTAGAAGGGATGCAGGCTCGATAGCGGATCCTGAAACACCATACCGATGCGCCCGCCCCGCAGGCGGCGCATGTCCGATTGCGGCAGGCTGAGGAGGTTGCGGCCCTCGAACCAGACCTCGCCGCGTATGTCGGCATTGGGCAGAAGACCCATGACGGCTTGTGTCAGCACGCTCTTTCCGGAGCCGGATTCGCCTGCAATGCCGAAAATCGAACCGGGCCTGATCGAAAAGGAGACGTTGCGCACGGCATGTACGACGCCATCCTCGGTCGGGATATCGACCGTCAGTCCCTTTGCCTCCAATATGGTCAAGGGTAAACTCGCACTTTAATCGAGGTTGCGTTCAGGCGCCGCAGCCGGGCCGCGGCGCCATGCACGAAGATGCCGGATCAGCGTTCGATCCAGAGGTTCGTCCAGTCGCCTTCCACGCCCAGAGCATAGGGCTGGAAGTTCTTCACCGCTTCGCTGCGATAGCGCGGGTTCTTGTTGGCGATCAGCGGAACCACCGGCGCGTCTGCCATGACCATCTCGTCGACCTCAGCCCACAACTTTCCGGTTTCCTCCGGCGTCGTCGCGTTGATTGCCTTTGCGGCTGTTTCGTTGGCCTTCGGGTTGTTGTAGTCGGTGTAGTTGTAGGTCTGATGCGTGCCGTTGAAGGTGAACTGCGGCTGGAAGACGGAGCGCGCAGCGCCGCCGACCCAGTCCGGCGTCCAGCCCACAGGCGCGATGTCCCAGGTGCCGTTCTTCGTGTTCACCGGATTGGTCATGAACTTCGAATAGTAGTCGGCGGCGGTTACCGGCGCGAGTTCAAGCTTGATGCCTGCACGTGCCATACTGGCCTGAATGGTGGCGGCGGTCGCCACTTCCAGATCCTTGTTGCGGTAGGGCATTTTCAGCGTGATGCCGTTCGGGAAGCCAGCCTCGGCAAGCAGGGCCTTGGCCTTTTCCGGATCGCCCTTGGATTCAGGCGAGGGATAAAGGTCGAATTTGTGATGCCCGAGGACGCCAAGTCCAAAAATGCCGGTGGCGGGTTCCGCTACCTTCGGGCCCCCCCATTGCTGGACGATCGCGGCCTTGTCGATCGCATATTCCAGCGCCTTGCGGACGCGAATGTCTTTGAGGGCACCCTTGTTGTTGTCGGAAACGGTGTTGATGAACAGGAAGTTCGTGTTGCCGGCCGAAAGTGCCGTCAGCTTTTCGTCGTTGTTGGCGGCAAGCGTCGCCAGGATGGCTGTGGGGACGTTGATGTCATAGGCAAGGTCGGCATCGCCCGATTGCAACTGCTGCATGATGGCGTCGGCCTGCAGTCCCATGGTGATATCTATGTTGTCCACATAGGCCTTGCGCAACGGATCGCTTTCCGCCTTCCAGGCGGGATTGCGTACCAGCTTCAAGCTGGTGTCGGGCGTGTATTCGCCGATTGTATAGGGGCCGCTGCCGACAAAATGCGTGCGGTATTCAGGGCTGTCAGGAAGATAGTCGAGCACCTCGATCGGTGCCGGAGCCGGCATCGGCAGCGAAAGCATATAGATGAAGTCGCCGGCGCGCTCCTTGAGCTTGAAGACGACGGTCTGATCGTCTGGCGTCTCGATGCCCTTCACGTCGTTTTCTTCCGCATATTTCTTCATGTCGGCGGCAGTCGGCGGAACCTTGGCAAAGCCGTCGCAGAATTCGCTAAGGCCGGAGATGAGCGCTGTGAAATAGGTCAGCGTGGACGCTTGCATGTGTGGATTGCAAAGTCGCTTGAAGCCACGCTTCACGTCTGCCGAGGTGATCTGGCGCGCGCCGGAAGGCGCATTCCACATGGAGCCCTGGCGCAGCTTGAATGTATAGGTCAGCCCGTTGTCCGTAGGCTGCGGGACTTCTGTTGCGAGATCGCCGACCGGTTTGATCGCAACATCCGGGTCGTTTGACGCTTCGTAGCTGATCAGCTGCCGCGATATGGCGCGCAGCAGATTGTTGGTGTTCACCATGCCTGCCAGCGCAGGGTCGATATGATCAGGCTCGCCAGTGGCGAGAATCCGCAGCGTGCCGCCCGTGACCGGCTCATCGGCGATGGCGAAGCCCGGCAGCGAAAGAGCAATGAGCAGAGATGCGGCCGAAACGGTCGACTTCCATGAAGTACGCATGTTTATCCTCCCGATGATTTGCGTTTGTTTCTAGTCGCGGGGAAGGCATCCCTCCGAATGCGCTCCCCGCGATGAGGCAGTTTTTGTTTTAGAGATCCATCGGCCAGGTGTCCGACAAGCGATATCCGGCCGGGAATGGATCGTCGGGATCCACCATCAACTGGTGGGTGCCTACGATCCAGGCGCGCCCGGAAATGATCGGGCTGATGGCGGATTTGCCATTGAGATCGACAGCGCTGTCGATGCTGCAATGGAATTCCGTGTCGATAAGCGATGTGCCGACGAACTTGTCCCCGACCTTCATCTGACCTTTCGCATGCAGAACGGCCATGCGGGCAGAACATCCCGTGCCGGTCGGCGAGCGGTCGATCTTGCCCGGGCGTATGGCCACGGCGTTCTTGCCCCAGAGGACACCATCTTTCATGCGAACCGGATCGGTGATCTGGCAGAAGGAAATGTGGTTCCAGTCGTTGACGGGGTGGCTGAAGCCCAGTTGCTCATTGGCGGCCTGGGTGATCTTCACGCCCAGGCGGGCAATATCGCGGGCCTGATCCGGCTGCAGGCTGAGGCCGAGCGAAGCTGCGTCCACGAGCACGAAGCTGTCGCCGCCATAAGCGGTATCCACCGTGATGGTGCCGATGCCTTCCACTTCGAGCTTGGCGTCGAGCTTGTCAGCGAAGGACGGTACGTTGCGCACATGAATGCGTTCGGCCTTGCCGTTACTGCATTCCGCCTTGACTTCGATCAGACCGCCCGGCGCCTCCAGCACCATGCGGGTGATCGGCTCCTGCATGGGGATGATGCCTGTGTCGAGCAGAACGGTCGATACGCAGATCGAGTTCGAGCCGGACATGGGTGGCGTATCCGCCGGTTCCATGATGATCCAGGCCATCTGTGCCTTGGGATCCTTCGGCGGAACCAGCAGGTTTACATGTCGGAAGACACCGCCGCGCGGTTCGTTGAGCACGAAATTCCGCAGGGTCTCGTCTTCAGCGATCCAGCGTGACTGTTCCCAGACGGTGGCGCCGGGAGGGGGAGCAACTCCACCGACGATCACGTCGCCGACTTCTCCTTCGGCATGACAGCTGACGACATGGACGACTTTCGATGTGCGCATTTCCGCTTCAGCCCCTTTCGAATACGGAGAGAGAGGTACGAACGGTTGCTGCCCGAAGAGCCGACATTTGGTGTTCCTCCCTTGATACTCAAGATCGTATACGTTATCTTGAAATTTCGGATAACGTATACGATTTGCGATGGGCGTCAAGCGCTATTGAGTGGGGGAAAATGCCAGGAGTTCCGTTAGTTGCGCAGGCGGCATGCGCTCTTGCGTCGCCGAACGAGATCACTGTATTTAGGGGGGATTGCGAACTCCAATCCCCTGCCAACCTTGCGTCTTATCCCGGGAACGACGACTGAATGCCGCTCAACATTGATCAGATCCCCAATTTGGGTAAGGCACCAAGCACGTCCGATGTGATCCTGAAATTCATCCGAGATTCCATCGCTGACGGTTCACTCGACGAGGGGGAGCCCATCCGGCAGGACGATGTTGCGCGGCTCTTCAATGTCAGCAAGATTCCGGTTCGCGAGGCGCTGAAGAGGCTTGAGGCCGAGGGGCTGGTCGAGTTCCATCGCAACAAGGGTGCGATCGTCACCACCGTTTCCGAACCGGAAATCGTGCAGATCTTCGAGGTGCGGGCTATTCTGGAAGCCAGCGCTCTCAAGCTCTCCATTCCTTTCATGACGGAAAAGACCTTTGATAAGGCGCAGGCCTACTGCGATGCCTTCGCGCAGGAGGCGGATGTGGCGCGCTGGTCGGAATTGAACTGGCAATTCCACAGCTGTCTCTATGAAGACGCGCAAAGGCCTTATCTTGTCAGTACCATCCGGTCCATCAACGACCGGCTGGAACGCTACTTGCGGATCCAGCTGACTTTGTCACGCGGTCTGGAAACGGCGGATCGTGAACATCGCCAGCTATTGGCTCTGTGTCGGGCAGGCGATGCGGAAAAAGCGGCAGATTTTCTGACCGCGCATATGATGCGCGCCTGCCAGTCTCTGCTGCATCACCTTCCCGGTCGGCGGCTCTGAAAGCCTTTTGACACCGGCGTCGAACGGTCGAGACGATGGCTGAGACTTGACCATCAGCCTTGTCTTTCATCCGGGAGGGAAAATACCGGACCCGTCACGCGCCCGGCATGTCACTCTTGATCGATGAATTTATACGCCGGCAATCCGTCTGAGATCGTCGATCGCGCCGGGGCCGGCGGCAAGGACGACGGATCCCTTTGTCAACCGCTCACCTTCGGTTGGGAAGGGGTGATACCAGCCGCCGGCTTCCTTGACGAGGCAATAGCCGGCGAGGCAATCCCACGCGTGCATATAGGGTTCGTAGTAGCCGACGAGCCGGCCGGCTGCGACATAGGCGAGCATCAGGGCACCCGATCCGTTGCGAATGAAATTGCCCTCGGCCTCAAGGATCTGTTGGACCATGTTGGCAACGAAAGCTGGTGACACATGGTTGTTGGCGCCGATGCCCGTCAGGGCGTTGCGGATGTTTCGCGTCGAATCCAGCTGCAGCGCCTTGCCGTTCAGCGTAGCGCCCTTGCCGAGCGCGGCCACATAATGCTCGTCGTGGCAGGGCGCCGAGATGACGCCGATAACCGGAACGCCATCGTGCAATACGGCAATGGAGACACACCAGTTTGGCATGCCGTTGACGAAGGGACTTGTGCCGTCGATCGGATCGACGACCCAGGTAAAGCCGGAGGTTCCGCCTTCCAGGCCGTATTCCTCGCCGAGAATGCTGTCGGCAGGATGGGCTTTGTGAATGCGGCTGCGGATCAGGTTTTCCACTTCGCGGTCGGCGATCGAAACGACATCCTGGAGGTCGCGCTTGGTCTCGATGACGAGGGTCTCGCGGCGCTTGAAATAATCGAGGGCGAGCTTTCCGGCTTCGCGACCCATGGCTTCAGCGAGCGCCAGGCGTGCGTCGAGGTCGGCAAGAATGGGGGATGTCATGCAATGGTCCTTCATGGTCGAATGATTGACGGCGTTCAGCCGCCGATAATGGCGATGCCGCGATCCTTGAACGAGATCATGACATCCGTATGAGGGGGGAGTGCGGCGTCGACCGTCGCATCGACTACGAAAAGCGAACCGGCTCCGGTCTGCACTTCATATTCGACATGATCGCCGAGATAAGCGGAATGTGTGATCCGGCCATGGAAAGATGCTTCTGCCGTTTTCGGCGACAGCGTAATCGCATTCGGCCGGACGGCGAGCTGCGCTGGACCGGGCTTGATCGACCGGCCGGCAACCCGATGGCGGAGGCCCTCGACTGAGATCATCGCGCTATCGCCATCGACGCCGATGACGTCGCAGGGCATGACATTGGCTTCCCCCATGAAGTCGGCGATGAAAGCCGAGGCGGGGGTGTCATAGAGTTCGCGCGGCGCACCTTGCTGGGCGATGCCGCCATCCTTCATGACGATGATACGGTCCGAAACGGCCAGCGCCTCGTCCTGGTCATGGGTCACGTAGACGGCGGTAAAGCCGAGGCGCTGTTGCAGCTCGCGGATCTCGGTTCTGACACGCCGGCGAAGACGGGCGTCGAGATTGGAAAGAGGCTCGTCGAGCAGCAGAACCTGAGGTTCGACAACGAGCGCGCGGGCAACGGCGACGCGCTGCTGCTGGCCGCCGGACAATTCTGCAGGAAGGCGAGGACCCATTCCCGCCAGGCCAACGAGCTTCAGTGCTTCCTCCGCCTTCTCACGTGCTTCCTTGCGCTTCATGCCGGAGGATTCGAGGCCGTAGGCGACGTTGTCGAGTGAGGTCATATGCGGGAAGAGCGCGTAGCTCTGGAAAACCATCGAGACATCGCGCTCATTGGCCGGCAACATGGTGACATCCTTGCCGCCGATGAGAATGCGCCCCGCCGAAGGATGTTCGAGACCGGCGAGCATGCGGAGCGTCGTGGTCTTGCCGCAGCCGGAGGGGCCGAGCAAGGTTACGAGCGTTCCGGGTTCGATGGTGAGCGACAGGTCCGGAATTGCGTTGAAAGCACCAAAGGTCTTTCGGACATTCTCGAAGACGACGGAACCGGGAGCTTTCAGGTTCATGCGGTTTTCTCCTGAGCAAGGGATGCGGATGCTGATGCCGAAGTGTGCGTTGCGACGCGGTTCACCCGCCGCAGCCGCCGCTCTCCGACCAGCAGCTGGAAGCCGGCAATAACAGCTATCATCACGACGATGAGGGCCGAGGAATAAGCGATCGCGACCCCGTATTCGCCATTCTCGACGAGGCCGACGATGTAGGCGGTGGACATGTTGTACTGAGCGCTGACGAGGAATATGACGGCGCTGATCGAGGTGATGGCACGCACGAAGGAATAGACCAGCGCGGCGTTGATGGCTGGTCGCAGCAGCGGCAGAATCACCTTGCGGATCGTTCGCAGGCTGTCGGCGCGGAGCGTCAGGGATGCCTCGTCGAGGCTCTTGTCGAGCTGGCTCATGGCGGCGACACCGCCGCGAACGCCGACCGGCATATTGCGGAAGACGAAGCAGGCAACGAGGATCAGTGCAGTGCCCGTCATTTCGAGCGGCGGCAGGTTGAACGCCATGATATAGCTGATGCCGATGACCGTGCCGGGGATGGCGAAGCTCATCATCAGCGCGAATTCGAACAGGCCGCGACCGACGAATTTCTGTCGCACGATCAGATAGGCCGTCAGCAGGCCGACTGCGGCCGTCAGCGGCGCCGAAATCAGCGCAATTTCCATCGTTGTCCAGAAAGAGTTCCAGGCAACCCCGGTCCAGGCGATGCCGCCATCGTCGCGCAGCCCGATCGAGAAGGCCTTGACGTAGTGCTCGACGGTCAGCGTGTTGTCGAGGCCCCAGGTACGCACGAAGCCGCCGAAGACGATCATGACGTAGACGACGATGGTGAATATCATCCACGGAATGACGAGCGCATGAACTGCAATGGAAAGGCCGCGCGGTAACGCGATGTGCGCGCCGGAATCGCCCTTGCCGGTGACGGTCGCAAAACTTTTGCCCTGCAGCCAGAGGCGTTGCGCGAGGAAGGCGCTCAAGGTGAAGACCAGAAGGACCATTGCGAGGACGGCTGCGCGAGACGGATCGTTCTGCGCGCCGACAACGCTGAAGAATATCTCGGTCGACAGCACGCCGTGGCTGCCGCCCAGAACCATCGGATTGCCGAAATCGGCCATGCTCTCGATGAAGCCGATCAGAAATGCGTTTGCCAGCCCCGGTTTCATCAGCGGCAAGGACACGCGCCAGAAGGTGCGCCAGCGGTTGGCGCGCAGCGTCTGCGAGGCCTCTTCCATGGACGGGCTGACGCCTTCGACGACGCCAATCAGGACGAGAAACGAAATCGGGGTGAAGGACAGTACCTGCGCGATCCAGATTCCGGTCAGCCCATAGAGCCAACGGCCAGGCTCTGTGCCGAAGAGAGAAGCGAAGGCTTCGGTCACGACACCCGCGCGGCCGAAGAGCAGGGTCAGAGCCAGCCCGACCACGAAGGGTGGCGTAATGATCGGCAGGATCGTCAGAAGGCGCAATCCCTTCTTGAAGGGGAATTGCGTGCGGGTCGCGACGAGGGCGAAACACAGGCCGAGCAATGTCGAGCCGCTGGCCGTCATGATGGCAAGCCATAGAGTGCGCCAGGCAAGACCACAGCGATCGCCACCCGTGAGGCAACTGAGGCTCCAAAGAGAAGGATCCTGGATGTTGGTGATGAAGCCGTCTGGATTGAACGATCCGTCGAAGGACTGGAAGGCGCCGACGAACATGCTGCCAACAGGATAGAAGACGAAGATCGCGACCAGGACGATCAGCAGGGTAATGGCACTGACGACGAAGGCGTCGCCTTTCATGATCCCGCGTTCCGCAAGACCGAAGGAAAAGAGCAGTACGAAGACAATGCCGAGTGTGATCGCGCCAGCGCCCATGGCCGGTTGACCATCCGCAAGTGCGCCAAAAAGCTTTTCGCCGATTGTCCAGGTCCAGCCAGAAGAGGTGATCGCCAGTCCCTGCAGCGCAAGAAAGAGAAAGCCCAATGCACCGGCCCAGGCCATGAGCGTGCCGCGTCGCATGGGGTTCTCGATGAAGCGCGCGACGCCGCCGAGCAGGAAAAGCCCGACGGCGATCGCGAGCCACCATCGGCCAAAGCTGAAGATTTCCAGGATTCCGGGCGCTGTGGAGGGGTCGCTCGGAAAGCTGCTCAGCCAGCCAAGGCCGAAGAAGCCGCCTTCGATGCGATACCATGGGAGTAGTATCACGGCGGCCGTGCCGAAGATGAGCGCAAGATCCAGCCGGCGTTTGCTATGGGTCATGGTCGGACGAGCATCCTGTTCAGCAGAGTTTATGCAAGGTGCGGGCCGGGTTCGATCGACCCCGGTCCGCACGGATGAAGGCAGACGATCAATTGGCCTTTGCGCCGATTTCCTTGTCCCAACGGGCAAGCAGAGCCTTGCGGACGGTGGGATCGCCGTATTTCTTGAAGTCGTAGTCGATCAGCTTGATGTCCTCGAACTTTGGCGCTTCCTTTGGAACTGCCGCCGATTTGTTGGAGGGAAGCTGATAGGATTTCGCATCCTTCATGTGCGACTGCGCATCGGCGCTGAGTGCCCAATCATACCATTTCTCGGCATTCTCGAGATTTCTGGCACCCTTGATGATCGACATGGAGCCGATCTCGTAGCCGGTGCCTTCGCATGGCGCGACCGCCTTGATCGGAAAGCCTTCGACCGTCTGAGCAACCGCGTCGTGCATGAAGACGATGCCGATGGTCGATTCACCGCGAGCCGCCGCCTTCACGGGAGCAGAGCCGGATTTAGTGTATTGCGACACGTTCGCATTCAGCTTGGAGAGATAGTCGAAAGCCTTGTCTTCACCCATGATCTGCACGAGTGTCGCAAGGGTATTGTAAGATGTTCCGGATGAATTCGGATTGGCGATCTGGATTTCACCCTTGTAGGACGGATCAAGCAGATCGGCCCAGCACTTGGGTTCCTTCAGCCCCTTCTTCTTCAGGATATCGGTGTTGTAGCCCCAGCCGAGCGCACCGGCATAAACGCCAACGGTGCGGAAATTGGCACTTTCCGCCTGCTTCTTGGCCCAGTCCTGCAACTGGTCGAAGAGCGGAGATTTGTATTCGAGGGTAAGACCCTCGGCGGCTGCCTGCAGATGAGGATCGCCGGTCCCGGCCCACCAGATGTCCGTCTTCGGATTGCGTGCTTCCGCGCGGATCTTGGCATAGGTTTCACCGGCCGAAAGCCGGACCATGTTGACCTTGATGTCGCTCTGCTTTTCGAAAAGGCCTTTCATCAGGTCGCAGACCTCGGGATCTGCCGAGCAGATTACGTTGAGATCGCCAGCCGCATGTGCCGACCAGGCAATAAGAGATATCCCCGCGGCAAGAGTTGCCGCAGCCAAATTGACGAATTTCATGATGTCCTCCTGCTTTTGCGGCGCCTCCACGCCGAGCGCTTTTGCAAGCGTGTGCAAATGCTGCATTGGTTGTTCTGGCTTGTCAACCATACTTGTCATAAAAGATTCACAAAAGTGATATGATCGACATATTGCACGCGCTTGCAAATCATGATGAACTCCGATGCAACAGGGGAGGAAACTGTGTCGCAGCGAGATTTTGTCAGCGCGGATGAAGTGGCGCGACGGGCGGGCGTCTCACGCTCGGCTGTGTCGCGGGCCTTCACGCCGGGTGCCAGCGTATCGGACGCAACCCGGCAAAAAGTTCTGCAAGCGGCAGAGGAGCTTGGATATCAGGTCAATCATCTTGCGCGCGGATTGATGCGCAATGAGAGCGGCATCGTCTGTCTGATCGTTTCGGACGTGGCGACGCCGTATCGATCGACCTTGCTGCGTGAATTGACTTTGCAGCTGCAGCTCGCGGGAAAGGTCGCGATGCTGATCAATACGGACCGCTCCGATGGCAGCGTCAACAGGGCTCTCGAGCAAGCGATCCGATATCGGGCGGATGCGTCCGTGATCCTTTCGGGACTACCCGACAAGTCGATCACGGAGCTGTGCCTGCGAAGCGGCCAGCGTCTCGTCCTCATCAACCGCAATGAGGATCAGTCGGGCGCGCTCCACATCAATCTCGACGATTGGGAGGTTGCCGGTCGCGTCGTGACGGCATTCATACGGGCCGGCTGCTCAAGGCTTGCCTTTGCGAACTCGGAGGCCGGAACGCCGAGCCTCATGGCGCGCGAAGAGGGTTTCATCGCTGCGGCGAGGGAGCATGGGCTGGATGTGATCGTAGAGCGGCACGGTTCGACTGGATACGAGGCCGGCCGGGTCGTGGCGCAGCGTTTGCTGACCAGGAAGGAACGCCCCGATGCCGTCTTTTGTGCCACCGATTTGCTGGCGTGCGGCCTGATGGACGCCGCCCGGCATCAATTTTCGCTTTCCATTCCACAGCAGCTTTGCATCGTCGGCTTCGATGATATCGAGCAAGCATCCTGGTCATCCTATCGACTGACGACGTTTGCTCAGCCTATAGGCGCAATCGCGCGCGAGGCCGTGGCTTGGCTATCGCAAGGCGGGGTTGCAGATGGGCGATCGCTGACGTTGCAGGCCGATCTGGTCTGGCGTGATTCCGTCAGGGGCGGTTAGCTCTCGGCTCTCCATGACAAGGCGATGGAATCGCTATCATCTTGTTATAAAAAGGAAATATTTTTATCAAAACGTTTATATGACAATGCCTCTTGCAAAGAGCATCAAGTGGGTAAAACATAGTCGGCTAATGAGTTTGGCGCATTCTGAATGGGCTGCCCGATCAAGGTCGGACAGCGAATGTTAAGGGAGGAATAAATGGCGGCTACCGAAAAGCCCATGATATCGGGAGGTCATCATCCATCGCCCTTGCGAGACATGCGCGAGACACGATCGGTTGTGCAGGCAGCGATGATTGCAAATAGATGACGAGGAAGACTTATCTCAGGCAGCTGGCGGGCGAGGCAGACAAGCTCTTCAATGGCCAGGCAATCGAGCAATATGCCGCTATCTGCTACAGGCGGCGATCCGCCAGCCAGGATGTGGAAGTTCTGTTGATCACGTCGCGCGAAAGTGGCCGATGGGTCATTCCCAAGGGGTGGCCTATGGACAGGAAGTTACCGCATCAGGTCGCCGAGCGTGAGGCATGGGAGGAAGCTGGGGTCAAGGGAAAAGCCAGAAAGAAGAATTTCGGCTACTATACCTATCTGAAATCGCTCGATACCGGAACAACCGTGCCGTCGATGGTGCAGGTCCATCTTCTTGAAGTCAGTTCCATGAGTGCGCAATTTCCGGAGCATGGTCAGCGGCGGCTCCAATGGTTCTCTCCAAGCGAAGCGGCTGCTCAGGTGCGGGAACCGGAATTGAAGGGGCTCCTGCGCATGATTGAAAGCGTACTTGCAAAAGAGGCGAAGACAAAAGGAGCGCCCCCGAAATAAGGATCGCTCACAAGGGGCGCGCAGATGGCCGCCCTCACCGAAACCGCGTGCCCTGGTCAACAATATATCCAGGCTGGCCAAGGGCCTGGCAAATTGGCGACTTATCTATGATTCGGTTTCGGGTAGCGGCACACCAGCCGGGTACTCGCCATCGCTGTGCCGGGAAGGGTGGGTTCATCCCCTCCGAGCCACCCGCGCCGCCAATGCGGACCTCACATCTTCCTCTGCCTGATCGAGCAGCGTAATCAAGGCTTTGCTTGTAGCATCAGGATCTCGCGCCGCAATGCTCTCCACCACGTTTCGATGCAGTGGCAGGGAATGATGCTGGCCGTGCGGATTGTCGTCGGTAAGCCGGAAGCTGATGACCAGCGCCGTTTCGGTCAAGGCGGCAAGCGAGCCGATGAGCTCGTTACCGGACATGCGCAGGATGGCCTGATGGAAGGCGAGATCCGGTATGGCAAAGCGTTCGCCATCGTCGCCGGCTTTCTCCATTTCGATGAGCAAAGACCGCAGTTCGGCGACTTGCTGCTCAGTCGCACGCTGTGCCGCCAAGGCGCCTGCCGTCGGTTCGATCGCGCGTCGCAGCTCAAACAAGGAGCGCGCTTCTTCGATCGTGGTTCTCGATCCATAGCGCCACACCAGCACATCGGGATCAAGGAAATTCCAGTCTTTGCGAGGCCGCACGCGGGTTCCCGTCCTCGGTCTCGATTCCACCATGCCCTTGCCGGCGAGAACCTTGATCGCCTCGCGAAGGACAGTGCGGCTGACGCCATAGGAGGCGCTCCAATCATCCGCATTAGGCAGCTGGTCGCCTGGCAGAAAATCGCCGCGTACGATGCTTTGGCCAATCTCGTTGAGCACTCTGCCATGAAGGCTGATGCCCGCAGATCCCTCCATGCGGGGAGCGCCCATCAATGTTTTCAACAGCGCGCCCTCATTCTTCATACTATTCATATTATTGTCACTTCACTCTTTTATTTATCCGATTATTGAACATGCGTTTTACGGACACGTCAATGAGCGCCAGACCTGCGTGCTGAATATATTTTCAGCAAGAGCTTTAGTTACATAGAAATACGAAAATAAATTCGAGAATTATAATAATAAATTCAGATAATACGTGCGGAGATAGGAATATACTAAAATCAATATTTAAGAGACTGGCGAGTTGATAGCCAAATAGAGCTTCGCCCTGTTCACCGGGGCAAGCCAGAAAAACCTCCATAGTACGCCATCAACGCATGCTTTGAGGCGACTGGATCACATCTCCCGGCCCGACATCAGACGGGTCGTCTCCCCCTATCGCTGTATGTCGCGCCGCCGATCTTTCCTGCATCGGAGGCATTCGTGCGGCTATTCAAAATTCATGAAGAGGAAGCCCAGAAATGCCGCTCAAGATCGAAGAACGCCCACGCCAATCGAAGGTCCGGATAGCTCCGCGACGGGAAGCCGTCGCGACCTCGCTCATTTTGCTGTCGAGCCTTGCGTGCCTGGTATCGGCTCCAGCTCGCGCTGCCGAGCCTTGGATCATGGTCGAAAAGCGAAGCTTCACCGACAATCCGATCCCTTATCGCGGGCAGGGGGTGACGACGGACGGAACGAACTGGTATTTTTCCGGTACGAATGCGCTGGATAAAACCAATGCAAATTTCGAGACCAGCCTGAAGACGTCTTCGGCCATTGCTGCTGCTTTGGCAAACCCGTCTGCCGTGGCTCCCAAGGGCCTCAACCATATCGGCGACATCGATTACGCCAATGGCCTGCTCTATATATCCCTGGATTCCAGCCGACGCGATCCGGTTACGGGTGCCAAATACAACACGCCGGTCTTTGCGATCTACAATGCAAGCGACCTCAGCTTTACCGGACAGGCCTTCGCGCTGAACCCGCCGCATGGGAAGCAGGATATTGCCAGCTGGGTGGCTGTTGACGCCAAAAATGGCGTCGGATACGGCATGGCTTACGACAATGCCACGGAGATCGCCGTCTACAATCTTTCCGATTGGACGTTCAAGAAGTATATCCCGCTGTCGCAGAC
The DNA here is from genome assembly GCF_016429015.1 of Rhizobium sp. ASV20. GTDB lineage: Bacteria > Pseudomonadota > Alphaproteobacteria > Rhizobiales > Rhizobiaceae > Rhizobium. The sequence continues at coordinate 26,179 of NZ_JAELTU010000066.1, forward strand.
CATCGATCAGGCCCAAGGCGGCAAGATCCTCGATGGCTGGATGTATTTCTCCACCGACAACGACTCGAAAACGATTTACCGCGCCAACCTCGCCACTGGCCAGGTCGAGGTCCTGGGAAATCTCAAGATTGAAGGGGACCAGGAAGTCGAAGGCCTGTCATTCGGCCAAACCAAGGACGGATGGTCGCTCTACATCCTGAACCGAGAGGAGATCGGTACAACCGGCACCGACGGCATCGGCTTCTACCGTTACCTGCGCCCCTATGGAAACGCCCTGTCCGGCGAAATCCATGCCAGCGTCAAAGGCACGTTCATAACCGATAGCGCCTATCTGCGCGACACCGTCAGCAACCGCATCCGCTCTGCTTTCGACAACGTCGGTGCTTCATCGTCAATGGTGACGACCTACGACGAAAAAGGCATGCATCAGGCCGCCGGCAGCACCGAAGGCATTGCTATCTGGAGTGAAGCCTTCGGCTCGAAAAGCAAGGCGGACGGCGAGGGATATGCTGCGGGCATAGATCACTCGACGGGAGGATTTCTCGTTGGCGCCGATGCGGCAGCCGGAACATGGCGTTTCGGCTTGGTCGGCGGATACAGCAACACCAGCTTCGACGTCGACGCACGCTCCTCGTCCGGCTCCAGCGATAACTACCACTTCGGTCTCTATGGTGGATCGCAGTGGGATGCGATCGGCTTCAGGACCGGTGTCTTCTATTCGGCGCACAGCCTGAACACCAAACGTCACGTCGTTTTCCCGGCTTTCAATGAGACGCTTTCCGCCGACTACGATGCCCGCACGACCCAGGCCTTTGCGGAACTCGGCTACAAGGTCAATCTTAGCGATGTCGCTTTCGAACCCTTCGCCAACCTCGCCTATGTTCACCTGAAGAGCGACGGTTTCTCGGAAACGGGGGGAACGATTGCCGCACTCTCGAGCGACGGAAACGCGACCAATGCTACCTTCACGACACTCGGCCTGCGCGCATCCACCGATATTCCCCTTGCCGATGCCAAGGTGAAGGCACGCGGGATGGTTGGCTGGAAGCATGCTTACGGCGACGTGACGCCAAATTCCGAGTTTGCTTTCAAATCGGGTGCGAGTTTCGGCATTGACGGTGCGCCGATCGCCAGAGATTCACTGGCCTTGGAAGCAGGTCTCGACTTCGCTCTTTCGCAGAACGCGGCCATCAGTGCTTCCTATACCGGTCAGGTCGCGCGCAACAGCACCGACCATACCTTCAAGCTCAATGTCGGTATGAAGTTCTAAGCGCAATGACGGCCTTCTGCCGAACCGAAAACAGCAAGCTCACGGGAAGACGGTCGCTCGATGGCGGCCGTCTTTTTTGCCACTATCATTATCGCTCCCCGCACAAACGCACCCTTCCTGCTGCCGGCGAGCGGCCTGCGGAGAGCGTCTGGAGCCGCCCCATTGCAATCGGTGACGTTTTGCTCTGAAATGGCATTGGGAGGAGGGCCCAATGACCAGTATCCATCAGACGCTGTATCGTGAACGCCTGCGGTCTGCAAAGGAGGCCGTCGCTTTGATCCCGTCAGGCGCGAAGGTAGCAATGCCGATCGCTGCCGGACAGCCGCCGGCCATTCTTGCGGCTTTGGCCGAACAGGCCCGGGCACGGGCCATAGACAAGGTGCAACTGCATTATCTGCTTTGTACTGGCGTCGCGGGTACAAGTGTATTCGATTTCGACCTGCGAGACACCATCATTCCCGTAAGTTATTTCCACGGCGGAGTGGAGCGCGCACTGGACAAGAGGCGACTGGTCGAGGCATTGCCGGCTGTCGATCTGGTCCCCTGTCACTTCAGCCAGGTGCCGCGTGCGCTGGTTGAGCATGTCGGGGTCGATGCCCTGATCGCAACCGTTTCGCCCATGGATGCCGAGGGCAATTTCAGCCTCGGCGCCAGTACCGATTATGCGCTGACGGTGTCGCGGAAACCGGGAATCCGGATCATCCTCGAAGTCAATGCGAAGATGCCCTATGTGCGCGGCGACTGCATGATCCCGCTATCGAGTGTGGCGGCAGTTGTCGAGAATGATGTCGGCTTGCCGATCCTGCCGGTGGCGCCGCGCAACGAAGTTGACGATGCCATCGGTGCGATCGTTGCTGGTCTCGTGGAGGACGGCGATTGCCTGCAGATGGGTATCGGCGCCTTGCCGGATGCGGTTTGCTCGCGGCTCTCGCACCATCGCCATGTCGGCATCCACACCGAAATGATGACCACCGGCCTTGCTAATCTGATCAAGGCCGGCGTGGTCGACAACAGCCGCAAGCAGACCCATGTCGGACGTTCGATCTTCACATTCGCGCTGGGGGATCAGGCTCTCTACGATTTTCTGGACAATAATCCGAATATCGAAGCCCATCCCGTCGACTATGTGAACAATCCTTTCGTGATTTCCCGCAACGACCGGGCTGTGTCGGTCAATGCCACCATGCAGATAGACCTTAGCGGAGCCTGCAACTCGGAGTTCGTCAACGGAAGACAGTTCAGCGCATCGGGTGGTCAGGTGGATTTCGTACGCGGCGCTTATGCCTCGCGTGGGGGACGATCGATCATCGCCTGTCATTCGACGGCGGCGAAGGGGACGTTATCACGCATCGTTCCGGCTCTGTCGGGGCCGGTGACGACATCGCGCAACGACACGCACATCGTTGTCACCGAATATGGATGGGTCAATCTCAAAGGAAAATCCGTGGCCGAGCGGGCAAAGGCGCTGATCTCGCTGGCACATCCGGATTTCCGGGAGGAGCTGGACCGGGCAGCCCATGGGGCGGGACTTTACGCCCCAAGCTGAGGACTCGGATGAAGGTCTCGCCGGGCTTTTTCACCAGACAGTGGAACGTCCGGCAGATCTTGGAAGGTCGATCCTGCAGCAACCCTGAAACCGGCGGATCATTCCGTCTCCGGTACGGCGTCTTCCCAGCATGTTCAATTTAAGAGGGCCGTGATTGTGGGAAAAATCATTCCTTTAATGCACTAATTTTATAGATAATATCAAAATAGGAATTATGTAGTCGCGCTGGCCCCTTGCCTCAAACTGGCAATGAGCAGGCGCCCTTGTCTGGAGCTTTCATGGACACTGTTCTCTATCTCGCCTCCCTTGCGACAAGGCCTGCTGCGGCAACGGGCCGGCGCTTCTGGCCGACCGTTCAACACCTGCTGGCGGGCCTGATGGTGTTCGTATCGTTCCTCCTGCTCGTGCATGCCATCTGCGGAGCGTGAGCCTATCCGAGCGCTGCTTTCGGATCGTCCTGTTCGACAAGAGGAGAGTTGAATGACGAGAATATACAATAGTTTCTCGGAGCTTATCGGCAATACGCCGCTGCTGGAGCTGCACAATTACCGCAAGAATCGTCGCCTCGGCGCCCGTATCCTTGCCAAGGTTGAATATTTCAATCCCGCCGGCAGCATAAAGGACCGGATTGCCTGGGGGATCATCCGGGATGCCGAGGAGGCGGGCAAGATCCGTCCTGGCGATCTGCTTGTCGATGTCACAAGCGGCAATACGGGGATTGGATTTGCTGCCGTCGCCGCCTCGCGCGGCTACCGAACGAAATTCTACCTGAGTGACAATATCAGCGAGGACAAGGTGAAGCTGCTTCGTCTGTTCGGCGCCGAGCTTGTCATCGTGAAGAATGAGTTCTTTCTGGATCCGGAGGCGCTGGACAAGATCACCGCCCGTGTGCGGGATGAAAATCCGACCGCATTTTTCACGGATCAGCTCGCCAATCCGGTCAATCCGCGCACCCATTTCGAGACGACCGGCCCCGAAATCTGGCGTGATACGGAGGGTGCCGTGGACATATTTGTCGGTGGCGTCGGCACCGGTGGCACGATCTCGGGCGCCGGAAAATTTCTGCGATCGAAGAAACCGGATATAAAAATCATCATTGCAGAACCCGCGCTGGAATCGTTGCCGACGGAGGAAAATCCGTATCCGGATGAGATCGACGGTGTTCATAAAGTGAGCGAGGTACCGGCCGAGCAGCTACCGCGCAATTTCGACACGACAATTGCCGACGAGGTGATCGCGCTCAATACCGCCGACGCGCGGGCAACGGCGCGAGCCCTTGCTGCCGAAGAAGGAATATTTGCCGGAACATCGTCGGGTGCTGTTCTCTGGGTGGCGACGCAACTCGCGGCGAGACCGGAAAATACCGGCAAGGTCATCGTCGCAGTCTTGCCCGATACCGGCGAGCGGTATCTGTCAACTGCGGAAGCGGGGGAGATTGCGTGAGCGAGATAAACGATCGTCCGAGCGCAAATGGCCCCAACACGCAGCTCGTTCGGGCGGGGTATGATCCGTTCGATTATCATGGCTTCATCAATCCGCCCACCGTGCATGCTTCGACCGTTCTGTTTCCGGACGCGCAAACGATGGCTCTGCACGGTCAGAAATATACCTATGCGACGCGTGGGACGCCGACCACCGACGCGCTCTGCAATGCGATCAACGAGCTGGAGGGAGCGGCCGGCACGATCCTCGTGCCCTCCGGACTTGCTGCGGTCACCATCGCACTCCTCGCCTATCTCTCGCCCGGCGACCATGCGCTCGTTGTCGATTCGGTTTACGGCAACGTCCGGCATTTCTGCGATACGATGCTTGCGCGGTTCGGTATTGACGTCGAATACTACGATCCGGCCATAGGCGCTGATATCGAGACTTTGTTCCGCGACAACACCAGGCTTGTGCACACGGAGGCACCTGGATCGAATACGTTCGAGATACAGGATATTCCGGCAATTGCCGAAGTGGCGCACCGGCACGATGCTGTGGTGACCATGGACAATACCTGGGCGACGCCGCTCTATTTCAAACCCTTGGATTTCGGCGTCGATGTTTCCATTCAAGCTTCGACGAAATATCCGGCGGGTCATGCGGACGTACTGATGGGGACTATCTCCGCCAATGCCAAGCATTGGCGGCAATTGAAACATGCCAATGGAGCACTCGGGCTATGCGGAACGCCTGACGACGCCTATCAAGTTCTTCGCGGTCTCCGCACGATGGGCATCCGACTGGAGCGGCATCAGGCAAATGCCTTGGCGGTGGCGAGGTGGCTAGAGCAGCGACGTGATGTCGGACGCGTTCTTTTTCCGGCGTTGGAGAGCTTTCCCGGTCATGAAATCTGGAAGCGCGATTTCAAGGGAGCGGGTGGCGTCCTCTCATTCGTGCTTGCGACCAAAGGCCAGGGGGATTTCAGTTCGAGAGCGCAGAAGTTTCTCGACGGACTATCCCTTTTCGGTCTCGGCTACTCCTGGGGTGGATATCAGAGTCTGGCCCTTGCCGTGGATCTTGGTGACCGCCGGATCCTGAGGCCGCCACAGGAAGGGCCACTGGTCCGGTTGCAGATCGGGCTTGAAGATGTCGAGGATCTGATAGCCGATCTTGAGCGAGCGTTTGTCGCGAGCATTGCCGGATGAGCCATAGAACCGTCGTTCCGCAGAGGTAACGAGAATGCCGCCCAAACTCGGGTAGCTGCCGTTGAAATCACAAAACTGACCATGCCAATGTCGGGACGCGACCGTCAGCCCGCGAGAGGGCGCATGCGCGTAAAAGCCGCACGGTCTTTAGAGGCAGGCAAAACCACTATATAAGCACTGGCGAAACAGCTGCGCCCGCTCCATATTCTTCGATATGGCCCGAGCAGCGCAAATCGGTTATCTTGCCCGGATCGCCGCACTCGTGCGCAATCGGAATGGAGGCTCGCCAATGAGGTTTGACTGGTCCGGCTTGCGCGAGAATGATCGAGACGGGTACGCAGTCGACCCCGTTGGACAGTGTGGCTCGCCGTTGCAGCCCTTGTCTGGGCAGCCACACCACTCCACATGCTCTTTGACTGTCATGCAGAGCCTGCACGCAAGCGACATGGCATCGGCGTCCAGGCGTTCCCACAGGCATTCTCCTTAATATGCGCCGGAGTCCGCGCTATCGAATTTTCTATCGATCCATCCCTGAAAAGTAGAGTCTGTCGTCATGATAAAACGCATGATCATCATGCTGATCATCATAGGCCTGATCCTAGGCGGGATCTTCGGCTTCCAGGCATTCAAGAACCGCATGATTGCGGCCTATCTGGCGAATCTCAAATCGCCGCCACAGACAGTCTCGACAATTACCGCGGCGATGAGCCCATGGCAGACGACGCTGCAGTCCATCGGCAGCTTTAATGCCGTTGAAGGCGCCAACCTTTCGGCGCAAGTCCCGGGCATCGTCCAGAAGATCGGTTTCGAGGATGGGCAGGACGTCAAGAAGGGCGATCTTATCGTGCAGCTGCTCGCTGACCAGCAGATCGCGACGCTGGAGCAGTACAAGGCGACGATGGCGAACGCCCAGATTGCTTATGACCGCGATTCCAGGCTGATCAAGGCGAACACCATTGCGCAAAGCCAGGTCGACAGCGATCTGGCGAACTGGAAGGCGGCACAGGCGCAGGTCGCATCGCAGCAAGCGCTGATCGATCAATATTCGATCCGCGCCCCCTTCGACGGCCACCTCGGCATCAGGCTGGTCAGTCTCGGTCAGTATCTGTCGGCGGGAACCGCGGTCGTGACCTTGCAGTCGCTCGATCCGATCCAGTTTGACTTTTCAATGCCGCAGCAAGCCCTGTCGCAGTTGAAGGCCGGGCAGGCGGTGACGGCCACGGTCGATGCCTATGGCAGCCAGACATTCGACGGCAAGATTACGGCAATCAGTCCGCTGGTGGATAGCCAGAGTCGCAATATCACCATCCGCGCGACGTTCCCCAATCCCGATCGCAAGCTGTTGCCCGGCATGTTCGGCAACGTGGTCGTGGTTGTTGGCGAGCCTAAGGATTACATTTCTCTGCCGCAGACCGCCGTCACGATCAACCCGTACGGCAATGTCGTCTATGTGGTGACCGACAAGGGCAACGGGCCGGATGGAAAGCCGCAGCACGTCGCCAATCAGAAATTCGTCAGCACGGGGCAAGCCCGTGGTGACCAGATTTCTGTGACCAAGGGGCTGAATGCGGGCGAGGTGGTCGTGACCGCCGGCCAGCTGAAACTCAACAACGGCTCGCCTGTCATCATCAACAATGCGGTGCAGCCGTCGAACGATCCCAACGCGGCACCGGCAAATCCCAATTGAGGTGTGACGATGAATATCACCGATATCTTCATCCGACGCCCCGTTCTCGCGCTTGTCGTGAGCGCGTTGATCATCGTGATCGGCTACCAGTCGTTCCGCTCGCTGACGGTGCGTCAGTATCCGCAAACCCAGAATGCCGTCGTGACAGTAACGACGACCTATTCCGGTGCAGCGCCTGACGTCATCGCGGGCTTCATCACGACACCGCTGGAAAATGCCATCGCGCAGGCGAACGGTATCGATTACATGACCTCGTCGAGCACCAGCGGTACGTCGGTCATCACCGTCAACCTGCGGCTCAACTACAGTGCCGACGCGGCCATGACGGAAATCAATGCGAAAGTATCCTCGGTCCTCAATCAGCTGCCGACGGGCACGCAGCAGCCCATCATGTCGGTCTCGATCGGCCAATCGATCGATGCCATGTATATCGGCTTCCGCAGCGATGTTCTCGCCAGCAACCAGATCACCGACTACCTCACACGCGTGGTTCAGCCGAAACTGCAGGCGGTCAACGGGGTTCAGACGGCGGAAATCCTTGGTGCGCGAACTTTCGCGCTGAGAGCATGGTTGCAGCCGGACAAGCTTGCTGCCTACGGCCTGACGGCCGGTGATGTGTGGACGGCACTTGCAAGCAACAACTATATCTCCGGTATCGGCACCACGCGCAGCCAGATGACGCAAACCGTGCTGACGGCGCAGACCGATCTGCATTCGGCCGACGAGTTCAGAGAGATGGTCGTCAAGCAGATCGGCACCTCGATCGTCCGCCTCAAGGATGTCGCCACCGTCGCGCTCGGCTCTCAAAATCCTGACGTCCAGATCGGATTCGATGGGCAGGACGGCGTGTTCATGGGCATCCAGATCGCGCCGACGGCCAATCTGCTCGACGTGATCGCGGGTGTACGTGCGGTATTTCCAGACATCCAGGCACAATTGCCGCAGGGGCTCGAGGGCTACATTGTCTATGATTCCAGCACCTTCGTCACGACGTCGATCAACGAGGTCGTGAAGAGCCTTGTCGAAGCGCTGGTCATCGTGATTTTCGTGGTCTTCGCCTTCCTCGGCTCGCCACGTTCGGTCGCCATTCCCATCGTCGCCATCCCGTTGTCGCTGGTGGGCACATTCGCGATGATGCTGATCTTCGGCTTCTCGATCAATCTTCTGACACTGCTTGCCCTCGTTCTGGCGATCGGTCTCGTGGTCGACGACGCCATCATCGTAGTGGAGAATGTCAATCGTCATATCGAGGAGGGATCAACGCCCATGAGGGCGGCGCTGGACGCGGCGCATGAACTGGTCGGGCCGATCCTGGCCATGACCGTCGTGCTGATCGCCGTCTATGTGCCCATCGGTTTCCAGGGCGGCCTGACCGGCGCGCTGTTTACGGAGTTCGCCTTCACGCTGGTCGGCGCCGTTACGGTTTCCATGATCATAGCATTGACGCTGACGCCGATGATGTGTTCGCGCATCCTGAAGCCGCATCTCACCGATCGTAGCGGCTGGGAAGAGCGTGTATCCGATTTCATCGACCGGCGCTTCTCGGAGATCCATCGGCCCTACGTCCGCATGCTGCATGGCAGCCTGAACACGGTGCCTGTGGCGCTGGTCTTTGCGGCAATCGTGCTTGGCAGCATCTATTTCCTCTACACCAGCGCAAAGAGCGAACTGGCTCCCAATGAGGACCAGGGCTTCCTCGCCGCGCAGGTAACCAATCCCCCCAATGCGACGCTTCAGCAAAAGCTGCTCAGCTCCGATCAGGTCACCAAGATCTTCCGCAGTTTCCCCGAGACGGACAAGACGCTGCAGGTCGAGGTGCCGGGGACCTCTTTCGAAGGCATGGTGCTGAAACCATGGGATCAGCGCACCAGAACAGCGGATCAATTGCAGCCACTGGTGCAGGCCGACCTGGCGCAGATCGCCGGCGGACAGTCCGTGGTGTTTCAGATACCGCCGCTGCCCGGCGCCAGCGGTTTGCCCGTGCAATTCGCCATCGGCAGCACCGGCGGCTTCGACCAACTCAATGAAGTGTCCAGCTCCTTCCTGCAGGAAGCGCAGAAATCCGGCCAGTTCATCTTTATCATGAAGGATCTCTACGTCGATAATCCGCAATATTCGATCCAGATCGATCGTAGCAAGGCGTCGGCGCTTGGCCTGTCCATGAATAATGTCGGCTCGGCGCTCGCCGCCATGCTGGGCGGTGGGTATGTCAACTATTTCAGCATCGACAACCGTTCCTATCAGGTCATTCCACAGGTGGCGCAACGCTCGCGCCAGACCATCGATCAGATCCTGAATTATCCGATTGCCAATGTGAACGGCTCGAAGATCCCGCTTTCGGCGATTGCGACGGCAAAACTCCAGGCAACTCCGCGCTCAGTCGCGCACTTCCAGCAATTGAATTCGGCCACGATCGCCGGCGTGCCGGCACCTGGCGTCGCCGTTGGCGATGCGCTGAACACTCTGAAATCGATCGCGGCGCGCACCCTGCCGCAGGGTTACTCCGTCGACTACGGTGGCCAGTCGCGTCAGTACGTCCAGGAATCGAGCGGCATGGCGACGACGTTCGCGCTCGCGCTGATCATCGTGTTCCTTGCGCTGTCGGCACAATTCAACAGCTTCCGCGATCCGCTGATCATTCTCGTGTCCGTGCCGATGTCGATCGCAGGTGCGCTCGCCTTCATCAGCTTGGGCATCGGTGGCGCGACGATGAACATCTATACGCAGGTCGGTCTGGTGACTTTGATGGGGCTGATCAGCAAGCACGGCATTCTGATCGTCGAAGTGGCGAATACCCTGCAGGCAGAAGGTAAGACCAAGCGCGAAGCCATCGAAGGCGCGTGCGGCATCCGCTTGCGTCCGATCCTGATGACGACAGGCGCCATGGTTCTGGGCGTGGTGCCACTGATCCTGGCGACGGGCGCGGGTGCTGCCGCCCGCTTCAACATGGGCCTGGTGATCGCTACCGGTCTTGCCATCGGTACACTGTTCACGCTCTTCGTTGTGCCTGCCGTCTACATGCTGCTGGCTGCAGATCACCACAAGCAGAACGCAGCGGAGGAGGAGCCGGCGCCGGCACACTGACATCGTTGGACGCCTAATGCCTTGAGACGTTCGTGTCATCGCGAAGCGGCGACCGCAGCGAGGCAGCTCTTGTCGACCGCAATGGCCGTAGCGTATGTCTTCGCGAGAGGACGCAAACGTCGGTGCGCCGCGCAAGACCTACCGGCGGAGGGAGAATGATTTCATGACGCAGAACCATCTCGGCAAGTCGATCGCGCAGTTATCGATGCTGATCCAGGCCGGAAATCTCGATCCGGTAGAGCTGATCGAAGAGAGC
>NZ_JAELTU010000641.1 GCF_016429015.1 Rhizobium sp. ASV20
GGGAAGAACACCAGACGTATTTACCGTTTGAACGGGGACTTTAGCTCCGTTCGCCATACGGTCCAACAGAATCATCAAATGTACTGCACGTTTTTACATCAAGTCCCGCAAGAGTCCCGCAAGAGTCCCACGACAAGACAACTTTCTCCCCGGCCAAAAGCACGCGACTGGTAGCCGAGCCAAGCCCAACGGCCCAAACAATGAGTGTCTAAACGTCATTTTAGGTGTGTCTAGCAAGGAAGCCGGCTTTGGACGATGTAACATAAATTAGACGGTGAGGAAACGTGCACTTGTGGATGCGAGCAATTGGCCGTGAAGACATCAAGAACCTGGAGAGCCCGCAATTCTGCGCCGTTGGGTTGCTGAGGGCAATGCGGCAGCTTAAGCGATGATCCCTGGAGTGCATCTGCGCGGATATTTAT
>NZ_JAELTU010000642.1 GCF_016429015.1 Rhizobium sp. ASV20
GTATACGGAGTCAGGTCAGCCTCAAATTTCGGCTCGCCCAACCCTTCGCCGTCTGAGAAAGAGCCTGACGGATTAGATACACCTTGCAGCTTTGCTTGGCCAACAATGTACTCCTCAATCAGAGTCTGTAGCTCAGCGTCATACTGGTGCGTAAACCTGTCAACGAGATACTTGAACACCAAGGCACTGTCTCGAGTCCAAGTGTAATAGTCTGTACCAGTCAGCGTTGTGATACAGTACTATCATCTGAACGGGCCTTACAAGGTGGATCATTTCTACTTGGCGACGCAATAACCACTCCGGGATCAGCCGACGTTGCTTCACATCCGTTTGATCCAATGTTGCAAATCAGCCTTTCGAGTGCGATGGGCTCTTCCGAGTTGATGAAATCGTCAACAGACCTTCTTTCGATCTGGTCAGAG
>NZ_JAELTU010000643.1 GCF_016429015.1 Rhizobium sp. ASV20
TTTTCCGTCTTTTCGACATTGCGGCCAATAATGCATGCATTGGCACCCAACCGGACCAGCGCCCTTGTCTGCATGCTGCAGATGGTGCCATTGCCTCCCGTTACAAAGGCAACCTTGCCATCTAGAAAATTCCCAGTATTAGGCTTGGTCTTTTTTCTCCCGTTTTGCACCAATTTTCCGAAAGCTTACCGAAGAGGCCGTCCTTCCAGACATTGCTGAGGTAATGGGACACCGGTACGGACATTATGACGCTGGCAACACGTGATGCTTGGAATGCGCGGGGGATGTCTATGTGAAATGTTTTGCCCTCGCTTGATAGGATTTCTTTTTCGCTGATGAGGAAAACGGCTAACTGATTAGAGAGCTCGTATGGGATGGATGGATGGATGGATGATGGGATGTGGAAGCTCCGGAGCTCACCC
>NZ_JAELTU010000644.1 GCF_016429015.1 Rhizobium sp. ASV20
GGCCTACTGGCAAGCAATCAAACCAGAGATAGGTAGTATGTCACAAAGTTATCAAGGAAAAGGCCGATTTTCCACGCCGTCGGGTGCAACCATCACGCCGCGGTCTCCTCTGGAGCCTTTTCGCCGGTCAGAGGGGGAATACCACACTCCAGATTCCGCTCAGTCTATACAGGATTTTGGCTACACATATCCTGCGCTCGAATTCTGGGACAAGTCTCCTGAGCAGATTCGGGATGACGTCGCACGTCTCATAAACAGACTCTACGGCCCCAACAGCACTGCCAGCGCTTTTTTCTCCAGGAATCGTCGAGGACCGTTTGTTACGCGGTACTTTGCAAACATTGGCGTAGAGGCTTCTGAACTTGAGCGGCCGTGTTCCATTAACATCATCATGAACGGCACAATCGCGGGCAGCATGATTG
>NZ_JAELTU010000645.1 GCF_016429015.1 Rhizobium sp. ASV20
CCCTTCCCTTTTTTGCCCTTCTTATTTTCGCGTCTTCCCGCTGTTTCCAGGTTATGAGAAATTGGAAACCAGTAGCTTTGTCTGAGCACGTAGGGCTAGGACGCTGTGCGTAAAATATACGATATGAAACTTTTTGTCTTTTTTGTTTCGTTTTTACTTTGTCAAGGGAATTTGGATTGCTGATTCTTGTGTTTTCTAAACAGGCTGTAAAAATGTGCTCCCTTTTTTCTCCTTCTGCTTTTAGCGAGTACAGTCATCCAATCCTCTTCTTAACCCCCGCACCCGCTCGAGGCATTTCATTTGCCAGAGATGGCATTCTCTATATCCCGCAGATGAATTTCCTTTCGGGCGATTCCGCTACTGAGTGGGTGGTCCCGAGTGGCGTTTGGGGGTTAAGCCGGATACATGGAAAGATGGAATGC
>NZ_JAELTU010000646.1 GCF_016429015.1 Rhizobium sp. ASV20
TCCTCTACGATCCTACCTCGTTTGTGCAACCTCGGCCAAAGAAATGTTGCGTTCCAGATCGAGTAGTTCAGACCATTGAGCAGTGCTTCGGAGGGCGACTCGAGCTCATACTTACTGAGACGATTTCCAAAGACAGAACCGCTTTCTTAGAGGTGGATTACGAGGTTAGAGCCCAGGACGCAAAACGCCATCGTTTTGGGCCGGCGAGAGCGGTTCGAAGCATCTGTCGCAGCTCCGGTCTGGTCAGGTGCAAGAAGGACGGTTGTCAGTCCTCCCAAGCGATTGCACAAGACTTAGCGGTACAATTTGCAAAGGCATCCAGCATAATCCCTATTTGCAATGTCGTAATAAATAACAGTACCATCACAATCTTTGACGGCGATCACATCGCCTTATTATTTGCCTGTCTCTTATACACATC
>NZ_JAELTU010000647.1 GCF_016429015.1 Rhizobium sp. ASV20
GTGGTGGGTTGAAGCCTTGAGAAGCCAACCAGAGTCGACCTGCAAGTGCACGGCTAAGCCAAGCCTGATAGGTGAGGTACGCACTCGCCTGTCCCTATTCTGGGAGCTAAAAGGTGAGGTAGCCAACCAGCTGTCGCCAAGAAGAGACAGGGAATTGGGAGTTCCTTCCTGCCAAACGAACCCAAGCAAGCGCACAGGCAAAAGCACCCAAAACAGCGCCAAACACAGTGCCAACTTTAAGCTACTGGAGAAGTGCCACACACCTTTGCCACCCCGTGCCAGCTGGCGGCGACTGGTGAGTGGCTGGCCGCCAGCTGGTGGGAAAGGCAAGTGCGGGGGAAGGAGGGGCTACTGTCCGTCGCTCCTTCCCTACAAAGCAACACCTGGCCCCGCTGTGGACAAGACGCCAAGGGCACTATTC
>NZ_JAELTU010000648.1 GCF_016429015.1 Rhizobium sp. ASV20
CTTGTGTATGTGCTCATGAAGCTGCGCACCAAGACTTCAAAATCCGCCGAGTAACTGTTTTACTTTCGTTTTGGTTCTTTCTTCTTTTTGTAACTTTAGTGATGTGTGTTATTAGACTAGAAATACGGGTATTAGAATAGATGGTATCTCTGGTGTGTCTAGATATTTTATTTGGACTCAATAAGACTTTGCACACGGCTTTCTTCTCCATATTTATCTATCAGATTCTCTATGTCGCCAATCATTCTGAACATGTGAGCAGTTTTCAAGTAATGGAGGTTGACATTGACGTACTGTTGTCGAAGCCAGGCATCGCTAGGGAACAAAGCAGACACATGGGTATTGAATCGCCTGAATGCTGTTAGATCCAAATCTTATTCAAACTATACTATTCCAACTCACAGTTTGTACAAGTCAAGCC